>CAIYOB010000966.1 GCA_903927685.1 uncultured Planctomycetaceae bacterium
CGTTGGATAGACAATGAGATCTGGAACGCTTCCTATCGAGAAGGCTCGACATACATGCGAGCGATGTTTCCGGTTCGCGTAGTAGCGAATACAACGCTCTGGAACTGGCTTCTCTCTTCGGGAAAAGAAAATGTCGATAGATTTGGAGAATCGTCTATCCCGGACTTTTCTCGCTGGCAGTTTCTGGACGGCTTTGAGGCCGGATTTCGGCAATTGATGGTTGAGCTGAAGAAGACAGCAGAGAAGGCTCGGTATAGTGAAGGTTGCTTGGCCTATTAGGAGCAGGAATGGAAACCACTGAGCGGCATTGATCGGAGTGTTGCGCGTTCCGCTAGCAGCGTCTGGGCGGTGCCGGGCATAAGGAGTGCAGTTGACCGAGGGGTAGCGGGGCGGGCAGGTAGGGTGCGGCGGCCCGAATTCTTGGAGACTGAATTGCCGTTGGGGGCTCAGATTCGTTGAATGGCTACCCCGCCGCCTGGGCAGCCCGGGCCCTTGCGATCCCGCCCTCAAGGAAGCAATCTAGGACCCCGCCCCCCCTCGTTTGTTGCGCGCCGCGGCACGTGCGTTGTTTGGGTTGGGGAAGAACGAAAAAGGGGCGGCGCGGACTAGGCTTTCCGCGGCACGCCCCCAACAAAAATCAGCTCTTTCAGAATCATGTCTGTCGAACAAGAAGTCAAGTCCCACACCCAGCGGGTGGAAGCGGGTGAGCCCGTGTGGTATGGGACCGGTTGCCCCGGCTGCCCCAACTCCAAGCCTCAGTCGTTTCGCGTCCATGACTGCCGGCCGCGCGCCTTTCGCCTGCTGATCGCCGGCTGTGTCAAGATTGTCATTTCAGGGATCTGGCGCTGGACCTGCATGGACTGCGGGAGGCGATTTACCGATTACCCCCGTTTGCCTTGCCGCACAAGCGTTTTGTGAGCGAAGTCGTGTGCGACCGCTCGCAAGCCTACCTGGGAACAGACCAGTCGTACCGAGGCTGTGTGCGATCCGCGGGGCGGGTGTTGGTTTACGACGGCCCGCCCGACACCCCCTTGGTCCGCCGCGCCGCCGCCCTGGCGCCCAGCACCGTGTGGCGTTGGTTGTCGTGGCTGGGCGACGGCTTGCAGGGTACGTTCCGGAGGGCCCTGCGGCTGATCTACCGACGGGAGCCCCGCAGCACGCTGCATCGCCAGGCCTGGAGCGTGTGCCCCGCCAAGTACCGATCCGACCGGCGACGGCAAACGCTCCAGCGGGCTCTGCAGGCCCTGGTGATCAGGAAGGTCTTCCAGGACTTGTTCGGCAAGGCGATTTTCCCCAACTTTGCAACGGCGGCCGGTTGGCGCTGAGGTAATCTTCTGCTCGTCACGTTCATTCCTGACGAGAAGGAGGTTCCGCATGGCCAGTCGTCGCGAACGCCACGAGCAGTGGGCCGTTTTCTGGTGCTCCCTGCTGGCGCCGCTCCTCTACGGCGAGATTCCTGCCGCAGAGGCCGGTCGTTTTCTGTCTGAACTGTCCCAAAGCGAGTGCGAATTCCCCAATGGGAAGCGCCGCAAGCCCTCGCGAGCCACGCTGTGGCGAAAGTGGAAGCGGTACCGCGAGGGGGGCCTGGACGCGCTGATGCCCCGCCGCCGCAAGGATCGTGGCCAGCCCCGCCGCGACCGAGCGGCCATGATCGCCAAAGCGATCGAGCTGAAGAAGGATCAGCCCCGCCGCGCGCATGGGGCCATCAACGACTTCCTGAAAGTTGAGTTCCACGCCACCATCCCCAAGTCGACCCTGTATCGGCACCTGAAACGGGCCGGCGCAACGCGGCGGAAGTTGGGCCTCAGCCAACAGAAGATCCGCTGCCGTTGGACGCGCGACCAGAGCAATGCCTTGTGGGTCGGCGATTTCGAGGACGGCCCGTATGTGATCGTGGGCGACCGGGCGGTGGAAACGCACCTCTCGGCGTTCATCGACTGCCATAGCCGATACATCGTCGAGGCCCGCTACTACCTGCGAGAGAACCTGGACATCCTGATCGACTCCCTGCTGCGGGCCTGGTCCGCGCACGGGGCCAGCCGCGAGTTGTACCTGGACAACGCCAAGATCTACCACGCCCACGCGCTGCGCCGGGCCTGCTGTGCCTTGAACATCCGGTTGCTGCACCGGGGCGTCGGGGATCCGCCGCCCGGCGGCCTGATCGAACGCTTCTTCCGCACCGCGCAGGATCAACTGGAAGCCGAGTTGCGTGCCGGCCCGCCGCTCACCTTGGAGCGGCTGAACCAGGCTCTGCAAGCCTGGCTGAACGTGAGTTACCACGAGCATCGCAACCGCGAAACGCAGCAGACGCCTCGGCTCCGCTACGAGCAGGGCTTGGCCTTCACCCGCCATGTCGACCTGCAGCAGATCCTGAAGTACTTCCTGCAGCGAGAGCGGCGCAAGGTGGATCCCATCTATTCCGATGTGCGGCTCCAGGGCCGCTTCTTCCGCGTGGCCCCGCAACTCCGCGGCGACTGGGTGGAAGTCCGCTACGACCCCTTCACCGAACTGGAGACCGTCTACCTCTACTCCCTGGAGGACGAGTACCTGGGACTGGGCCAGCGGTATCACCGCGAGGGCCCGGCGACGCAACCGCCGCCAGCCCCGCGGCCCGGACAGCCGAAGTTCGACTACATCGAACTCCTCCTTCAGAAGCATCAAGAGGCCTTGCGGCAACACAGCAGCGGCATCGACTACCAGGCCGCCCTGGCTCGCGGCCAACGCCGCTGGCCGTTCGCCGAGTTCGTCAAGCAACTGGCCGCCTTTCTGGGCCAACCCGGCGGCCTGTCCGCCTTCCGCACCGACGAACTGGAAACCTTGCAGAAAGTCTACGCCCGCCTGACGCGGTTGGATGCTGACCTGCTGGAACGCGCCTGCAGCCGGGCCCGCCAGCGGACCATTCCGGAAATCGTGTTCCTGTTACAGCAACTCCATGACGAAAGGACCGCCTGATGTTCCTGACCCATTTCAAACTCACCTCCCAACCGTTCGCCGAACGGATCGCCGCCGAGGCCCTCTGGCAGGACGACCGCATGCGCCAAGGCGTGGCCCGGCTCCGCTACCTGGCCGAGCAGGCCACCGTGGGCCTGCTCACCGGCGCCAGCGGAGTCGGTAAATCCGCCGTGCTCAAGCGGTTCATCCACGAACTGCCGCGGCCCCAGCATCAGCCCGTCTACCTGCACCTGACCCGCCTCCCGTCCGCGGCCGTGCTCAAGCTGATCGTGAACCAACTGGGAGAGGTGCCCCGCCGGGGCAAGGAACGGCTCTTCGAGCAGATCCTGGAAAAAGCTCGCCAACTGGAAGGCGCACTGGTGCTGATCCTGGACGAGGCCCACCTGCTGGACGGCGATGCCTTGACGGACATCCGCCTGTTGATCAGTTCCGCCCTGGACGACGCGCCGCCGCTGAAGATCGTGCTGGCGGGCCAGGAGCCGCTACGGAATACCTTGCGCCAGTCGCAGCACACGGCCCTGCTCAACCGGATCGCCGTCCGACATCACCTAGCGCCGCTGACCAAGACCGAGACGGCGACTTACATCGACTTCCAGGTCAAGCGGGCCGGTGGTTCCGAAAAGCTCTTCGAGGCGGCCGCCAAAGAACTGATCCACGACTTCAGCGGAGGCGTCCCCCGCCAGATCAATAACCTGGCCACCGCCTGCCTGGTGCAAGCCATGGCCGACAATACCTCGCGCGTCAACGACGCCGTAGTTCGGCAGACCCTCAACGAATTCACCCTACCCTGAGGCCTGGCCTCGTCGCCAGGAGCTACCCATGACCAAGTTCTTCCCGCGACAACTGCTGTACCGTCTCCGCAACGAGATCCCCGTCGCCAAGCTGGTGCCCCAGCTCGACTGGCCGCACAAGCACCGCGAGGGACGATTCTGCTTCCTCTGTCCTCGCTGCGGCGAGTTCCTCACCGCGGTCAACCCGAACACCAATCTCGCCCGTTGCTTCCACTGCGAGACCAACTTCAATCCGATCGACCTGGTGATGGCCATCCAACGCTGCGACTTCGTCGCCGCCGTCCACTTCCTCGAAGCCCGTCTACCCGCCTCCACCACGGACTGAAACTCCGCACCGGGACACGGACGTCCCGCTCTTCCTCTCCTCGCTCCAGCTCTGCCCGGAACCTCCGGCCGATCGGCCCCACTCAGCCCGCGACCATCTCACAGAATCCGGCACTTTCCGTCTCAGAGAATTCGGGGCGCATCAGGTTACGTGATCGGTTGTGTGGTTGCGAATTTGCTGAGTGACCTCCGGCCACGGAACCACTTCGATAGCAGGGCACGAAGGAACCCGACGAAGACCCCAAGAATGGCACCGAGAATGGGGCTAAACAGCGAAACGACCAGGAAATCCATGTCCTTGGACGGTCTGTCCCAGAACAAGCCGACGGAAAGTACAGGGCAGAGGATGAGCCCGATTAGCCCTTGGTACGCAATTGAGTTCTTGGCCTCAGAACCAATGATGAATAAGGCCAAGGTGAAAGTCGCGATCCCAGTCAGCGCCAACAAGACGCCGATGCACGCCGGTGCTGTTAAGTCTACATACCTATTGCGCGTGAACCGCTCCCACAGGAAGTCAGTCAGGGACCAATTGAGGATTCTGATAGAATACACTTTTGCGCCTACGACGCGCCCAGATTCGTCGAGATCGAGTATGAGCTCTCCATTAAGACCGACCCAAGACGGCGGCTCTTCCTTCCCCGTATCAGGCGAGCTGGGTTGAATTCC
>CAIYOB010000967.1 GCA_903927685.1 uncultured Planctomycetaceae bacterium
GGGGTCGAGCCACGAGGTACGAGTGGCGAGCCCCCAGGGGCTGCTGGCACTGGGGGCTCGCTGCACTCGACCCCAGGTACCCGGCGCTCGTGACCGGCACAGACGCTTCGGCCGGGGGCGATTATCCCGGACCTCCGCACAGGGCCTCCCGCACTTTCTCGGACAGCGCCGGGGCGCTGAAGGGCTTCTGGATGAAGGGCACGTTCGAGTCGAGGGCAAGGTGTTGCGAGAGGGTGTCGTCGGTGTATCCCGACATGTACAAGACCCGCAGCCCGGGCCGCGTGCGGCGGAGGCGTTCGATCAGTTGGGGGCCGCTCATGCCGGGCATCACGACATCGGTCAGCAGGAGTTCCGGCTCCAAGCCGAACTGTTCGACCAGCCGCGCCGCTTCCTCGCCGTTGGTGGCCGCGTAGACCCGATAGCCCAGGCCGCGCAAGACGTTCTCGACCAACTCCCGCAAGGCCGGCTCGTCCTCGACAACCAGGATGCTCTCCCGCCCCCGTAGCGTGCCAGGCTGCCCCGCTTGCGATTCACACGTTTCGGCAGGGCGTGTCGCCGTCGGCAGGAAAATCCGGAACCGGGTGCCTTGGCCGGGTTCCGAATCGACCAGGATGCCGCCCCCCGACTGTTTGACGATGCCGTACACCGTGGCCAATCCCAGGCCGGTGCCCTTGCCGGCCTCCTTGGTGGTGAAAAATGGTTCGAAGATGTGGGCCATGGTCTCGCGATCCATGCCGGTCCCGGTGTCGGTCAGGGCCAACATCACGTACGTGCCGGGCGCCGGTCCTTCGGCAGCCGGACTCGGACCCGCGGGCCATTCGACCGGCGCCGTCTCGACGGTCAGCGTGCCGCCCCGGGGCATGGCGTCGCGGGCATTGACGGCTAGATTCATGATCACCTGCTCGATCTGCCCCGGGTCGGCCATGACGGCGGCGAGCCCCTCGGCCAACTGAAGGTCAATGCGGACGTCCTCGCCGATCAGTCGGCGGAGCAGGCCCTGCAGGTCCCGGATCACGGCGTTCAGATCCAGCGCCACCGGCCGCAGGGTCTGGCGGCGACTGAACGCCAGCAATTGCCGCGTCAGGTTCGCCGACCGCTCGCCGGCACTGATAATCTCTTTCACGCTCTCGCACAAGGGGTCTTGCGGATTCAGCTCATTCAGGATGATCTGCCCGTACCCCAGAATCACCCCGAGCATGTTGTTGAAATCGTGGGCCACGCCCCCCGCCAGCCGGCCGACGGCCTCGACACGCTGGGCCTGCCGCAGTTGTTCCGCCAGACGTGCCTTATCCTCGGCGTCGCGCAGCTGCTCGCTGATGTCGCGCTTGATGGCCACGTAGCTGACCACGCGTCCCGCGGCGTTGCGGACCGGCGAGATCGTGGCTTCTTCGGTGTACAGCGAGCCATCGCGGCGGCGGTTGATCATTCGCCCCTGCCAGGTCCGGCCGCCGGAGATGGTCTCCCACAAGTGCCGGTAGAACGCGTCGTCCTGCTTGCCGCTCTTGAGGATCCGCGGATTCTGGCCGACGGCGACCAGGCGGCTGTAGCCCGTCACGGTCTCGAACGCCGGGTTGACGTACTCGATGGTCCCCTGCGGGTCGGTGACGACGATCGCCTCGCCCGCCTGCTCGATCGCGATCATCAGCCGCCGCCGTTCGGCCTCGGCACGCTTCCGCTTCATGACCGCGACCAAGGCGACCGAGAGGGTCTCGATTGCCGCCTGGTCGTGCGGTTCGTAACCGCCGCACTTATTCGCCAGGGCGATCATCCCTATCGTCCGGCCGGAGTCCTCTAATGGAACGCCGAGGAACGCGGACACGACCGGGTGGCTGGCGGGAATTCCCACGTCGTCCAAATTTGACACGGGCTGGCTGGCCATCAGCGACTGGCCGTCGCGAAAGACGCGTCCGAAGATGCCGCAGATTTCCAGCCCCTTGAGCATCCCCTCCGGAGCGCCGCCCAACGCCGCCAACTGCGCGCCCTGGGCGCTCAGGGCAATGGTATTCAGTCTCCCCGTCGAGTCGATTTCGCCGATCCAGCCGAATTCGCTGCCTGTCAAGTCAATCGCCACCCCCAGGCACGTGCGGGCGACTTCGGCGTCGGTGTCGCAGGCCAACGTCTTCAGCAGCACCTGATTGATCGCCGCGGTCACGCGAGTTTGCCGGAGCAGGGCCTCGTCGGCCTGCTTCCGGGCGGTGACGTCGAGCATCGCGGCCACGGCCCCACGCACGTGGCCTTGAGCATCAAACAGCGGGGCGGCATGGCCGTACGTGTCGACCTGCCGGCCGTCCGGAAAGCAGAAGCGGATCTCCGCGTCCCGCACCGGCTGGCCCAGGGCGATGGCCCGCTGCATGGGTAGTTCCTCAACGCGGTATTCGTTACCGTCGGGCTTGAGTTGCCTGAGATAGACCGCCTGTCCCGACGCCACGGCGGTTTGGGATACGTTTGTGCCGGGCGTTGTTCCGGTCAGCTGATTGGCCGCCAGATTGCCGGTGATCACGCGACACTCGGGATCCAACGCCACCCAGACAATGGCCGGGAGGATGTCCAGGACGGTGGTCAATTCCTCGCCGCGTTGCCGCAGCGATTCCTCGGCCTGCCGGCGCTGGTCCTCTTCGTTCAACTTGTCCAGCGCGAACGAGATGTCCGCGGCCACCTCGTCCAGGAGCCGGATCTCCTCGCCGCAAAAAAAGCCGGGCTCGATCGAGCAGATCGTGAAGACACCGCACAGCTGGCCGCGCATGCGGAGGGGAAAGGCGGCACACGAGCGGACGCCGAGTTCCCCGAGCAGCTCTTGGCAGACGGCCGCGCGGGGATCGGTACTGGCGTCTTGGCACAGCGTGGCGCGGCCGGTCCGCAGAGTTTCGGCGGCGATGCCGCAGGGACCGCGCCAACCCGGCATCGCCAGACCGCGGTGGTCGCTGGACGCACAGTGGGCCAGCGTCATTAACTCCGGCCCGTCGGATTCGCGCCAGCCGATCCAGGCGGCCGTGAACCGGCCGAACTCGACCACGGCGCGGCACACGTCCCGGCCAATTTCTTCGCGCGAGCGGCACCGCACGATCGCCTGGTTGACCTGGCTGACGGTCGCGTACAGCCGATTCAACCGCTCGATCTCGGCCTGGTGCTGCCGCCGCTGCACGGTCTCGGCCAGCACGTTCGCCACGCCCTGCAAAAAGTGGATGTCCTGCCCGCTGAAATCCCTCCGCCGTGTCGAGTGGACCCCCAGGACCCCGTAAGGCCGCTGCGGGTCGCCGATGATCACGCTCGCGCCGCTGATGACGCCGTGTTCCGGCAACAGCGGCGAACCGAAGAACCTCCGCTCGATTCGCAAGTCCTCAACAATCACCGGTTCCCGGCTCTGGAGCGTGAAGCCGCTCTGCGAATCCGGCCCGGTCCCCACCGTCGCCCGCCCGACCAGCCCCTCGTGCCAGCCCACGCCGGCCCGCAGCAACAGCGCCGAGCCGCCCGCTTGCAGTTCCAGCACTTTGCACAATTCGACTTCCAGCACTTGGGCCAGGCGCGAGACGGCCTGGTCCAACACGGCCGACAAGTCTGCACCGGTCAGCGCCAGTTGCCCCAACTCGGCAATCGCCGCCTGTTGCCGCGCCCGCAGGCTGGCCTGGCGTTCGGCATGGACCACGTCTTCCAGCGTGCCGAGCATGGCCCGCCGAGATTCTTCGGCCTGTTTCAGGCTCTGCCGGAGTTCCTCTTCGACGCGACGGCGATGCTCGACCTCCGCCTGCCATTGCTCGTTCGCCAACCGAGCGGCCGCCGTCTGCTCGTCCAACCGCCGCTGCCACGATTCCCGATCCCCGTCGCTAAGAATTGCTGCTCCACCGTTCATCATGTGCTCCTGCGGCCCGGCCGCCGGTGCATCCTGGCTCTGACTCTCGTTCCGAATTGGTTCCCCCAGCCGCGCACACAGGGCGTTCACCTCGCATTTCAGCCGCCGAGCCTCGCTCGTGTGGGACACGTCCGTGTCGTCCTCGGCCTGCGGGCCATCAGTCATCGCGACACGCCAGCGATCAAGAATCGGCTCGACGCATCGAGACTGGACGCCGGGGCGGGACCGTGGTCCGGTGAAGGAGTATCGCCCACGGTTCCCCGTGGGACGATTATCCCACTTCGCTCCGGGTTCGGCAATCCGCCAGCACACGCCGTGGGCGTCCCCAGTCGGCGATTCGGCGCTTCGGGCTGCCCAGATCCACGGCAGCCCGATCAAGTCCGCCTGGGTTACTAATTGTAGAGCTACGTCGTCGCGACGGCCGGGCTGGATCCGCGGCGTCGGGTGGCTGTGAGGCGGATCAGTTGCACCAAGCCATAGATCAGGGCTACCAAGGCCAGGATCGGGAAGACCCCCAGCACCAGGCTGAACAGGCTCAGCAGCAGCACGCCGCCGGCAAAGATGCGGCTGCGGTGCAGGGCGCGGGCGAGCGGGGGCAGTACGCGGAGCAGAACCAGCAACGCGACGATCCCGGCGGCGACGGCGGCCAGGCGAGCCAAACGGCCCAGCAGCGGTTCGGACACGGCGCGAGCCGTGATCTCGACTTCGCCGCGGGGCGTGGTGAACAGGTACTCGCGGCCGCGGAGCGGCAGGTCGACATCCAGGCTGGCCAAGTGCGTCTCGACAGCCGGCATGGCCGTCTGCGGCACCGCCTGTACAAAGTCTTCCTCGACAGCCGTTTGACCGGCTTGCCGATCCCAGAGCTGAACCTCCGAGTCCCTGGCGACAGCTCCCGCTCGCTCGCCGCGCGCGATCGTGCCGCGGGCGAGCCGGCCTTCGAGGGCCGTGGCGCCGTCCGCGCCCCCGGCCACGCGGGACTCGTCGACGGACGAACGAGCGCCGTAGCCGCCTCCGCCCATGCCGCCCATGCCCATGCCACCCGGCCCGGGCAGAGCGGGGCCGGAGCCGGAGGCGGGAGGTTGGCCGGGATAGCCGCCACCAGGCATCATTCCATAACCGCCTGCGGCCTGTCCCGCCATTCCCGGCATCAGGGGCGCAGCGGTCGCCGGGGCGGTGAGATTGGATGTCACGGCGCCAAAGTCGACGGCTCCGGATGCCTGCTGCTGCAACTGGTCCACCTGCTGTTCGGCCTGCAGCCGCTGCTGGTACTGACGAGCCAATTGCTGTTGGCTCTGGGCCAGGGACCGCGACTGCGGTTCCGACTCGTCGCTGCGACGTTTGCCCCTGACTTGGGCCCCGGCATCGCCGCTCAGGTCACCCAGCAGGGACTGCCCCTTGGCAAAGCTCTTGAGCTTGTCGCCGGCTTCGACTTGGGCCTGCGTGCCGAACCGCGTGGCCATGTCCTTCTTGTCGAACCGTTCGCGGTTTTCCAGCTGGTTGCTCTCCAGCCAGCGGTAATTGAAGGTCTCCGCGCCGGGCTTGGCGCCCGCCGGAGCCTGGCCGTCGGGAGAAATCGCAAGGACCTGAAAATTCCCGCCTAGTTCGTTGACCACGTTCGAGGCCGAGCCGTTCTTCTGGTCCAGGAAGAACGAGTTCAAGCGGCCGCGGTTGTCGGTGCTGACCGCCTCGCCCTCTTTGGCCAAAATCTCCTGAGCCTGCTGTTCGGCTTGCCGGATCAGGTCGGCGTTCACGTCCAGGTTCCGCTTGAGGGACTCATTCGCCCGGTAGCTGCCGTATTGCTGCTGGTAGTTGTGTACCGCAAGGCCCAACTGTTTCAGGTTGCTCATCGACCGGGCGCGGGCGTAGTAGTTGTCGGTGCTCAGCGAACTGATCAGCCGCTTGACTTGCTTGGCATTGTACGAGAAGAAGTCCGCCTCGTACGAACCCTCGTCGTAGACTTGACGCATCGAGCCGCGGAAGTCGAACCAGGTGTGCGTCTCCGGCAGCCGCAGCCGCACGCGGCTCAGCTCGACGTTGATATTGACCGTATGCAGCAGCGGAAAGTCCAAGCGGTCGACGACGCCGACCGGCTGCAACCGGCCGCCGTACTTCAGGACCACGGCGTAATCGGTATCGCCCTCGGCCGTCTTGATCAACGGCACGCGGAGCTGATCCGGCGTGTTGCCGCCGGGGACCTCGGTAGGCTTGACGGGCTGGCCGGCGACGGCGGCCGTCCATAGCTGAGCCCCGTCGGGCAGGCGGACGACCAGGAACTGTTCACTGGTGTTGTTCACGTGGTAGGTCTGCTGGCCGCGATAGGTTCCGGCGGCGTCCACCACCAGCAGGGTTTCGCCCAAGCCAATCGACGCCCGGGCCGTCTCCACGGTCTTCCGCTGCTTGGTCCGGAAGGTCAACTTGGGATTCTTGGCTTCGGCTTGAACAATGTAGGCAGAGGTCAAGTTCTCGCCCAGGATGCCGGCCAGTCTGCGCCATTCGGCTTGCTGCCGTCCGAGCGGTCCCAATTCGACCTGGTCGACCACCAGAATCTCATCGCGGCCCGCGTTTTCCAGCGTCACGTACCGCTGGTCGGTGCGGCCGGTTCGCAGTTCCGGCAGGGGCGCGAACTGGAGTTCGGATTCCTGCTGGCCGCCGCTGGGCAGCACGCGGTCGTGCTCGACCAGCACGCGATACTGGCCGAGCGTGTCGTCTTGCAGTTCCAGGCGGAACAGCTTGCGGCCGTCCGCTGCGTCCTGGATGGTTTTCTGACGCAACCGGGGGGCGCTGATGCGAGCCTGTTCCATCCCCGCCGGCAACGTGAACAACACTTCGCGAATCCCGGCGTCGTAGATCATCAGGTCAAGGCTGATCGTCTCTTCCACGGCGATGTCGGTCACCTTGACGTTGGTGATCGTATAGCCGTTGACGCGGGCCATGCGCGGGCCGACGTCAAAGCGAGCCTCGTATTGCGGGGTCTGGTAACGAAGGGCCAGGCGAGCCAGCGGCCGCTGTTCCGCTTGCAGCCAATCAAACGTGTTGCTGACCGGGATCGGCTCGCAGTTCTGCACGCCGGCGGCGCGAACATCGAACGCCGGATCGACCTGGACGACCAGGTCGCCCTGCTGGCGGACAACATCCAGGACTTCCAGCTGGGGGGCCGGAACGGGATCGGCGGCCTGGCGGCGTCCGAGCGACCCGCGGACGACGACAGAAAACGGCTGCGCCTGGCCGCCGCCCAGGTAGACGCACACCAGTCGCCGTCCATCAGCATCGGTCGCCGCCCAGGTGAATTCGCCGGGCGCAACGACTTGTTCGACTTCGAGCGTGGCGGGTACGTACAGTCGTACGCGGTGCACGGGGCGGGTCCGCACGTCGACCTTGACCTGCGTTTCCAGCCGGGTTTCCCGCTCGCCGATCCGCAACAAGCTTTGCAGCGTCGCCGGAGCGTCGCTGGGCACCGGGGCCGATTCCAGCCCCAACGCGTACGAAATCGCCCCGAACTCGAATGCCTGGTACGGCCGCAAGCCGAGCGGACTTTCCTCGGCGGCGCCCGCGGCGGTCAGGGCCTGAGCCACGTCGGCGGCGATGTCGGTCCGCGACAAGCCTGTGACGTTGGTGGCACGCAGGTCCAGGAGTGGACTGCGGCGGATCGTCAGGCGGCCCTTGTGCAAGACGGCCCCGTCCACCGAGACCGCCGGCGCCGAGAATTGGGTCGGCTGGTCGGAAGCCACGACGCCGCGGCGGGACAAGTGCAGGGTCAACTTCTCTTGGTCGACCGCCTCCTTGAGCAGCGTCACGCCCAGTCGCTGGAGGTTCTCGGCCGGCTTCAGGTCCCACGCCCGCACGTTGTCACCCAGGACTTTTTCGACCAGGTAGTCGGCGGGGATCAAAACGTCGAAGCGGTCGCGGCGGCTGCGCGGGAACTCGAGGTTCAACTGCCACACGAGCCTCAGGCCGTCTTCCTGGACGTCGAGTACGGCCTCCGAGGCGGCGGTCAGGCTGCGGTCCACTTGGCCTTCGGCGACCTTGGGCCGCCACTGCAGGCTCAGCGCGCCGTCGGCGCCCAGCGCGGTGGCGATCTGTTCGTTGTCGGCCGTCGTCTCGAACTCGCTGCGGTCGGCCACGCCTGTCAGGCGAACTTCGGTGCGGGCAGCGGGGACCGTCAGCGTGAGTCCGGCGGCGGGAGCCACGGGCAGGTGGGCCGCCGCGACGCGCCAACCGCCGCGACGTTCCAGGTGCAAGCGGAGTTGCAGCGTGAGTTGCTGCCGGCCTTGGCCGGTCAAGTGCAGGACGGCGAAGGCGGCGTCCGGGGGCGCGGGGGCCTGCGTCGTCTGAGCGGCCTGTTGTTGGGGCTCGGGCAGCGGCGCGGGCGGCGTCAGAGGCTGAACCAACTGCAGCCGGGCCGGCTTGTCGGCGATGGTTGCAGAGGTGAGCACGCCGCCGGCCAGTCGCAGCGGGACTTGGACCGGCTGGTCGGTGTACACCTGGACCTCAAGTCGGCCGGTGACCAGCAGGTCATTGTCGCCGGACAGGGTGGCTTCATAAGCGGCGCCGGCCAGCGACCACGTGGTGACGGGCGGTTTGGCTTGCAGCGGCTGATCGGGGAAAGCCCGATTCCAGAGTTCGACGTACTTGGCGTACGGCACCAAGACACGGTCGGCGTTCTTCAAGCCGGCGGTGCCCTGTTCCGCGTCGTAGGGAATAATCACGGCATCTGCGGGTAATGAGACCGGCGTAGACGGCCGGAGCAGCTCGATCAAGCCGCTGGGGTCGAAGGCGGGAGGTTGGGGGGCTTGGGCGGCGGCGGGAGCGATCAGGGCCGCGGACAGGGCCGCGGCGAGGAGTAGCGTCGGGAGCACGTGCGCCGGGCTGGGTGAGACCGGGTGCGCGTCTCGGAGAGACTCGCCTACGTGTTGCGGCTGCGAGTTGCGGAGATAGTCGGCCGCCTTGCGCACCAGCCAGCCCAGCGGCGCGGCGAGCAGGTACCACGGCACCAGGCAACAGGCGGCGTAGAAGGCGCAATCGAACGTCTCGCCAAATTCGTGCGTCAGGCCGGTCGCCAAGGGCAGCGCCAGGGCCAACGCGGCGATCAGGACGACGTAGCGAATCTTGGTCCGGACGCGGCGGCCGGTCAGCAGCAGGCCGACGGCAAAGATCGCCAGCCCGACAGTCCAGGCCAGGATGTCAAATCGGCGCCCGTTGGCGATCGTGACGCGCAGCAGCGGGCGCGCGCCCAAGCTCTGGAACGCGACCTCGTCACCCAATTTCTGCAAGTCGATCGGCAGGCTGCGGACGCCCTCGAGCGCCCAGTACTTGGCATCCCGCACGGGCCGGCCGCCCTGTGCCACCTCGCCGCCGGCGGCAGGCCGCTGCGGAACGGGCGGTGCGGCCGGCTGATCGGCGGGCTGAGCCGGGTCCGGCTTGGGAGCGGCAGGCGTCACGCCTGCCGCCGCGTCAGGCTCGGCCGCCATCGGTGGCATCTCGGCCGGCGCAGGCGCCGCCTCGGCCTGCGGCGCGGCGAAGGCGTCGGCCGCTTTCGCCGCTTCCGCCAGCTCTTCTTTGGCCTCCAGCGACATCGCGGCCTGCGGCGCCGGCGCCTCGGGGCCGCTCGTGGGGGCGAAGTACTGGACGTCGTCGGACAGGTAAGAGGCGTCGCTGCTGCTTTGGAAAGACACCGCCGAAGTGCGTGCATGCATTCTGACGGCCTGCCACGGCGAGTGCACGCCTCCGCCCAGCAAGTACAGGCCTCCCAGGGCATTCCAGACCGGCGAAACGCGCGGGGCCAGTTGCTGGGTGTACACGGTGCCGCTGGACCGGACCAGGCGATAGCCTTGGGGCAGGACCAGCTTCCA
>CAIYOB010000968.1 GCA_903927685.1 uncultured Planctomycetaceae bacterium
GCTGGCACATGGCCCGCCGCGCCGGCCCTGCGCCCATATCGCTGGACAGCAACATGTCGATCAGTTCCGCCTGCCGCTGCAAAATGGTAGGATCGTGCCCAGTAAGGGCATCCAACTCGCGATTGATCTCGCCGAAGGACAAGCACGAATCGTTGCGGTCGGGGGAAGACATCCGAAGCCTCCGCGAATTGGGGGGAGGGAAGACAACGGAAGTAATTCGTCGGTGGCTACGAATTATTGGCGTCAAGCGACGGAACTGCCCGGTGTCGCCGCCCGGCCCCCCAACAAATGGGTTTCGTTGGCGCGGCTGGCGAACAAGGAGGACGACTGCGAAGGCACGTTTTGGGAGTCGCGTTACAAGTCGATTGCGGCCGTGGACGACGACGCATTGCTGGCCACCTGGGCGTATGTCGACTTGAATCGGGTGGCGGCGGAAGTGGCCGCTGATTCGCAAAGCGGCCAAGTCTTTATCTATTTTAGCTGGAGTGGTACATTAGAAAGGACGAGCATGCAAGAAATCACCGCGCGAGACCTTCTGTCGGCGTTCCTGGAGTTGCGACGAATGTCTCCCGAGTTCAGCGACTGGACCGAGGAGCGACTAAACAACAACCCGCCGCGACTTCTTCGTTTGCAACGACTAATGGCCTTATTTCGTGCTTTTCGGGTTCCCTGGGCGCCATCCAGTTTTATCATTGGAAAGTTCGTACAACCGGATGACTCGCGGTACGCGAGCATGCTCCGGCGACTCGCCGACGAGATACCGGAAGGCCCAAACCGGTCCATGAGGTTAACTGAGACTGACTTGCCTGCATTGTTTCAAGTGCTGTACGAATACAGGGAGCGGCTGGACAGCGGTCTTTGCTACACGGGAGGTTTCCTGGAAGCAAGCGGCGGGTGTCTGTACGCGATTCGCAAAATCGATCGAGTGAATGGCGGGATACGTGCCAATCTTGCCGTCATTGAAGATCTCTTGGTGGAGATCATTTGCCCGGATGACGTGGTGTTTTCGGTCGAACAAATGGTTCGAGATCATGACTATCCCGACGTCAATCTGAACGAGATCGACGACGATTGGTTTTAGGCTGAAGAGTATTCGTCCCTGACAGGATCCAGGCGGACGCAAAGGGGGGGGCGAGGGGACGGGAGTCGTTTCCAAGAGGCGATTGTGTCCCCTTCTTCACGAATCGCGGTAGGGCAGTTCACAAGGCGGTCTGGAAGTCAGGGCCCGCCCCGACATCGCGGACGCTTTCACAAGCCAAGTGTGTGCCGCAGGGCAGCATCCACGGGCGCCATGTCGGGGCAAGAGCCGATCGCCCGATCCACCTCGCTCTCCAGGACGGTCACCAGATTATCGGTCATGATCACCGAATCCGTGTGCAGCCCCATGTGCTTGCCTTCTCGCGAGGCGCTGGGCACGGTCACGCGGCTGGGGTGACCGGCGCGAGCCATGTTGCTACTGATCATCGCGACGATCGTTTGCGGCAACCCGGTCTGTAGGCTGTGCGCCTGAACCACGAGGGCGGGCCGACGTTTGGCCGTCCGGAGATTGGAATCCGGGAATAGCACAAGAAGCACAGCGCCGCGATCATAGGGCATCGTACACATCCATCTCGGGGCGTTCCCAATCTTCCGCAAAAGCTGCCAGCCGGTGCCGCAGATCGGCGGCCTGTTGCTCGTCGATGCCACGTTCGGCAAGCTGGACGGCGTCGGACGCCAGAAAAGTCACAATTACGTCGCCGCCGACGCCTTCGGGCGGCGGCTCAAGCAGGTGGACATGTCCACCACGGCAGATGCCGCGAATCGATTTCAGCATAGCTACATCCTCCAACAATGACCTGAAGCGATTATAGCTCGGCGCGGAGTTTCCGTCAGCGCGGGATCAAATGGAAGAAAAGGTCAGGCATTTTTCGCCTTTCGCGCCCGGCCTCCGGCGGGGTGGTACGGGAGCGGCCCAGCTGCAGCCAGTTCGGTCAGTTCGGGTCGGCAGAATTCGCTCCCGCCGCGTCGAAGCATCTCCTGCGCCCATGCGCACGCACCAGACGTTCCGGCAACCACCCCAATGACGGGCCGCAGGCAGTCTTCGAGTTCTTCCTGCATCAGGCCTTCGTCGCTGCAGTCGATCTGCCAACGGCCCTTCCCGATCAACTTCAAGGCGAGCGATTTGGCTTCCTCGAGTGCCTGCTTCTGCACCAACTGCGACAAGCCTCGCCGTACCGCATCGTACGCCCGCCGATCGAACTGGAAATTGTCGTTCAACCGACGCTCGTCCACCCGCGTCGCGATCTCCATGGCCAGTTCGACGTCGTGGACGAGCAGGTGAACCGGTTTGTCCAATCCCAGCTCGCCTTCGAGGAGCCACTCGGTCGCCTTGTCCTCCCGAGCGATCCGGAGCGCGAGTTCCGCGAGTTCGGCCTTCTTGCTTTTCTTCAAAGCAACGCGGAGCAAGTCCTCGCGTTCGCGGTCACATCGCTTCGCTGTTTCCCGCGCCTGCTGCCAACGCTCCAGGTCCTCGGGCGACGGCGAAATGTATCTTTCCGAACGCGACATGATGCAACGGCCCCGGCAAGCAAATGAATGGGACGGACTCGGCTGCCACGGCACCATCGTACCCAATCCGTTCCCAGAATCGAGACCTGCCGATCGGCCCGCCCGAGCCGCCCCAGCGTTGGCGTCTTGGCCTGCAGGTCAACGGCCCGGCTCTTTTGAAGTGGGTCAAGCGCAGCGCCGACCACCGGTACGCGGCGAGGGCGAGTCCGTGCATCCCGGAGGGATGCCAGCGCCGACGCGGGGGCGAAGAGTTCGGCCTGGACCTGCGGCGAGCATGCGCCGAATGTTGTTCGTCTGGCACGCCTCCGGCGTGCGGAAATCATTGGGGGCCACCGTGTCCGGTGGTGTCGCTGCGCTCGACCACCGGCTACCTTCTGGGAACCCTCCGGGTTCAGGACGCGGCGTGTGACCGTCGCGGGCAGGAAGCGGGACGCGGGAAGGCGGGACGGGTCTGGTTCCGGGCAACTTGTCGGCTTCAGCCGACACCCGGTCTGCCACCAGCTTCAGCTGGTGGACCGCGGGCTGCCACCCCCAACCAACGA
>CAIYOB010000969.1 GCA_903927685.1 uncultured Planctomycetaceae bacterium
CGCCTGAAGCAGTTTCTGCGCAAGCGCGGCTTTCTGTTCAGAATTCGCCGCCGCGGCGTACTCCTCGCCGTACACGTCTTTCACGAGCGCCGCCGCGGCACTCCGAGCGTCGGCGGATGGAACCGGCACCTTATCCGCTGCGTGGAGCGATTCAACCGGGAGCCACGATACGGCCGCGAGTAGGGAACCGCAAAGGACGACGGAGTGGATTCGTTCAATTACCGGCATGGAATTGTTCCCGTGTGTGATGCGCGACGCCGTCGCATCGCAATCCTGCCGGAAAGTCTGTCAGGTCGGGCTTGCGATGTCAATCAGACCTGGATTGGGCGGGATGATCTCAAAACGCTGGTCCACCGCTGGCCGGAGCACTAAAGGCGTTTTCGGGCCATGCCTTGACGCCGGTTCCTGCTCTCCTTCGCTTGCAAGCCCCGATCGGTCGGGGTATCTTGCGCACTGACGTCAAAGGGTTGTGAGAACGGGTGGGGTCTCGGTTGAGGCGGGATGATTCACAGATCCGGGCTCGGACGTACAAAATTCAATTCTCGCGGCCGATCGTCCAGCCATGTGGACAAGCAGCTCCCCCCGAAAATGGAATTCTTTGCGTCTGAGCCCGATCGCAGCGCGGGGAGGTTGTGCGGCATGGCTGAGAGCTTCGATCCGTACTACAAATGGCTTGGCATTCCGCCGACGGAGCAACCGCCGAATCATTATCGGCTGCTGGGTGTGACGCTGTTCGAATCGGATCTGGACGTGATTGCCAACGCGGCGGAGCAGCGGATTGGGCATGTGCGAGCGTTTCAGATCGGCAAGCACTCGGACGAGTCGCAGCAGATCTTGCGGGCAATCTCGGCGGCGCGGGTCTGTCTGCTGAATGCCAACAAGAAGGCCGAATACGACGCACGCTTGCGATCGGCGACGGCTGCTGCTGCCGTGAATGCGGCACCGCGAGTGGTCTCTGCCGAATCACGCGGCGGGTTGCATCGTGCGCCGCGAAAACAGAAGCCGACTTGGCTGCTCGCCGTTGGCGGTTCGGCCGTCGCCGTGGCGATCTTCGCCTTTGCGGTCGGGCTGTTGAGCCGCGGCGACAAGGACGCGGGGCAGACTGCGGCAGGACCTCCCGTCGTCGAGCCGACGACCACCGACGCTTCCCAGCCGTCGCCTGCGGCATCCGGCGGCGACAAGGAACCGCCGGCACCGGCTGAGGCGAGCCCTTCGCAGGCGGAGCAACCGGCAACGCAGGATCCGTCGGTGCCGAAGCCGACAATTCAGCCGCAACCGACGGAGCCGGCCGTTTCCGGGCCGTTACCCAGCGAAGCTCAGAAACCTGCACCCGACAAGGAACCTGGCCCGCCTGATGCTGAGCCGATCCCAGCCGCGAAGTCCGAGCCGGCCTTGCAGTCGCCACCCGCGTTGCCAGAGACCATGCCAACCACGCCGGCAGATGCCGAGACTCTGGAGCAAGCCGAACAGCGGCTGGATGCCGACGTGGTGCAGGCTTCAACGGCTACAGCGCAACAAGCGGTCGCACGCGAGGCGCTGATGCTCGCCGACAAGGCGATTCTTGCTTCGCAGCCCGAGTTGGCGAAGCGACTGGCCCTGCTGGCCTTGAAAGGGGCGCGAAAGTCGAATTCGGGCGACCTGGTCAACGACGCCACGCTGCTGATGAGCGAACTGGAGCAACCGATTTCGGACGTGCTGAGAGACAAGGCCCGCCAGCGGCTGGGGCAACAGTGAAGGAAGTCGCTCCCACCGCACCGGACACGCCACGAGCCGCAAGACGAGATATCGCAGATGGCCAAGAGAAAGAACCGCGAGCAGGACAGCGACTACGACGGGGCTTGGAAGGAAGCGTTTCGAAGATATCTGCGCGAGCTCTTGAAGATGTACTTTCCGGCGGTGCATGCGGCCATCGACTGGAGCGTCGAGCCGACGTGGTGCGACAAAGAATTGAGCCGTGTGGTGCCGAAAGCTAAACGGCGCAATCAGCCAGTCGACGTGCTCGTGCGGGTGCGGCTGCTGTCAGGCGATGAGCAGTTGATTCTGTTGCACGCGGAAGTTCAAAGCTCGCCGGAGGCCGATTTTGAACGCCGCATGGCGCGCTACAACAGCGGCCTGTTATGGAGTTACAACCAGCGGGTCGTCACACTGGTCGTGCTGGCCGACTTGAGTGCGGATTGGCGGCCGGGCGAGGACTTGTTCCAGGTTGCTGGTTTCGAGAGCCGGTTGCGGTTCCCGACCTGCAAGTTAATCGACCGGCTGAACACCGATTGGCGGGACGACCACTCGTTGCCGGTCCAAGTGGCCCGAGCCCAGATCGAAGCCCTGCGGACCGCCAGCGACCCCGAAGGCCGCTACCAAGCCAAATGGCGACTAGTTCGCAAACTCTACGAGTTGGGCTATAATGCAGACGAGTTGCGGGAGATCTTCCTGCTGATCGACTGGATGATGCACCTGACCGAGGCATTGAGTTTGCGATTTGAGCAAGATCTTCGTGAACTGGAGGAGAGCTTGAATATGCCGTACGTCACTTCCGTGGAACGAATTGCTGAAGCGAGGGGAGAAGCGAGGGGCGGCGCCAGCGTTTTGTTAAGGCTGCTTACCAAGGTCTGTGGCCCGCTACCGGCAGATGTCGCGGGTCGCATTCGCGACTTGCCGATCCAACAGATCGAGACATTGGGCGAGGCCTTGCTTGATTTCCAGTCGCTGGGCGATCTGCAGAACTGGCTTGAAAGGAACGAAGCCCGTGCCCAGTGAACTCTTCCAGGAACGGTAGCCATGTTTGTCGAACTGCAAATCCTGTCCGGCTCGCGATTGGGCGAGCGGCTGAAATTCACGCAGGACGCGATTTCGATCGGCGGGGGCAAGCATTGGGATGTGTGTTTCGACGCGAAGCACGATCCGGGTGCGAAAGCCAAGCACGCGCGGATTCTGGCCGACCAATTCGGCTGGCGGATTCTCAACGACGGGGCGGGTGTGTGGATCATCAATCAGGATCTGCTGCCGCCGACGGGCGCGTATCCGCTCCGGGCCGGTGATATTGTGCGACTGTCCGAATTCGGGCCGGACTTGCGATTTATGGTTTTGTCGGATGCTGAGGAAGCGGCGAAGAAGGTGTAAGGGCGGTTGCCTTGCGCACTCCCCGTTGGGTAATGGTCAAACGAATTGAACGAGGACCAAGCATGAGCGCCTCCCAACCGCCCGCGGCGGACAAAGTTTCCAAGGCAGATCCCGTCGGCATCGACCTGGGGACCACCTATTCGCTGATCGCATACCTGGACCCGCAGGGCCGGCCAGTGTCGATCCCGAACGGGCTGGGCGAGGTGCTGACGCCCAGCGCCGTATTGTTCGAGGACGACGAAGTGGTGGTCGGCCGCCAGGCAGTCAAGGCGTCGATGCTGTCCCCGGACCGATTTGCCGACTGCTTCAAACGCGACATGGGGCGGGATGCGTATCACCGCACGATCCGCGGCCAAGCGGTGCCGCCCGAGGTGCTCAGCGCGTTTGTCTTGGCGCAGCTGAAACATGACGCCGAGCGCCGCATCGGTCCGGTGCAGCAGGCGGTGATCACCGTGCCGGCGTTCTTCGACGAGACCCGCCGCAAGGCCACGCAGGACGCGGGGCGTTTGGCGGGACTGGAGGTGCTGGACATCATCAACGAACCGACGGCCGCGGCGCTGGCCTACGGTTACCAACAGGGGCTCGTTCAGCCGGGGCAAGACGGTTATCAAGGCGGCCCGCGGCGGGTCTTGGTGTACGATCTAGGCGGCGGGACCTTCGACGTCACGATTCTGGAACTCGATGGCCGCCAGTTCCGGGCGCTGGCCACCGACGGCGACGTGCGATTGGGCGGCCGGGATTTCGACGAACGACTGGTCGAGCACATCGCGGAGCAGTGCCGGCAGATTCACGGACTGGACCCGCGCGCCGATCCCAATGACGCCATCCAACTGTGGCTCGAAATGCAGGACTGCAAGCACGCGATCTCGCAGTTGTCCAAGACGCCGGTGGTGTGCAACTTTGGCGGGCTGCGTGCGCGGCTGGAGGTCACGCGGCAGCAGTTCGAGGAAATGACCCGCGATCTGCTCGACCGCACCGAGACCACCACGAAACTGGTCGTCCGCGACGCGGGCTTGGACTGGAACCAGATCGACACCGTCCTGCTGGTCGGCGGGGCCACACGGATGCCGATGGTGTCCGAGATGCTGCAGCGTGTGACGGGCAAGACGCCCGATGCCGCCACGTCGCCGGACGAAGCCGTGGCGCACGGGGCGGCGCTGTATGCCGCGATGCTGTCGCGAGACGACCGCCGCACCGAGATGCCGGCCTGCCAGTTGATCAACGTCAATTCGCACAGCCTGGGCGTGGTGGGCATCGAGCCCAAGACGCGGCGGCGAGTCGCGAAGATCGTGATTCCCAAGAACACGCCCCTGCCGAGCCGCGTGGTACGCTCGTTCGTGACGGAACGCGACGATCAGCGGAACGTCAAGGTGCCGATCGTCGAGGGCGAGAGCCGCGATCCGGCCGAATGCATCTCGTTGGGCGAATGCACGGTCCGCGACTTGCCGCAGGGACTGGCCAAGGGCACCGCGGTCAAAGTCGAATTGAGCTACGCCGCCAACGGGCGCATTTCGGTGTCTGCCCGCGTGGCCCGGACGCGGCAGTCCGCACACGTCGAACTCGACCGGCAGCAGGCCCGCCAACTGGGCGACCTGAGTACCTGGAGCAGCCGCCTGCGCGGCGCGGAGGGCGGCGGAGCGGTCGTTGTGGAGGAGGGCGAGCGAGGCCCCGAAGTCAACTTGGCTGACCACAGCAGCGTCCTGCGGCGGCTAGACTTTGTGTTGACACGCGTGGGGCAGGCGGCAGTGGACCAGAAGCTCCCCAAGCCGGCCGCGCGCAGCCAGCAAGCGGCACACGAAGCCGGGCGGCAGTTGCGCGTGCTGGAACGTAAGCTGCAGAACCAGCAGCAGCGGCGGAACAAGGCGTCGGACGCGACCGAAGCAATGCGGCTGGATTCGGCGCTGGCCAGTGCCCGCACGGCCCATGAACAGCAGAAGCGGCTGGCCGATTTCGCCATGCTGGTGCTGGGCCGGGATTGCCTGCAGGCGGGCTTTGTCCCGAACGGCAGTGAGGGCCTGAAGGATGAAGCCGACGAGCTGCGCAACGCCCTGCCCAGCTGATCCGTGGCTGGGTTTGGCGCACGCCTTCCCGCGTTTCCGACTCACGGGGCTTGCCAGCGGGCGGGGCGGCAGTGCATCATGGGACGTTGCCTGCGCGGGCCGCACTCCGCAGTTCCGGCAGCCACCTCAACGCAAGGACTCCGTCACCATGCCTCACTCGCCGCTCGCCTCACGACTCCCGCGTCGCCGTTTTCTGCAAGCCGCCGTTGCCGGCGCCGCCGCGTGCGGACTGCCCGCGTTGTCGCGGGCCCAGGTGTCCGGCGCGAATGAAGAAATCCGCGTGGGCGTGATCGGCGTGCGCGGGCGGGGCGGCGACCACATCAAGGGTTTCTGCGCGATTCCCGGCGTTCGCGTCGCCGCCCTGTGCGATTGCGATGCCGCGGCCTTGGACAGCGCCGCCCAACGGTTGCGCGGCCAGGGGCTGCGCGTGGAGACCTACGCCGACGTGCGGCAGTTGCTCGACAGCCAGGCCGTGGATGCGATCTCGACGGCGACGCCGAATCACTGGCACGCCTTGGTAACCGTCTGGGGCTGTCAGGCGGGCAAGGACGTGTACGTCGAAAAGCCGGTGTCGCACAACGTGTGGGAAGGCCGGCAAGCCGTGAACGCGTCGCGAAAGTACAACCGCATTGTGCAGACCGGCACGCAGAGCCGTTCGTCGCGCGCAGGCGTCGCCCAGGCGATCGAGTGGCTCCGGGCGGGGAACCTCGGCAAGATCCTGGTCGCTCGCGGCATTTGCTACAAGCGCCGCGAGAGCATCGGCAAGGTCTCCGGGCCGCAATCGATTCCGCCGGGCATCGACTATAACCTGTGGTGCGGCCCCGCGCCGCAGGATCCGCTGCTGCGGCAGCGCCTGCATTACGATTGGCACTGGGTCTGGGCGACGGGCAACGGCGACCTCGGCAACCAGGGCATTCACCAGATGGACCTGGCCCGCTGGTGCCTGGGCGTCGACCAGTTGTCCCCGCGCGTGTGGAGCGTCGGCGGGCGGCTCGGCTATGTCGACGACGGCCAGACGGCCAACACCCAGATCGTGTTCCACGATTTCAGCCCGGCCCCGCTGATCTTCGAGGTCCGCGGCCTGCCGGCCCAGACCGGCGCCAAGGACATGGACCAGTTCCTGGGCAGCAACGTCGGCGTCCACGTCCATTGCGAAGGCGGCCGTCTGTTCATCCCCGGCTACGCCGCCACCGGCGCCGTGGCTTACGACGCGGACGGCAAGGAGTTGCAGAAGTGGAACGGCGCCGAAGACCACTTTGCGAACTTCATCCAGGCCGTGCGCAGCCGCAAACGCGAGGACCTGCATGCGGACATCCTCGAAGGCCACCTGTCCAGCGCCCTGTGCCACACCGGTAATATCGCCTACCGCCTGGGCGCGACGGCCAACAACGACGCGATCCGCGAACGCATCCGCGCCGATCGCGACGCGGTCGCCACCTGGGAACGCCTGCTCGAACACCTGCAGGCGAACCAGGTCGACCTGGCCGCCACCCCGCTGACGCTCGGCGCCACGCTGAGCATGGACCCGCAAACGGAACGCTTCGTCGACAACGATGCGGCCAACGCGCTGCTGACGCGCAGCTACCGCGCGCCGTTCGTCGTCCCGGAGGTGGCCTGAGGAGATGTCGGACGACGTGCGGCGACAGGCCGGTGCAGGCGGGAGGGACCAGCGGTCGCGGGATCGGTCGTTGCCTGCCGCCGGCGCCGGCGAGTCGCTGCCGCTGGCGGACAGCAACCTTGGGGTCTACCTGACGCTGCACGCGTTGTTCGGCCGCAGAACGCTGCCGGCCCCGGCCACGCTGAATTCCCAGGACCCCGAGTTCCTGTGCGTCCAGCGCGACCTCGAGAGCCTGCTGAGTCTTCCGCCGGAGCGGATGGCCGCGGCGGGCGGCCTCGATCAGCAGCGGAACCAGCAGGTCAGCCGCTTGACGTGCGCCTTGGCGATGCTCAGTTGCCAAGCGGCGCTGCCGCGCGAGCGACACTACTGCGACCAACTGCTGCAGGCCCTGCTGGCAGCGCGCGGCGATACTCTGCGTCGCCGGCCGGAGGAGAACCTGGGCCTGGGCACCGCGTTTGAGCCGGACTTTCTCCATCTGTACCGAGCCGCCAAAGTCAAGTTCACCGATGCCAGTGTTGCCAGCTTCTTCCAGGCGCTGCTCGGCAATCGCCGCGTGCCGGTGCGGACCGATCCGGAACTGCTGCGGCTGATGACCATCGTCTGCGACGCCTACACGGCCAAGGAAGCCTCGCAGTTGCTGAATGGCCTGCTGCGGGCTCACGGCCGCAACCCCGAGGCATTTGCCCGACTCGCCAACCTGGGCACGATTACGACCATCATCCGCAAGTTCCCGGAGCCCGAGATCGCAACGGTGATCAAGGTCACGGTCGTGTTCATCGTGCAGACGGCCTTGAAGGATCAGGCGGATCAACTTCTGCAGGAGATGGTCGAGCAACTCTCGCCCGAGCAGTTGAAGCGGGCCGCGATCAAGCTGGCCAACGTGCTGTTGACCGCACGCGAGGTGCATCCGGAACTCATCTCCTCGTTGCTGCGCACGCTGAAGAGGCCGGATGCGATCCACGAGTTCCATGGACTGCTGGGCGTGCTGCGACAGCCCTCCGCCGGGCCGCCGGAGCCGATTTCCTTCGACGCCCAGGGGATTGCCGCCGCCTTGTACGATCGCGGCTTGGAGCCTGGGGCGCTGGCCGCGTTTGTCCGCCGCTGCCGGCGTTTGACTTTGTCGACGAAGCTGTACGAGCAACTGGTCCGCGAGATCGACGTCCTGCAGAGGCTGCTCGAACACCCGGCCGACGCGGCGGCGCCGTTCCGGTCCCTGGCGGCCGACCATCCGCCGTCGCCGGCCTGGCTGTTGCCGCTGCTTCAGGTGGGCTTGGCGACCTACGAAGGCGAGCGACTGGAGTACCTGTCCAAGTCGCTCAGCATCCTGTCCGCGGACGATTTTCCCGCGCGCGACCTGGCCCTGATCGTCGGCCGCGCCGGCGAGGATCTGCCGCACAGCCTCGAGCTCCTGGCCGCCCCCGAGAGCACGCTCGCCAGTCAAACCACCGGCGACTTGGCCACCGCATTGCTGACCCTTTGGCTCAAGGTCGAATTCGTCGGCCGCACCCGCGAAGATCACCTCAGCGCCGCCGACCTGAGTCGCAAACTCCGCCTCGCCGATGCGCGCGGCTGACGGCGTCGCGTTGGCCCGGCCGCGACCGGCGGACAGCTTGATTCGCCGTTTCCGCACAGGATGGGGCTGGACAACGCCCTACGTCGCCTTGCCCGCCTCGGCAATACCGCGCAGGATGCTGTCCTTGACGGCAACCGCGTCGACCTCGGTGGCCACCGCCAGGTTCGACCGGCCCGGCGACAAGCGGCGGCGGTCGAAGATGGTCGCCCCTTTGGTCAGTTCTCCGCTGGTTTCCACGTCCCCCGCCATTTCTTCGACCTCGAACAACTCGGGGTGCAGCGCGGCGGTCAGGGCCACCACGTCTTGCAGGAAGATCCGTTCCATGCCCAGATGCTGGCGGTAAGCGCGAAAGGCGAAGGGGATCACGTGCCGCAACAACCGCCCGGCCCGCGTCGCTTCGGCGGGCAGTTGGTCGATGATGTCCAGCGTCAGCTTGACTTCTTCCGCGACGTCCAGCGGGATCAGGGTCTTGGTCGCGGCCGAGCGAAACACGGCGCGGGCGGCCAGCGGGTCATGGAACATATTGAATTCCGCCGCGGGAGTCACGTTCCCGATGCACCGCAGGCTGCCGCCGGAGATGATGACATGATCGACCGCCAGGGCCAGCGCGGGGTCGCGCTGGAAGGCCCGGGCGAGGTTGGTCAGCGGGCCCAGACACAGGATCGTGACTTGTCCCGGCGCCGCGCGGACTTCGTCGCAGATGATCTTCTCCGAGGGGTGCTGATGGTGCAGTTGGGCGACCGGCAGACTGATGCCCGCCAGACCGTTGTCGCCGTGCAGCCGCCGCTGGTCCGGCGCCGCAGCCGACTCGGACGCCGACGCCGTTCCCAACCGCGGGTAGCGGGGCGGGTCCAAATGGTCCAGCAAGACCTGCACGTTCAGACTGGCTTGTTCGGCCGAGACATTTCCCTCGACCGCCGTAACGGCCAACACTTCCAGCCGGGGATCGAACAGCGCCAGGCACAAGGCGACCGCGTCGTCGATGCCCGGGTCGCAGTCGATAATTAGTTTCTTTGCCATCGGCCGCCCCCCGATTTCCCGTCGGTTCGTGTCCCACAGGCACCTCGCCCCTTGCTGCGCCCACAAGCCTGACACGGCAGTGAGGTGAACCTCCTGGCGCCCGCCAGGGGCTCGCCGGAACGTACGAGGTGTCGCCCGTTCGTCATGGACGTGGTATTGTACTGCGGTCGGCAGCGCGGAACAAGCAGCAACCCGGGCTTCCGCCTGGGGGCAAGCGGTCGCGATGGCAACGGTTGAAACGGTTCTGCGGGGCTTGGGCGGTGGGCGGCGCAGTTGACCGTGACGGAACCGGACGTACACTTGGGGTTATTGGAGGGTGCGGTCGGGGCGGCGATCCGCCTCACGCCGGATCTTTCGTCTCCCATAGCGACAGGCGATTCTCATGTACGAGCAATTTGGCGCTGTGGTCCAGGGCTCCTCCGTCGAGTTCCGGCTGTTTTTCCCAGACCGGGACGTCGATCCGCTGCAATACCGCCACGGGGGCTTGCCCAGGATCAAGAAGATACAAGTGGTGGGCGACTTTCAGAGCCGTCTCGGGCTGCGCGACTGGGACGTTGACACCGCCCCGTGCCTGGCGCCGGGCGCGCATCCTCAGGGCCAGTTGTTCAGCTACCGGATCGCGGACTTGCCCGAGGGGTTCTACCAGTACAAGTACTTCCTGACCTTCGAGAACCAGACCACGCGTTGGGGCACCGACCCGTGCACCAAGTACGTCGCCACGAAGTACGAGAACGCGGGCTTCGTCATCGGCGGCCACGGGCAACCGGTGCGCGAGTTGACGCATCGGCTGCCGTTGAAGGACTTGGTCATCTACGAAGTGATGATCGACGACTTGACGGCCGGCTATCGCGAAGGGCGGGCGCCCCTGGACGCGGTTTGGGACAAGCTGGATTACTTGCAGGACTTGGGCGTCAACGCGCTCGAGTTCATGCCCTGGACCGCGTGGCGCGGCAGCGACTTCAGTTGGGGCTACGACCCCTTCCTGTTCTTCTCCGTCGAAAACCGCTACGTGGAGGATCCGGCGGAGCCGCTGGACCGCCTGGTGCGGCTGGAACGGCTGGTCGACGAGTGCCACCGCCGCGGCCTGCACGTGATTATGGACGGCGTCTTCAACCACGTCAGCGCCGGGCTCAATCCGGATACGGGCTTTCCCTATCATTGGCTGTACCAGAATCCCGACGAGTCGCCGTATACGGGCGGCTTTGCCAAGGGCGGCCTGTTCGAAGACTTGGACTACAGCAACGAATGCACCCAGCAGTTCGTCGCGGATGCCTGCAAGTACTGGCTGGACACCTACAAGCTGGACGGCATCCGTTTTGACTACACCACGGGCTTTTACCAGCCGGACGACCCTTCGCATGGCATCCCGCGGCTGATCTCCGATCTGCGCAGCCACCTGGTCTCCCAGGGCCGTCACAACGTGTCGTTGATCATCGAGCATCTGACCGACAATTCCTACGACGCGATTACGGACACCAACCAGATCGATGCGGACGGCTGCTGGTACGATCGGTTCCTGTTGGACGTCCCGCAGTACGCGGCCGCCGGCAACGTGGCTCCGTCGCTGTTGCGCGTGTTGGATACCAATCGCGGCTTTGCCGCCGGCAAGGCGCCGGTGACCTACATCGAGAACCACGACCATTCGACGGCCGTCAACCGCATGGGCGGCCGCCATCAGTGGTGGCGGACGCAGCCGGCCCTGATCGCCCTGTTGACCTCGCCGGGCGCCGTCCTGCTGCACAACGGCCAGGAATTCGGCGAAGACTATGCGCTGCCGGATACCGGCCGCGAGCGGGTGGCGCCGCGGCCGCTGCGTTGGGATCAGGCCGAGGACGAAATCGGCTGGCGGCTCCGCGCCCTGTGCCGGCAACTGATCCGCTTGCGGCACGACTGCCCCGCGCTCCGCTCGCCCAACTTCTACCCCCGGACCTACGAGGAAAAGGACACGCACCTGAACGAACAGGGCTACGGGGTCGACGTGGACAAAGATGTCGTGATTTACCACCGTTGGGGCTATGACGCGGCGGGAAAGATGGAGCGATTCATCATCGTTCTGAACTTCTCCGCCTTCGAACAATTCGTGACGGTCCCTTTCTCCATCAACGGCGTCTGGGAGGATCGGCTCAGCGGCGCCATGGTCGTGGTCCGGGACTTTCGCCTGGAAGACCACCGCGTGTACCCGCACTGGGGCTGCGTGTTTCATCGCAAGGAATAGCGGGTCGCGGAAACGCTCAGCGCTGGGCGCTTCCAGCAGTCTCCTGGATTCCCAGTTCCCGCTGTAGTTCCTCCAAGGACCGGCCCTTGGTCTCGGGCAGATACTTCAGGACCAGGAAGAACTGCAGAATCATCATCAGGGCGAAGAAGGCGAACGGGCCGGCTGCCGAGAACTTGGCCACAAACGGGAACAGCCAGCTGACGGCCGCACACAACACCCAGAGCATGAAGCAGATGGCGGCGGCACCGGAGGCGCGGATGGCGTTGGGCAGGATCTCGTTGATGTACACCCACACGACGGCGCCCTGCGAATAGGCATGGGAGCCGACGATGCCCATCATGGCGGCGATCACAATCCAGCCCTGGGCGCCCGTCGAGAACACCCAGGCCGCCAGCGCGTGCGAGAAGACGAAGGTCACCGAGCCGGCCAGCAGCAGGGTCTTGCGGCCCAGGCGGTCGATCAAGGCCATGGCGGCCAGCGTCATGACCAGGTTGGTCAAGCCGATGATGACCGATTGCAGCAGGGCGCTGGTCTTGGACGCTCCCGCCATCCGGAAGATGTCGGCCGTGTAGTAAATCACGGCGTTGATGCCGTCCAATTGGTTGAAGGCCGCGACCAGGAACGCCAGCAGCAGTGGCTTGAGGTACTTCCGCTGGAACAATCGCTGCTGCGTGCCGTGAATCTCGGCTTGCAGCGAGTCCGCGATCTCCGCCGCCTCGGCGCCCGGGGCCTCGTGGCCAAACCGGGCGAGCACCTGCTCCGCTTCCTCCCGCCGTCCCCGCTTGACCAGCCACCGCGGGCTCTCAGGGATCAGCATCGCCGTCAGCAGGAACGCCGCCGACGGCAGGGCCATGATGCCGAACATCCAGCGCCAAGCCGCGGGGTGGTCGGCGCCCAGGATCGCAGCGACCAGATAGTTTGAAAAATACGCGGCCAGGATGCCCAGGACGATGTTCAGCTGGCTGACCGCCACCAGGACGCCACGGCGTTTCGCCGGGGCGATCTCGGTAATGTACATCGGCGACACAACGGACGCCCCGCCAACCGCGACGCCGCCGAGCCAGCGGAACAGCACCAGCGACAGCCAGTCCCAAGCCAGCGCACAGCCGATTGCCGAGACCGTAAACAGCACAGCCAGCAGCGCCAGCACGGGACGCCGCCCCCACCAGTCACTGGGCCGGCCCACCAGCAGCGATCCGAACATGGTGCCGATCAGCGCACTGGCGACGGTGAAGCCCAGCATGAACTTGCGCAGTTTGGCCACGTCGTCGGCGTACGTCTCGCCTTTGGGGTCCAGCACCAGAGGCGCGATCCGCTCGGTGATCTCCGCAACATACCCGGCTTCCAAAGCCTCAGTGGTGCCCGAAATCACGGCGGTGTCAAAGCCGAACAACAGCGACCCCAGCGCCGCAACTACGGCGCTGATCAGCAGCGTCCCACGGCCGCGCTGCGGCAGGCCCGACCGACCGTCGTCAACCAAGTGTGTGTGCATGCGTCGACCTCTGGAGTGTGTAATTGGATCATGATGGCCGGCCGGAGCGTGCAAATCAATGGCAGGTCCGGCCGTCACTGCCGCCATCGCCAGCAGCGGCCGATTCTGATAGGATGGGGTAATGGGCGAACGGTGCCGCTCCCCCAATTTCCCAAGGGACACAAGCCATGCCTGAACTTGGCGTGAATATCGACCACGTAGCAACTTTGCGTCAAGCACGCAAGACGTACGAACCGGACCCGGTCTGGGCGGCCGTCCTGGCCGAACTGGGCGGCGCGGACGGGATCACCGTCCATCTCCGCGAGGACCGCCGCCATATCCAGGACCGCGACCTCCGCGTGCTCCGCGAGACGGTGACGGTCAAGCTGAATCTGGAACTGGCCTGCAACCAGGACGTGCTCGAGATCGCTTGCCAAGTCCGTCCCGACCAGGCGACGCTGGTGCCGGAACGACGCGAAGAGGTCACCACCGAGGGTGGTCTGGACGCCCTGACGCACCGCGAGGCGGTCGCCCGTGCCGTCCGCCAGTTGCAGGCCGCCGGGATCTACGTGAGCCTGTTCCTCGACCCGGACCTCGACCAGATCGAACTGGCCGCCGAACTGGGCGCCAATGCGGTTGAGTTACACACCGGCCAGTACGCCTTGGCGCGCGGCAAGTCCCAGCAGGAGGAACTGGCCAAGCTAGCAGTGGCGGGGCAGCGGATCCGCCAATTCGGCATGGCCTTGCACGCCGGTCATGGACTAAACTACCACAACGTCCGGCCGGTCGCAGAGCTGGCCGAGATGCACGAGTTGAATATCGGTCACAGCATCGTCGCCCGGGCGGTGCTGGTCGGGCTGGAGCGTGCCGTCCGCGAGATGAAAGAGCGGATCGCGGAGTGAACGCCGCTTCCGCCTCGCGGCTGGGTTGCGGAAACAGGAGGAAGAACACGGATGAGCAGGATGCTGTCGTGGTCGGCGGAACGGCTCTCGCCGCCGCAGGAGCGTAGCCAGAGGAAATCCCAAGGCTCGGGCAAGGACAAGTCGCCGCACGTCCCGCGGACGCTGCTGATTCTGGCGGTCGGCGCGGCGTTGTGTCAGGGGAGCCAGTTTTCTACCCCGGCGTGGGCTGCGGATTCGTCGGCCAGCGACTCGACATCGCCCTCCAGCACGTCATCGGTCAGCCGCGACAAGCATCCCCTGCAAAGCGTGCTCGCGTGGGCCCGCGGGGCCGCCGCGAAGATCGAGAAGGAGGTTCCGGACTACTCCGCCATCCTGCTGAAACGCGAAGCGATCGATGGCTGTCTGGGCGACCCCCAGCGGATCCTGCTCAAGGTCCGCCATCAACCGTTCAGTGTGTATGTGTATTGCTACGATCCGGCCGACCGCCGCGGCGAAGAGGCGATCTATGTCGCCGGCCGCAACGACGGCCATCTGTTGGGGCATACGACGGGCATCACGGGCGCGTTGCTGGGCACCATGTCGCTGAAACCCGACGGCTCCATCGCCATGGACGGGCAACGGCATCCGCTGACCGAGATCGGCATCCTGAACCTGTGCCGGCGGATCGCCCAGGTTGCCGAAAAGGGCGTGAACCATCCTCAGTGCAAGGTCGAGACGAGCGCCGGCCAGAAGATCGGCGATCGCGGCTGCCGCTGTATCCAGATCCGCAACCCCGAGGACCGGCAGCAGTTCCTGTTCAGCCAGTTGCGGCTGTATGTGGACGACGAGTTGGACCTGCCGATTCGCTTTGAGGCGTACGACTGGCCGGACCAGCCTGGCGGCGATCCGCCGCTGGCCGAGCAATACACCTATGCCAAACTGAAGCTCGGCGCCGGTTTGACCGACCTGGATTTTGACGTCAGCAACCCCCGGTACGGATACGCGGAAGGCCGCCCGAAGTGAACGAGAACACCAACCGTTTATCGACCGGCGTACCCGGCTTGGACGAACTGTTGGGCGGCGGTTTGCTGCCCGGCACCTTGACCGTCGTGGTGGGCGCGACGGGCATTGGCAAGACGCAACTGGGATTGCAGTTCGCCCGCGCGGGCGCGGCCCAGGAGCAGCGTACCGGCGTCATCTTCGATGTCTCGGCCCGCGGCGATTCGCAGAATCACGCCCAGTACGCCCGGGGGATGTTCGACTGGAATCTCCACTGCGTGGCCGGGCAGGATCGCCTGGACTTGACGGATTTCTATGCCCCCGGCCGCGTGTTCGGGGACTATTTGCACGTGTTCGAATACAGCGGCCGCCGGGTTACGCGGCAGGACGTCGAGTGGGACCAATGGCGGGACTGGCACGCGGAGTTGAATGCCAAACTGCAGTCGGCGATCGCGTTCCTGTACGGCGGTTTTGTGGGCGGCGTCCGGCGCGTCGTGTTTGACGGCATCGAGCCCTCGGATCGGCCGCACGACTCGATCCAACTGAACCTGCTGGAGTACGTCTACCACCAGGTCGTCCGCAAAGATCCGGAATGGGTCGCTCGGGACCTGTTCCGGCAAGGATACCGCGAACAGGCTCAGGCCGCCGCCGCGCACGTCTACGATCCGGCACGCATCGGCTGCCTGCTGCTGTACACCTCGCACGAAATGCTGCTGGACGAACTGATCTCGCGGCCGCTGGACGAAGGCGACATCCTGTCCAACGCGAACACACTGATCTACATGGGCAAGATCCGCGACGGCCAGCGGTTGCGGCGCGCCTTGTACGTCGGCAAGCATCGCGGCAGCGCCTGTACGGACGAGGTGCAGACGTATACGATCGACGACCGGGGACTGAAGATCGAGTGACGGGACTTCCAAGTCCACCGGGCCCGAAACACGGGCCTTCCAAATGTGCGTGTTTTCACGGTCCCCACCGGCCCCGTGCCGAATGGAACGAGGTTACGAGACCTCGTGGCAGTCCGAATACGCCGACCGCGAGTCCGGCCGGGGCTTGGGTCGCCAAGGCCACGAGCGTTTTGCGTACATGCTCCGGTCCTCATGTTCCGCGGACTGCTTTCGCCTTCTCCCTCTTCTTGCCAGAGCCTTTGGTTGGCTCGCCGGGCGTCGGGTTGTTCACGGTCGGCAGCCACTTGGCCAGGGCCGCCTTTTGCGCGGCGTACTCTGGCTTGTCGGCCAGGTTGGTCCACTCCAAGGGATCCGCGGCGTTGTGGTACAGCTCCTCGTCGCCATTGGCATAGCGGATGTATCGCCAGTCCTCGCTGCGAACGGAGTGATTGTTGTACAGCCACGTCGTAATGGCGGGCTTGTCCCACGGCGCGTCCGGCGTCGTTAGCAGCGTGCGGATGCTCTCGCCTTGCACCTGCTCAGGCACCGGCAGGCCGGCCAGATCGCACAGCGTCGGATAGATCTGCATGTAGTCGACCGTACGGCGGCAGACGCCGCCGGGTTGGGTCACGCCGGGGACGACCCAGATATACGGAGCGCGGGTGGCGTGCTCCCACAGGGCAAACTTGCGCCAGTGTTCTTTCTCGCCCAGGTGCCAGCCGTGGTCGCTCCACAGGCAGATGATCGTATTCTCTTTGTAGGCGCTCTTGTCCAACCCCTCGATCAACCGTCCCACCATCGCGTCGCAGAACGTGATGGTCGCCAGATAGGCCTGCACGGCTTCCTTCCACCGTCCGGAACTGAGGATGGCGGCGTGGTCGCCTTCCGGCTTGGCCATCGCGATGCCTGCCGGCGGCACGTCATCGAGGTCGTGTTCCAGGACCTGGGGCAACTCGATCTTGTCCAGCGGATACAGGTCGTAGTACTTTTTCGGCACCGACCAGGGCATGTGCGGTTTGTGCAGGCCGCAGGCGAAGAAGAACGGCTTGTCCTGCGGTTGGGCCAGTTTCGCCAGGATGTAGCTGACCGACTGGTAATCCACCATGTCCTGGTCGTCGCATTCGAGCGGGCCGAAGCGGATCCCGCCGACACCGTCCCAGCCCTCCTTGGATTGGGCCTTGCCCTTCTTCCGGCCCTTGGGGGCCGGATCGTCCTCGTTGCCCAGCCCGCGTTCGCTCTGGTAATCATCCCAATCGGTCAGCCGGTTGAAGCCGCCCGGGCCGCCGTGGTAGATCTTGCCGGCGCCGGCCACGTAGTAGCCGTGGTTCTTGAAGTGCAGCGGCAAGGTGACCGTGCCCGCGGGAACGATCGCCCGCCAATCGTCGTTGTTGTTGTACACGCCCGACTGGCCCGGCCGCAGGCCCGTCAGCAGGGCCGTGCGGGACGGATTGCAGCAGGGCGAGGCACAGTGGCTGTTGGTGAAGTGGACGCCGCGCATCGAGAACCGGTCGAGGTTCGGCGTCTGGACCTGTTTGTTGCCGAGGTAGCCGACCCAGTCGCGCAGGTCGTCGATGGCAATGAACAGGACGTTCGGCTTCTGGGCTGCGGGATTCTCACCCGCGACCAGCGCCGGCGCACCAACGGCCAGAACGGCGAGTGCGGCGGTCACACGGAGGACTCGGCCGAACAGCCGGACTGACTTCGGGAGGATGGTGACCGGAACGGTCTTCGTCTGGGCGATTGCTGGCTTCATCGCTGCACCTGATCTTCTGGTTGTGTTGGACTCGCCGTCTCACGATTGCGGCCGGCGTTGCTTCTTTCCGTCCTTGCGTCCGGGCTGCTTCTTGGCCTCTTTCCGGGCGGCCTTGTCCTTGGGCGGCGAGGGCTCCGCCAGCTCGACGTTCCACTGGTCCCACAGCGACTTGAGTTCCCGTGCCTGGTCTGCCTGCTCGCTCGCCAGATTGTGCTGTTCGCCAAGGTCCCGAGCCAGGTTGAACAGTTCGGGTGGGTCGCTGTTGGCGTCGCCGTGGACCAACTTCCAATCGCCATGCCGGATGGCCCACATGCCGTCGATGCGCCAGTACAGTGTCTGGTGCGGGCGTTCCGAGTTTCCGCCGGTCAGGAAGGGCAGCAAGTTGACGCCGTCGAGTTTCCAGGCAGCGTCGACCGTTCCGCCACCCGCCGCCACGCAGGTCGGCATGACGTCCAACTGGACGACGGGGCGATCTTCGACCTTGCCGGCCGGCAATTTGCCTTTCCACTGCATCAGCCAGGGCAAGCGGATTCCGCCCTCCCAGCACGTGTGCTTGCTGCCGCGGAGGACGCCGTTCCCGTCGCGCCCGCCCGGCGCGCCGTTGTCACTGATGAAGAAGACCAGCGTCTGTTCCTCCAGTTTCAGGGCCCGCAACTTGCCCAGGACCACGCCCACGGCGTCGTCCATCGCCGAGAGCATGCCGTCGAACTGCCGCCGCCGCGGGTCAGCGATGTGAGCGAACCGCTGCAGGTACTTGTCCGACGCTTCGTGCGGCGAGTGCACGGCGTTGAAGGGCAGGTACAGGAACCACGGCGCTGCCCGGTGCTGCTCGATCCATTCGGCGGCTCGCGCGGCAAAGGCATCCGTGGTATAAAAGTCCTGGTCGGTGACGGGCTGGACCGTGGGACCAAGCCGCGAATCGATGAAGCCCTTGGGCGTAAAGTACGAGCCCGGATTGCCGGTGACGCCGTAGTAATCCTCAAAGCCGCGGCTCATCGGCAAGTGCTCGACGTCATTGCCCAGATGCCATTTGCCGACGACGCCCGTGCGGTAGCCCAGGTCTTTCAGCCGGTTGGCCAGCGTCGTCTCGGACAAGGGCAGGCCGCGGCCCGGAGCCATGTTGTTGTTCTCGTGGCCGAAACGCTGTTGGTAGCGGCCCGTCGCGAGCCCCGCCCGGGACGGCGAACACAACGGCGCCGACACATAGCCGCTGGTGAAGCGGATGCCGTTGGCGGCGATCGAGTCGATATTCGGCGTCGGCACTTCCTGGAATCCGTAGCAGCCGAGTTCGCCATAGCCCAAGTCATCGGCGTAGAACAGGAGGATGTTGGGCTGGGGAGACGGTGGCTGCGATTCGGCCGCTCGGAGTGCGGCCAGCGGCGTCAGCAGCAGACAGGTGAGGAGCAGTCGCGACATCGGTTTTCCCTCCACGGTTTGACGGTTTGGATTCCGATCTTACCACACCTCGGCAAGAACTTCGACTACGGACCAACCACACTTCGTCCGCTGTCGGTGGCGAGTCGAAAAACGGAATCCAGGCCTCGGAGCCCTGCCCCGGGGGTTCGCGGTGTGGTAAAAAAGACTTGCCAACAAGCGTCTGCCCAGGGGGGTGAGCCGTGCCTGAAAAGTTCGATCCTTATTATCGCTGGCTAGGCATTCCGTCCAAAGAGCAGCCGCCGCATCACTACCGGCTGTTGGGGATCGAGCTGTTCGAAGCGGACCCGCAGCTGATCGATTCGTTTGCCCTGCGGCACACCGACTTTCTCCGCGAGATTACCGACGGCCCGCACTTGCCCGACGCCCAGCGGTTGTTGAACGAACTGGCTGCCGCCCGCCGCTGTTTGCTCGATCCGCAGCGGAAGGCCGCCTACGACGCCGAACTGCGGCAGCGACTGGCCGCCGCCGACAAACCGGCCACGACCGCAGCGTCGCCGGTGGAACCCGCAGCCGCAGTGGGGCAGATAGCGCCGCCGGGTTCCGTTCCCATGATCGCCGTTGCCGCGCGGCACGAGTCCCGGCCTGCGACCGACCGGTTCACGCCCCGGCGGCCAAGACGAAGCCGACCGCCGGTCGGACTGCTCGCCGCGGCGGCGGTGGTGACATTGGCGGTCCTGGGAGTGACCGCGGCCGTCCTGATGCGTTCCGGATCCCGTCGTCCGGCAGGGCCGACCGTGCGAGCTGATCGGTCGGCGGAGCGAGCGTCGCCGGCGCAGCCCTCAACAGCGCAGGCCAGGCCGACCGAGACGTCCGCGCCGGAGTCGCGTCCCGAGCCGGTGGGCGAGCCGGCGCAGGCTGGCGACTCAGTGCAGGAGAACGCCAAGCCCGAGGCGTTGCATGGCGAAGCGGCGCCGCCGGTCAGCACGGTTCCGCCGCCCCAAGCCGCGGCCGCAGAAGGGCTGTTCATCCCGGAAGGCCAAGCCCCGCGACTCGCTGGTTTGGCGCTCTGGTTCGATGCCGCGATGTTGCCGTCCGGCAGCGGCCGGATCACGCGGTGGAGTGACGGCGGAGGCGGTGGCTATGTCGCCCAACCAAAACCGGCCAGCCAGCCGCCGGAGATCCTCGCCCACGGCCTGTCGGGAAAACCGGTGGCCCGTTTTCGCGGCCTGGGGTGCCTGGAGATCCCCGGCACCTCCCAAGCGTTGAACTTGGGTGCCGACTATACGATCGCCTATGTGGCCCGCGGTGTCGCAGGCACGCTGTTGTCCAAGGGCAGCGGCGACAAGACGGGACAGTTCTCGCTGCTGTACGATTCGTGCTTCCTGACCAACGGCGAAGCGAACGCGACCAGCGGCGGGCGGTTGGCGGCGAGCGGTGATGACTCGACGCAGTTTCGCGTCCGCACGATTTCGGCGGACGCCGCAGAATTGAATTGGTTCATCGACGGCTTGCCCAGCGGCAGCTTTCCCGGCGACCGGCACGAGATTCAGAACAAGACGGTGCTGCGGATCGGCAGCGCAGCGTTTCGCTCCGGACAGGAGGCTGCGGCAGGGTTCTTCGTCGGCGACCTGGCGGAGCTGCTGATCTACAAGCGGGCCCTGCCGGAGGACGAGCGCCAGCGTGTCGAAGCATATCTGCGCGACAAGTGGCTGGCCGGCGACTCGCCGCCGGCCCCTTTGGATCTCGTCGCGCCGCCGCCGGCGCCAGCGGCCGCACAGGTGCCGTCGGCAGACGCCACGCCGGCGGACCCCGCTGCGCCGCCGGCGGCCGAGTCTCCGTTGGCCGAGACGGGCCAGATCCGGCGCGAAGTCTGGCGCGACTTCAAGGGTTTCGACTTGGACGCGGTCCAGCAGTTGTGGCGCGAGCGGCCGGAACCGAACTTGACGGAGACCACGAACTGCCTGGCCGCCCCCGCCGACTTCGACGACAACTATTGCCAGCGTTTGCGCGGCTTCCTCCAGCCGCCGGTGACGGGCGACTATGCGTTCACCATCCGCGCCAACGAAGACGGGGTTCTGCTCCTCAGCACGGACGAGCGACCGGAGAACAAGCGTCCGGTGAACGCGGGGGACAGGATCCCGCTGAGCGCCGGGCGGGCGTACTACGTCGAGGCGATCCATTGGGAGAAGAGCGGCAAGGACCATTTCTCGGTGGGCTGGAGACTGCCCGGCGGCAAGGAGGAGAACCCGATCCCCGGCGAGCGGTTGTCGCTCCGCGATCGTCCGCCCGCGCCGCACGAAATCGGGTTTGTCGCCTTGACGCCGCTGCGGGCCGAGGCGTCGCGAGGCTCACCGTTGCGGGTCCTGGACGACGGAACCATCCTGGCCGAGAATGCGGCTCCGGGGGCCGAGGTCTATTCCCTGACGTTCGAGATCTCGCTGCCCGCGATCACGGCCATCGAACTGCAGGCGGTCCCGCATGAATCGCTGCCCGGCGGCGGCCCGGGACTGGGATCCGGCGGCAGCTTCCGGCTGGCCGAGGTCGAGATCGGAATTGCACCGGCGGGCTCGAACGACGCGCCGCGGCCAGCCAGGCTGCGGGAGGTCCTGACCGCCGACGGGGATGCCGGCGCAGCCCGGCTGATCGACGGGAACACCACGACGTTGTGGAGTTGTCGCCGAGGCGGGCAGCCCGTGTCGTTGACGTTCTTGCCCAACGGGCCGATCCGCGTTGCCGGCCCGGCGGTGTTGCATGTGACGCTGCACAACCGGGATCAGCTCGGCTGCTTCCGCGTACTGGCGACTTCGCAGCCGGAACCACCGACGCCGGCGCCGACCGCCAAGGCGTCACCCGAGCCGGCTGACAGCGGTTTGTTCCGCTTGTTCGTCAATGTGGGCGGTGGGCCTTGGCAAGATCCGGCCGGCAACGCGTGGGTGGCCTCGAAGGATTACGACGGCGCGACGTTTGGGCACGAGGCGGGGCAGGTCGTCACGAGCGACGCGGTCGAGCATCCCGTGTACAGCACGGCCGTCCGCAAGCTGACCGGCTTCCGCGCGGCCGTGCCCAACGGCGAGTACGCGGTCGAGCTGCATTTCCAGGAGCACTGGTCCAAGAACCCGGCGGACCGCGCCTTTGTCGTCACGATCGAGCAACAGCCCGTCCTGCGGCCGCCGCTGTTCTTTCAGGGCCCCGGCATGGGCCAGCCGTATGTCCACACGATTCCCCGGATCATCGTCAAAGACGGCCGCCTGGACGTGGACTTCAGCCCCGTCCAGCCCGACTCGCTGACGATCCTGAACGGGATCGTCATCCGGCAACTCCGGTGATCCGTCAGCGGTCTGGTGGTCTTCTCAGTTGCGCAGTTCTGCACCGTCTCGCCTCCACCCGCCACGAGGCCGAATGGCACGAGCTGAAGCGAACAAGCAAGGGAAGGGTGGCCGGGGTCGAGTGCAGCGAGCC
>CAIYOB010000970.1 GCA_903927685.1 uncultured Planctomycetaceae bacterium
CGATCTTCCTGACCGCCTCCAGCAGCGCGGCATGGGAAGTCACGATTTCCGTCCGCGGAAGTCGCAGGTCAAGCTTCTCCGCCAGTTCCCCCAGCCTGTCCTTGCCCCGCAGCCGGAATTGTGCATCCTTGGGCAGGAAGGTCCCGATGCCGTGCGCGGCCAGCCGGTTCGCGTACTTGATGTAGAATGGCAGCTCCGCGTCCAGGTTCGGGATCACATGGTCCAAGCCCTGCTCCTTCTGGATCTGCAGCAGACGCTCGAAATGCTCCTCGCCGCCCTGGGACGGGTACGGCATCAAGTACGACTTGTCCACGACCCAATCCAGGTAGATGCCCGGCTCGAGAGCATCGTAGGCCAAGCCGACAATCCGGACGTTTAATTCCGGGTCTTCCTTCAAGCTCCGGGCGACACCGATGCCGGGCCCCGGATTGTCCACGGCATTGATGCCGGACACGCCCACGTGAATTGGGATTCCGTTCTTAGCCACGGCCGTTGCCCTCCCACAGGCCCAAGCTGCGCAGGCGTCCCTGGAAGTCGGCGACGTCGCGTTGAGCGTCCGTTGCCGATACCGGGTATTTTTCCCTCAGCGCCCGGACGGCATCCTGGGAACTGCCGCCGTCCTGCAACGTCCGCAAGATCAGCAGCCCGGTGCGGTTGACACGGTAGGTGTCACCTGTGGACGGGTCGAACGCCAAGCCTTCGGGACTGACGGACAAACGTGACAAGCCGGACATGGGCCTCTCTCCTGGGAACCGCTGAACACGGTTCTCGTACGCGTTCGACGAGATGTTGTTCCGGAACAGGAAACGCGAAAGAAGGCGGGAATTCTACAGCCGGCGTCCTTTTTCTTCCTGCCACGAGCCGACGCCTGCCGAGATCAGGCTTGTGGCCGTCACCACCGCGACCACCCACAGGCTCCAGTGCAGAAACGACTCGGTCTTGTAACAGGCCGTGGCGACGTTGCCGATGATCAGCCATTGAACGACGTAACAGAGCGTGACGTTCCGGCCAAGTCCTTTCAGCCACCGGACCGCCGGGCGGTCTCCCCAGCGGCTTTCGCACGCGTGGTGCAAGCCGACCCAAACGACCGCAAATGCGCAGATCCAGCCGAAGAACTGGATGCCGTGATGATAATAGCGTGGCAGGTCGTGACAGACCGCCACGGCATAGCTCCCGGTCGCCGCCACGCCGCTAAAACACATGAACAGTATCCCCCAGGCAGCGATCCGCCATCTCCGCGACGGGCAGCCGTCACTTCCGCGGTCGGCCGGGCACTCCTGCCCGTCGGTTGCCCCGTCACCAGCAAGCGTGTCGGGGCTGCGTGGCTGCCCATGCCGGCCGTCGGCAACAGACGGACCGCCGCTCTCGCCCAGCGCAGCCGGCAGCTGGCATCGCAGCTGGCGACAGGCAAAACCCAGGAGCGGATACGCGAGCCACGGAAACCAGGGGAAGTACGACCATTCGTAACCGCCGCCCACGTAGGCCAGAGCCCAGCGCAGACCCGACTCGGTCGCCAACGCCTTGGCGACCCACGGCGACGCTAGGGCCAGGACGCACGCACCCCCAACGCCCAGCAAAGCGGTGCGCCGTAGAAAGCGCCGCAGCACGGCCAGGATCACCGTGCTCGCCCCGGCCAGAAAAAGGATGTCCACGCCCAAAATGTAGGGCCAGGGATCGAGTCGGATCGCGCCTTGCCAGATCTTCACCAGCAAATGTGCATTCATCCCGAGATTGAGCAGCAGTCCCAAGCCGATCAGCTTGACTCCACGCCACACCAACCGGCCGGTGCTGCGTCGCGACGCGGCGAGGTAGTAGCCCATCACGAGCAGGAACACCGGTGCCACCGGAGGACCGCCAAACAGCAGCGAAAGTCGGCCTGCCCAACCGGCGAGCACGTCGGGGCGGGCAAGCAATTCCATCAGGTGGACCTGGATCATGAGCACCACCGCGGCGCCTTTCAGCAGGTCCGCCGTGCCGCTGCGGGAGGGCGTCGGAGTCGCGTGGCCAAGGTGATCGCAGGAAGGATGAGCCGTCATCGAGAGATACTAACGGACGCTCGGCCGCGGCATCTACGCGGATTTTCCGTCGCCGCTGTGATATGTTGAAAAAACAGGTTCCCGGGCAGTAGACAAGTGACCGAGGTTTCCGTTTTACCGTGTGGGAGCAGAGCATGAGCGAAACCGCCGCTGAAACAGACGATTTGCAGAACCGGCTGATCCACGGCGACCGGCAAGCCTTGGCAGAGCTGTTTTCGAGGCAGCGGGAACGGCTGTGGCGGATCGTGCATTTCCGGCTGGACCGGCGACTGGCGGGGCGCATCGATCCGGAAGACATCCTGCAGGAAGCTTACCTGGACGCCGCCCAGCGGATCCAACACTACCGGGACGACTCGCCGTCATCCTCGTTCCTGTGGCTGCGGATGATCGTGACTCAAACCATGACCGACATGCACCGCCGGCATTTTCAAGAAGCGTTGCAGGCCTGGCCGCAGGGCGTCGACGCGAGCCCGGAAGTTCGCGTCCAGCTGACTCGCGCCGCGCGGTTCCTGGCGTGGATTGACG
>CAIYOB010000971.1 GCA_903927685.1 uncultured Planctomycetaceae bacterium
GCCCAACGCGGGCGGGGAAGACGCCTCGGTCGCGCAGGAGGGAAAGGATTTGTTCCGTGATCTTCCCCGGGGGCAGGTCCCGAACCGGCACCGCCAGGGCAGGATTCGCCGGGGGATCGAACGGCGTGTTGACGCCAGGCAGGTGCCGGATATCCCCGGCCCGGGCCTTTGCGTAAAGGCCGGTTGTGTCCCGCGCTTCGCACCATTCGACCGGCGCGTCGAGGTACACTTCGATGTAGCGATCCTGGCCCACGATCTCCGCCACGCGTTTCCGGACGTCGGCGGTCGGGGAGGCGAACGCGCAAATGACTATCAGGCCCTGCTGGTTCAGCAGCCGCGCCACCTCCGCCACGCGGCGCAGGTGTTCGGCCCTGTTCTCGGGGGAGAAATCCAGTTCCCGGCTCAGGCCGAGACGGATGTTTTCGCCGTCCAGCACGACACAGGCCGCTCCGAGGTCGAACAGCCGGCGTTCCAGCCCGTAGGCGACGCTCGTCTTGCCGGAGGAAACCAAGCCGGTGATCCAGATCGTGGCCGGTTTCTGGCCATATCGCTGGATACGTTCGGCGGGCCGGATGTCGCCTGCCTGCGGCTGCATCAAGGCCGCCGCCGACGACGCTTCCTGCATGCGCGAGGGAAGATCCGAGGAAGGCTCGCGTTCGATGATCATCCCGGCTCCCAGCGTGTGGTTCGACACCGGATCGATCAGGATGAAACAGCCCGTCCCCCGGTTTCGTTCGTAGGCGTCGAAGAAGAGCGGGCGATGCGACGTGAACACAAGACGGCCGATCTCGTTCAGGGCCAGCCCCGCCGCCGGTTGCCGGCTCAGGGTATTCACATCCACCTTGTAGAGAATCTCGTCCACCCGCACCCGGCTGGTCTGGGTGGTGTGCTTGACGAGATAAGGCCGGTGGATGCTCAACGGCTCGTCATTCATCCAGACGACCATGGCCTCGAACCGGCGTTCGACGCGGGGCAGGTTGTGCCGGTGGACCAGCATGTCGCCGCGGCTGATGTCCCGTTCGTCCTCCAGTGTGACCGTCACGCACATGGGCGCAAACGCGGCGTCCACTTCGCCCTCATACGTGACGATGGATTTGACGCGGCTGGTCTTCATGGACGGCAGGGCCAGCACTTCGTCCCCCTTGCGGATCACGCCCGAGACGATCTGTCCGGCGTAGCCGCGGAAGTCCATGTTGGGGCGCAGCACGTACTGCACGGGGAATCGCAGGTCCACGAGATTGCGGTCGCTGCCGACGTAGATCGTTTCGAGCAGTTCGAGCAGGCTTTCGCCCTGGTACCACGGCATGCGGTCGCTTCGCGCGACCACGTTGTCGCCGCGCAGCGCGCTGATGGGCATGAAGCGGATATCCGCCACCTGGAGTTTGGCGGCAAAGGCCTCGAACTCGCGGCGGATGGACGTGAATACGGCTTCGTCGTAGCCGACCGCGTCCATCTTGTTGACCGCGATCACGAGATGGGGTACGCCCAGCAGGGCGGCGATGAACGCATGCCGCTTGGTTTGCGGCAGGATGCCGTTGCGGGCGTCGATGAGCACGATGGAGAGATTGGCGGTCGAGGCGCCGGTCGCCATGTTGCGCGTGTACTGCTCGTGGCCGGGCGTGTCGGCGATGATGAACTTGCGCTTCGGCGTCGAGAAGTAGCGGTAGGCCACGTCAATGGTGATGCCCTGCTCGCGCTCCGCCTTGAGGCCGTCGGTCAGGAGCGAGAAGTCGATTTCTTCGCCCTCGATCCGGCCCCGGGACGCTTTGCGGACGGAGGCGATCGTGTCCTCGTAGATGCACTTGGAGTCGTGGAGCAGGCGGCCGATGAGCGTGGATTTCCCGTCGTCGATGCTGCCGGCCGTGGAGAAACGGAGCAGATCCTTCTGCTCGTTTTCCCGCAGGCCCGCTTCGATGGCGGCGGAGTGGGTCA
>CAIYOB010000972.1 GCA_903927685.1 uncultured Planctomycetaceae bacterium
CGAGCCGGGGATGGGCCTGCCGAGGTGGCAAACTCACGGTTCGACCGGATCGAGGATCGCTTGGACTCGCTCGAGCGGATGCTTCGCGAGCTGATCACTTCGCGCGCCGAACCACGCGCCGACGGCGGTTGCCCCTCAGTCCGGGACGAGCCCGCAGTGGTGCCGGCGGTGCCGCAGGTCGCCGCGCCGGTTCCGGCGCCGCTTCCGGCACAGGCTCCAGCGTGGGACCCCGCGAGCGATGACGAGGAACTGGATCAATCCGTTCGTGAATACGTCGAGCGGCTGTTGAAGCGGGACGAGGCGGTTCGAGTTGCCCGGCGCCCGGAACCGGCGCCGGCGCCGCCGTCGCCGATGGCCCCGCCGCCGGCCAAGCCGCCAGCCAGTTCGTCGCGGTTTCGGGCGGACGATGAAGCGGCGGTGGCGAAACCGCTGGCCGCAGCAGAGCCGACCACAACCAGCCCGCCGCGGGTCTCCCCGCCCGAGGAATTCGTGGAGACAGCATCGCCGGCTGCCAACCTGCCTGTTCGGCGTCCGCGGCCGGACCACGACGTCAACTTGGAAGCCATGCGTCTGGTCGCCAACCTGTCCGCGACGGCGGCAATCCGGACTTACGAAAAGAGTCAAGCGGCCCGCAAGACAATGGACCGGCTGCCGCTGCTGTTGATCGGCGTGGTCTGCGGCTTGATGCTACTATATGCCGCTTGGTCGTCGGGCACGTCCGCGATGCTGGTCGGAGCCGGAGTGGCCTTTGTGGGCGCCGCCCTGACCGCCTGGCAGTTGCTGTTCATCCTCTATCGTTGGCTGGCCGCGTCGCGACCGGTGCGGGACCCGTAGCCAGCCGCTCGGCCCCGGCGGGACGCCGGTATTCGGCCAGCCGATTTTGTGCATACGCGTGGTCCTGGGTCCGTGCCAGCAGATCTGCGACCGCCTCGACATGGTCGCCGAAATCCGAGACCGGCGGGCGCGGCAGTTGGCGCGGTCGGCCGAAGACGGTCCAGCGGCAGGCCAGGACAATCAACCCCAGGAACACAAAGTGCAGGAGGATGGCGTTCAGCGGCCAGACGGTGAAGGCCTCGAAGCCGGTCGGGTAGCTGGCTCCCGGTTCCTCCTCGTGGACGCTGACTCCACCCGCGCCGCTTTCCAGGAACAGCACTTTCTCCGGATCCGGACCGCAGGCGGCGATCAGCTTGCCCGCCAGCTTGCGATGCTCGTATTCGACCAACGGCAGATTCAGCAGGAACGCGCCGTTATTGACCACGATAATCTGGCCGTTATTCGGACCATCGTTCCAGTACGGGTTCGTAATCTGCCACACCAGCGGCACGCTGCCCGCCGCCAGCCAGATCTCGGAACTCAGCTGGCCGCCATAATCGTCCTGGGGAGGATACTTCAGCGGTTCCAGCCGCGCATCGACCACCAGATCCAATTCGGAGGGCTGGAGTCTCCCATCGGCCGCCCACGGACCGCGGAGCGGCGCCGTCGTTTCCTGGCGGCGGCCGACATACACTCGCGGCGCATCGCCGCGGACACGAAACCAGCGGCCGTCTTTCGCGTCCGGCGTGGCACTGCGAGCCCGGGCATGCTGGGCGCGCGCCTGGGCCAGCCGCCGCAGGACCTCGACGCCCTGCTCGGGCGGCACCCCGGGCAGCACCTTCTGCCAGTAGTCGCTGGCGGCATCGTAATCACGGCCGACGTAGATCAGCGTCTTGCCGCGCCCCCGGTACAGCCATTCTTCCAGGAACTTCAGCGGCTCGTCCGACGGTGGTTTGAAGTCGTCGGGAAACCAGACAATCACGTCAAAGTTGTCCGCGCTGGGCGACAGATAGCTGCGGCTCTGGACTTTGGCCCCCGCCAA
>CAIYOB010000973.1 GCA_903927685.1 uncultured Planctomycetaceae bacterium
AGCTCAGTTGGTTAGAGCGCCGCCCTTACAAGGCGGAGGTCTACGGTTCGAGCCCGTAATCGCCCACTGAATGTAACGACCTACCAGAACACCGTTTACGACATGACACGCCCGTTCGTGTAAGACTGTTGTGCATCCGACGAGGCGTGGAGAGAGAAACAATGAGCGACAGTAAATCCGCCGATCACTGGAACATTCTGGCTCGATTGCTTGGCACCGCCCCCGCCGACCTATCCGAGGAGAAGTCCGAATCTCCTGAATCGCCTGCGGCCGAACCGCAGGATGAAATACCTTGCGCAGGGCCGGCAACGGAACTTGAGCCGCTACCGGAATCATCAGCGCCGGCGGTCGCGGAGTTGGCTGAGATGCCGGAAGCGGCGGCTGAGTCGGAACCGGTGAGTGGTTCGGCGGCGGCTGCGAGATTTGATGACCTGTTTGAGCCGTTGGAGCCAGCACCTGTCGGGATTGCTCCCGACGAGTTCGCTCCCGTCGAACTCGCTGAGCCGGCGCAACCCGCTCCGCGAGCCGAGGTTCCACGGACGCCAGTCAAGCCCAAGCCGGCCAATCACTGGCGGGAGTTGGCGGCAACTCTGGGCATCGAGGTCGCCGAACCGGAGCCGGAACCGGAGCCGGCGGCAGAGGTCAAGGTGCCTGAGGTCCGCGCCGTTGTCGTCCCGCCGGCCTCGTCGCCCGTGCCGCCGCGGACCTCGGATCGGCGGGCCCGAGCAGATTTTCGTTCGCGAGACGAGGAGAGGGAGGCGGAGCGGACGCCGCCCCGGGAGCCCGACCGCGAGTCGGTGCGGGACCGAACGCCGCCGCGGCATGACTTGCGGCGAGCCTCGCTGTTCGAGGACCCCAATCTGTCGCTGGACACGCCCGGCGTCTTGGATGCGATTTTTGACGAAGCCGAGCCGGAAACGGCGGACGACCGGGCGAGCGTTGAGCCACCGCGCGGGGAGGTCCGCGAGGAACGAACGCGCCGTGAGGAGCGATTCGAGCGGCCCGAGCGGTCGGCCCCGAGGGGCCGTGGACGAGATGCGATTTTCGCCGACGCGCCCGAGGACGAAGATGTCGAAGAGGCCGCACCCGAGCGGAGTGAGACGGACGGTCCGCGCGACGCCGAGGATGAGGACAAGTCGGCCCGCCGCCGCAAGCGGCGCCGCCGCCGCGGAGTACGTCGGGACCCGCGGGCGACGTCGGAGGAACCGCGCGATCGGGAGGAGATCGAGGACGAGGGCAGCGAGGACGACGAGGAACTGGCCGAGCGGCGGAGCGAGGCTCCCGATCTGCGGGAACGTCGTTTGCCCGTGAAAGATGAACTGCCCGAGGACGAGGCGGAAGATCATCTCGAAGAGGATGACGAAGAGGACGACGAGGAGGATTCCGGCGAGCGGCTGCGGTTGAAGCACAAGAAGATCCCGACGTGGCAGCAGGCGGTCGACGCCATTATCACTGTCAACATGGAGTCGCGGGCCAAGAATCCCGGCGGCGGCGGCGGAGCAGGAGGGCGAGGTCGTGGGCGCCGTTGGCGGCGGTAGTGCGATCGATCAGTCATGTTACGAAATCAGCATACCGTGCCTGCGGGCGCCATCCTGTTGGCGATGGTCTTTCCCACGGCGCTGACGCTGACTTACTTTGTGTTGCTGGCCGGCACGCCAGGCTGGCTTCAGCAGGCCGTGTATGTCGTCGGGAAAACGCTGCAGTTTGCGTTTCCGGCGCTAGTGGTTACCGTGATGCGCGTGCGGCCCGGGGGATCTCGGGCGGCGGGCGCGGCTCCGAGACTCTCACGGCGGTTGGCTGGATTGGCCCGCCAGCAGGCCCAGCGGCTGACCCTGCGTTTTCGGCAACTGTCCTCGCCACGTTCCGGCTGGTTCCGCAGGCAGGTCAGTTGGTTGTCCTTCGGGCTCGCCTTCGGTCTGCTTGTGCTGGCTGGGATGTTCGGGCTGTACGAATGGCTGTGGCAGGGAAACCCGGTCTTCGCGGATGCGACCCAGGCGATTCGGCAGAAGATCATCGGGTTGGGCATCGGACGGTTGTGGATGTACGCCGCCGTGGGCGTGTTCTATGCCCTTTGCCACTCCGGCTTGGAGGAATACTACTGGCGATGGTTTGTCTTCGGCCAGTTGCGGAGCCGTGAGCCGCTGGCCCGGGCCGTGGCGATTTCCAGCTTGGCGTTCATGGCTCACCACGTGATCCTGTTGGCAACCTTCTTCGGCTGGGCGTCGCCTTGGGCCTATGTGTTTTCGCTAGGGGTCGCCGTGGGCGGAGCGGTTTGGGCGTGGCTGTACGACCGCAGCGGGTCGCTGGTCAGCCCGTGGTTGAGCCACCTGGTGGTCGATGCCGCGATCTTCCTGGTCGGCTTCGACTTGGCCCGCGATTTATTGTCCGGGCCCGCGTAGGGTTTTCCCATCCAAAGTGGCCGGGAACTCGGCGCCGGCTGCATTGAACGGCAGCTCCGCACGAGGCGAATGAGCCGGTCGCGCACGCGCCGGTACTGAACGGCATTCCATCCGCTGGACGGGACTTGATCCGCCCCACGCGAGGAGCCATAATGACCCCGTGTCGCCGGGATCGATCGCGAAACGACCGGGAGGCGTGGTGTGAACGCGGCGAGGATTCTGATTGCTGCTGACGAAGCCGTGGCGGGGTGCGACGTCCCTGAGCGGCTGGTCAGTCTGGGTTACGAAGTTGCGGGCCGTGTCGCCAGCGGCGAACAGGCCCTCGCGGCCATCGAACAGCAGTTGCCCAGCTTGGTCCTGATGGACGTCGACCTGGCGGGGGCGAGCGACGCAGTCGCGACCGCCGGTCGGATCCGTGAGCGGTATGACGTGCCGGTGGTCTTCCTGGCAGCGGATTCCGCCGCGCCGACGCTGGACCGGGTGGAGCGAGCCGAGGGTTGTGGCTGCCTGCTCCGATCGTTTGGCGAGCAGGAACTGCGTTTGGCGCTCGAACTTGCCTTGCAGCGGCACCGCACCGACCGGGAGTTACGGCGACGGAATCAGCGACTCGAGCGGCAGGTCGGAAAGCTGACCGTGGACCTCGAAGCCGCCCACCGGGAACTGGAGGTGCTTTCGTATTCGGTGTCCCACGACCTGCGGGCTCCGTTGAGGGCCATCGGCGGATTTGCCGACATCCTGGCCGGCGATTACCAGGCTCGACTGGACGAGGAGGGCTGTCGCCTGCTGGGCATCGTCCAGGGGCAGACCCGGCTCCTGGTCCGCCAGGTGGAGGCGTTGCTCCGCTTCTCCCGTCTGGGCCGTCACGAGTTACAGCGGCAGGAAATCGACCAGAACCAACTCGCGGGCGAGGTCATCGAGGAACTGCGCCGAGCCGAGACGGACCGCGAAATCCAGTTCCATGTAGCTCCGCTGCCGCCTGCCCGGGCCGACGTGTCTCTCTTGCGGCAGGTCTGGCACCAGTTGATAAGCAACGCACTCAAGTTCACCCGGTCGCGGGCCACCGCCATGATCTGGCTGGGCAGTTTCGCGGCGGAACAAGGGGCGGTGTACTTCGTTCGCGACAATGGCATCGGGTTCGACATGGCGTATGCGGGCAAGCTGTTCGGCCTTTTCCAGCGGCTGCATGGGGCCGATGAATACGAGGGGATGGGTGAGGGCCTGAGTTTGGTGCAGCGTATCGTCCACATGCACGGTGGTCGGGTTTGGGCCCAGGCCGAGCCGGAGCGGGGCGCGACCTTCCATTTCTTGCTGCCCGGTCCGGAGACCGATGGCGAGTGACCGGCGTTTCCGAAGATGCGGGACACCTCGGCCCACCAGCCCGCCCTTTCACCTGCTCTTTCACTTAATCTTTCACCTAATCTCGGATGCCAGGAAGAGATAGTGCTGCGGGAGGTGAGAGATTAGGTCAGAGGTGAAAGATCAGGTGCAAGATTAGGGCGTAGGGTGTTCTGCGGTCCCGCGGCGAAAGCAGAACTTGTTCAAGGTGTTTCTCGGCGATCGCTTCGTCACCGGGGCCGCGCCGAACCGCCCACGCCGGCTGCGGCAAAGTGGGCGGCGACCTCGTCCGGACGCAGGGGCCGGTCGTACACGGCGACCTGGTCGATGCGGCCTTGGAACGGCGCGAAGCGGTCGTTGCGAGCGCCCGCGAAAACCTGGCCGCACTCGTCCGGAAAGGTCGGCGTCAGGCGTCCCTCGATCTCCGGTTCGACGGAGCCGTTCAGATAAACCCGCACCGTGTCGCCTTGGCGGACCAACACGACATGATTCCAGGACTGCAGCGGCAACACCGTCGTGCCCGCCAGCAACGCGTTTCCTTGGTTGCCGTTGAAGGCGATCAAGCGGCCGGCGTCGGTCGAGGTCCCGCCGATGCCCAGGTGTTCGCCCGGCGCATCGGCCGCGCCGTCTACGCCTCGTGACAGAAAGTACCCCGTCACGGCCCGGGCATTGACGGGCAGTTCGTTCCAGATCCACAACTCGACCGACCAGTCCCGCGGCAGCCCGGCAAGGCTTGCCTTGAGCCGCCCGCCCGTGAAATTCGCCGTGCCGGAGTCCGGACGCCGAATCGTCGCGCCGTCCTCCAATTCCGCCTGACAGCCGTGTCCGCTGGCGTCGGGGACGCAGTGCTCAGCAGCTTCGTACAACGTCCACCAGGCCCGCGGCCGGCTCTGGCGAATCGCGTCCGCATAGCGTTGCAGGTCGGCCGGAGCGTTGGGCCGGACCGCCTGAACCGGCGCGGTTCTCGGCGGCGGGATCGGTCGGGGCGGGGTTAGTCCGGAAGCCCGGTAGTGGGCCGCGATCTCGTCCGCCGTCAGCGCCCGCGTGTACACGGCGATGTCATCCAGCTTGCCTTCCAGTGTGCTGTCCAGATCGTGGCGGCCGCCGAAGAATATCCGAGCGCTGGGCACCGCCTTCCGCTCCGCCTGGCCGACGATCTCCGGTTCGGCTTGCCCATTCAAGTAGACCGTCACCTGGCGGTCGTGGCGGACCAAGGCGACATGATGCCAGGCTCGCAGGCGCAGCGGCGTTCGGCCGGCGAGTTCGGCGCCCAAGCCGTTGGCGAACTGCAGCACGCCATCGCCGGCCGCCGCGCCCGAGATTTGCAGCTGGTCGGCGGACGCCCCCGTGTCGCCTTCGGCGCCCGCGGCGAACAAGCGGCCGCAAACGGCCCGCGCATCGGCCGGCAGGCCGTTCCAAAACCAGAATTCGACGCTGTAGTCGCCGCTCCCCTCCGGCGCGGCCGCCTTAATCCGGCCCCCCGCCACGTGCACGCCCCGGTTGGGCGTCTGCTCGGCATAGTCCAGGTCGTAGGGACTGCGGCCGGGCAGATAGAAGGCTATGCCCGGCTCGTACTCGGCCGTATGGCTCTTACCGGATGCATCGCGGGCGACCGGGCCCGCCAGTTCGTCCAGGCGCCAGAAAGCGGCCGGCTGGGACTGCTCGACCGCCCGAACGTAATCGTCGGCGGGCGGCATACGCAGCGCACGCGGCTGGCCGGACACCTGCTCCAGCAGCGCCAGCAGCTGGTCGACGATCTTCGGCTCGGCTTCGACCTCCAGCCCCGCCGTCCGCGCGGGCCAGGTCGTATAGCCGCCCAGGAAATGCTGTTCGGGGGGAGGAATGTAGCCGAACGCCCCATTGGCCAGTTCGAGATTGCACGTCTGCTCCAGCGGACTCTGCGCCTTCAACTTCAGCCCCGTAATCCCGAAAACTTCGGCGGGCAGTGCCGTCATCGCCAAGTCGCCGATCCGCACGGCTTGCAGCAGGACCTCGACCTCCGGCTGCTCGTGCAAGTGAATGGCCTCCAAGGCGTACACCTCCGGTTGGTTCTGCGGTAGCCGGTCTTGAACCTGGGCGGCCAGTTCCCTGGCCCAGGCCAGGCGTTTCTCATCGGGCGCCCGGCGTGCCAGCTTCAAACGCGACTCGGCCATCGCCAGCGGCACCCAAGCATGGTAGACGATCTGCTGGTACGCCTCGTGAGCCACTTTGGCGACGGCCTGCGTATAGCCCTCCAGGCCGGGATCGTTGGCCGGCTTGGCGTAATCCATCCACATGCTGTCGCCGCTGGTGCCTTGGGACATCAGGCCCACGAACGGCGACGCGGCATCTTCCGCGCCGATCAGGCGGGCCAGCGCATCGCCGAACCGTCCGCAGAAATCGCTGGAGACCGCCGGCGAGCCTTTGTAATGCAGGGCGTAATTGCCCAGCACGGCGATCGGCCGCCCCTCGGGCGACTGGACGGACAGCAGCGTCAAGCCCTGGTCGGCCGGGCCGGCGGGGCCGACGTGCTGCGGACTTTGATGGCCTGGATGCATCATGGCACGCACGGTCCGGTCGCCAAACGGATCGTTGGGCATCCGGTCCGGCCGGTAGATCCAGCGGCGACAGTGGTTATGGGCATAGTCCCGGACGCTCGCCCAACCCACCCGAGCCGGCTGAAGATGCTCCGCGGCCAGCACGATACTCTGCACGATCCGGCCCGGCAGGAATTGGGTGTACGCGGGATCGGCCCGGCTGCCCAGCGCGCCCATCACCGAGGGCGCGGAATGCGTGTGCGTGGCCGAGATCAGCATCCGTTCGGCAGGGATTCCGGTCGCCGCGCTCGCCTGCCGTTTGACCTGATCCAGGAAGTCCTGCGTCATCATCAGGTTGTCCACAACGACCAAGGCAATTCGCGTCTGGCTGTCGTCCAGGATCAACGCCCGCGACATCAAGCGATCATAGGCACGGTCCGCCGTACGTTCCAGGAACCCGCCGCTATTGATCACCGGGAACGTGGTGGGGGTGATGTCCACCTGGGCGGCGCCGGCGCGAAACGGCTTGGCCTCGGCGGCGGAAACAGACGCCACGCCGGCCAGGCACGAGGCGAAGACCAGCAGGCAACGGACGGTTCTCATGGAACAGTTCTCCGCATTGCTATTTCATCGCGCTAGCGAGGGCCTTGGCAGTCGCGTTCAAAATGGCATCCGAGGTGATCGTGGCGCCACTGACCGCGTCGACACCTTTGACGTCTTGTTTCTGGACGATCTGCCGCGGTGTATCGGTCAGCGCCGAATAGAACTGTTTCTCCTCGTGCCGCTTGACCTGGACCGACTCGATTCGACCGCCATACACCTTGACCTCCACGACAACTTCGCCGGCATAGCCGATGCTGCTGGCCGTGTAGACCCCATCCGGGACTTTCGTCACGTCGCACAGCTCGAACAACCGCACCGCATCCAAGCTGGCCCGGGCGCGGTTCTTGTAGTTCTCGGCCGCCTTTTCGCGTTTGGTCATCGGCGGCGTAGTGAGCACTTTCTGGTAGAAGCCGATCGCTTCCTGGAACCGTCCGGCCAATCGGCACGCGTCGCCGGCAGCCAAATACGCCGGATGCGGTTCGCCGCCCACCTTGACGTACGTCGCCGCCACTTGCAGGGCTCGCTCCGTTTCTCCCATGTCGGCCAGCAGCTTGATCATGCCGATCCGCAACTGGCGCTGATTCAGGAATTCCATCGCCAACTGCTTGTTGCCCAGTCGCCAGTAGCACTCGGCCAGGTGCAGAGCCTCCGGGTCCTGCATGCCGATCCCCGCCTTGCGCCACCAGAACGCCGCTCGCTCGTAGTCCTGGAAGAAGCGGAAGTACATTCCGGCCAGGCTCTTCATGACGCGCGTTCTCAGCTGCGGGTTGTCCTGGTGGAGGGTCAGCAAGTGGTGCATGAACCGGACGCCTTCGCGCCAGCGGCCGGGATTGGGATTGACCACATCCCAGATGTACTGGCCGATATTCTTCTGGTTGTTCCACGGAGGCGGCGCCGGCTCGGGCCACTGGAGATCCAGCGATTGCGGATAGTTCAACGGCGTTGCGTCATACCACTCGGGCGGCGTGCTGCCCTGCTGGTCGATCCATTTCTCCAGTTCGGCCCGCGTCCGGCGATCCCCGGACGCCGCGGCCGCGCCGGTGGACTTGGCCGACGACGCGCCCGCCACCTTGCTGCCGCTGGTGCCGGCCCCCGTGCCGACCGGCGGACTGTCCGGCTTGTCGGTCAACACGTACCGTTTGTCGCCCAGCGTGACCGCGTGGATCCGGCTGTACTCGTACGTGCGCGTATAAGGCCGCCCGCCGAGCAGCGACTCGAACGTGACTTTCTTGGCCGCTTTGTCGATCTTGGTGACCTTGCCCTCAAGCTTGGCGCCGCTGAGCAGTTCCAGCGTGTCAGCCATCGCCAGCGACGTGGGAAACAGCCACCAGAGAAGACTGACGACCAGGAGCGCCGGAAACGAGACGTTGGGACGGTATGCATCGGGGCATGCAAGCATGGGTGGACCTCAACCTGAGCAGCCTGCCGGAGTGAGCGTTTGGAGCTTCAATGTAGCCCACGCGTGGCCGGCTGGGAAGGCGAGCGGCCGCCGGGTGCCTGGGGTCGAGCCACGAGGTACGAGTGGCGAGCCCCCAGTTTCATCTCTGGGGGCTCGCTGCACTCAAGATCCAGCACCCAAGATCCCGCCGCAGGACCTACGAGCAGCCCATGCTGTTGCCGCAGTTATGGCACAGGTAGCAGTTGCCGTTGCGGACCGTGATCGCGCCACAGTTGTCGCACGACGGGGCATCGCTCTGGAACCGGGCGAACTGTTCGCTCCGAACCGTCACCGCCCCTGCACGCTCGAGTAACTCCAAGTCCACATTCTTGTCCGCTCGGCCGTGGCCGTTGCTCGAACCGTTGCCGGTCTCCGCAGTTCGGGCGGGCTTCTTCTCGGCCGGCTTGGCGACGACCGCATGGCCGCCTTCGCCCGCTCCGCCCTTCTCGCCCACGGGCAGCCCGTTGCTGGCCTCGCGGTACCCGTCCAGGAACGTGATGCCGAGCCAGCGGAAGATGTAGTCCACCACGCTCTTGGCAATCCGCACGTCCGGGTTGGTCGTGTGCCCCATCGGCTCGAACCGGGTGTGCGAGAACTTGTTGACCAGCACCTCCGGCGGCACGCCGTACTGCAGGCAGATCGAGATCGCGGTCCCGAAGCAGTCCATCAGCCCGCCGACCGTGCTGCCCTCCTTGGCCATAATAATGAACAACTCGCCGGGCCGGCCGTCCGGATACAAGCCGACGTTGATATAGCCCTCGTGCCCGCCAACGTTGAACTTGTGCGTCAGCGACTGGCGCGTGTCGGGCAGGCGTTCGCGACGCGGCTTGGAGACAACTTCCTTTTCCTTCTTCCCCTTGTCGCCCTCGCTCTTGGTCGACAGCGGCTGGCTCTGCTTGGACCCGTCGCGGTAGATCGCCAGCGCCTTGAGGCCCATCTTCCAGCCCCACGTGTACGCCTCGGCGATCTCCTCGGCCGTCGTGTCCGCGGGCATGTTGACCGTCTTGGAGATCGCCCCGGACAAGAAAGGCTGGGCCGCCGCCATCATGCGGATGTGGGCCCGCCAGGCAATGCTGCGGGAGCCGTTGGCCGGCTTGAAGGCACAGTCGAACACGCCCAGGTGCTCGTCGGCCAGCTCCGGCGCGCCTTCGATCGTGTCGTGCGCGTCGACGTACTTGATGATCGCCTCGATCTGCCGCTCGTCGTAGCCCAGCGACTGGAGCGCCGCCGGCACCGTGTTGTTGATGATCTTCAACATCCCGCCGCCAGCCAGTTGCTTGTACTTGACCAACGCGATATCCGGCTCGATGCCTGTCGTGTCGCAGTCCATCATGAAGCTGATCGTCCCGGTCGGCGCCAGAACCGTCGCCTGGGCATTGCGGAAGCCTTGCCGGCGTCCGGTGGTCAAAACCTGTTCCCAGACCTTGCGCGCGGCGTCCTTCAGGTACCGCGGGCCGGCATCGCTGATCTCCTCGACCGCCTCGCGGTGCATCTGCATCACGCGGAGCATCGGCTCGCGGTTGTCGGCAAACATCTCGAACGGCCCCACGATCGCCGCCATCTCGGCGCTGGCCAAGTTGGCCGCCCCGTGCAGCAAAGCCGTAATCGAACCGCACACGCTGTAGGCCGCCTCCGAGTCGTAGGGCAGGCCGCTGGACATCAAGAGGCTGCCCAAGTTGGAATACCCCAAGCCCAGCGGGCGATACAGGTGGCTGTTCAGGGCGATCCGGTCCGTGGGATAACTGGCGTGGTCGACCAGGATCTCCTGGGCGATGAAGAACACCCGGCAGGCCGCCTTGAAATGCTCGACGTCGAATGTCCCGTCCGGCTGGCGGAACTTCATCAAGTTGATGCTGGACAGATTGCAGGCCGTATCGTCCAGGAACATGTACTCGCTGCACGGATTGCTGGCGTTGATCCGACCCGAATTGGGACAGGTGTGCCAGCGGTTGATCGTCGTGTCGTATTGGACCCCGGGGTCGCCGCAGGCCCAAGCGCACTCGGCCATGCGGTTCAGCAGCTTGCGGGCCTCGTAGACGGGCGGTTCCCCGCGGGCATTCTCCGTCACCCACCGCGTCACCCACTGGCCACCGCGTTGCGCGGTCTCCATGAACTCGTCCGTCACGCGGACCGACAAATTGGCGTTCTGGAACAAGATCGAGCTGTAGGCTTCGCCGTTGAAGTTGGCCTCGTACTTGCCGCTTTCGATCAGCGTGTGCGCCTTCTGCTCCTCCTTCCACTTGCACTCGATGAACTCCAGGATGTCGGGATGCCAGATCTTCAGCGACTGCATCTTGGCCGCCCGCCGCGTCTTGCCGCCCGACTTGACCACCGCCGCAATCTGGTCGTAGACCCGCATGAACGACAGCGGACCCGAAGGCCGGCCGCCGCCCGACAACTTCTCGCGGCACGAGCGGATCGTCGACAGATCCGAGCCCGTACCGGATCCGAACTTGAACAACATGGCCTCGCTGGTGGCCAGCCGCATGATGTCTTCCATGTTGTCTTCGACGCTCTGAATGAAGCACGCCGAAGCCTGGGGATACTCGTACGGATTTTCCGGTTGAGCCACGCGGCGGGTCCGCACGTCATAGTGCCAATTGCACTTCGCTCCGGCCACGCCGTACTGGTGGTGCAGCCCCACGTTGAACCACACCGGCGAGTTGAACGAACCGTGTTGGTGCAGGCACAACCAAGTCAGGTCGCGATAGAACCGCTCCGCGTCCGCCTGGCTGGCAAAATACCCATCCTGCTGGCCCCAATCGGCGATCGTGCGGGTCACGCGGTGAATCAATTGCCGCACGCTCCGCTCCCGCTCCCGCGTTCCGTTTTCGCCGTAGAAGTACTTGCTGACGACCACATTCGTCGCCAACTGGCTCCACGTCGCCGGAATCTCGCAATCGGTCTGCTCGAATAACACCTCGCCGTTCTCGTCCTTGATCGCCGCCGAACGCAACTCCCATTCGACCGTGTCAAACGGGCTGTCCGCGTCCGGGGGGCAAAACAGAGTCTCGATCCGCAACCCCGCACGCGAGTCGTGCGACGCGCGAGACTCCAGAGAAGTACCATGGATCGAAGGTCGTTCGGCAACAGTGGCCATAAGTCAGCTCCTTCTGCAGGCGATTTCGCTCCGTCGAAAGCAAGAAATCCGCATCCTACGATGTCCGCTCGTCCGCTTGACGCGTCAGATCGATTTCCGTTTCGACCGAACAGGAATCTGGGGAAATCAGAGGAAATAGGGTGGATAACAAAAGCGGCAAAGATGGCTTCACCCACAACATATTGTATCCCGCACTTGCGTAGACCACAATATCTTGTGTCGGCCAGCAGTGTAACGAATTGTTAAAGTTCGTCAACAGTCGCCCTAAAAATCTTTTCGGCGGCCGAAAAGGTGCTGGTTTCAAGGGAGAAATCCTGCCCTGACAGCGACGCTAGCATACCGGCCGGAGTGCATTGGGGTCAGGTCTTGACATTTAACTTTTGCTCGGATAGGTTTTTGCGGATTATGGCTCGGCCCTTGCGGATCGAAATCGAGGACGGCTTGTATCATGTGACCAGCCGTGGTTGGGAACGGCGGGTTGTGGTGCGCGATGACCGCGACCGGCAGCGATGGCTCGAACTGCTGGACCGCGTGGCGAGTCGCAGCGGCTGGCGAGTCTTCGCCTGGGGATTGATGAATAACCACTTCCATCTCTATCTGCGCACTCCGCAGCCTAATCTCTCCGCGGGGATGCACGACTTGAACTCAGGATACGCCAGCGCCTTCAACCGTCGTTACCGGCGGTGCGGGGCGCTGTTCCAAGGACGATTCAAAGCCGTTGTGGTGGAGGATGAGTCGCACGCCTTGGAGTTGACACGCTACATTCACCTCAACCCAGTGCGGGCGTCGCTGGTGGACCGGCCCGACCAGTATGCCTGGAGCAGTTACCACGACTACCTGGGACTGCGACCTGCGCCCGCTTGGTTGGACTGGGAAACCGTCGTCAGCGAGTTGGGGAAGGACCGGCGGGCTGCGCGGTCCGCCTATCGGCGTTTTGTGGAAGCCGGCTTGTGTCAGCCGCCGAGGTCGCCGCTGGAGTCCGCCGTGGGCGGGATATTTCTGGGCGGCGGCGAGTGGGTGGAGCGGTGGCGGCAGCGTCTGTCCGCGGAGCCCGTTCGGGAAGGCGTGCCGGCCCAGCGGCAGCTGGCGTGGCGTCCGAGCCTGGAGGAGGTTGCCGAGGCGGTGAGCCAGGCGTTTGGCGTGGAGCGGGCGGAGTTGTCCGTGAGTCGGCGTCACGGGAACGAAGCCCGATCGGCGGCGATCTACCTGGCGCGCCAGGTGACGGATGCAGCGGTAGGAGCGATCGGCCAGTACTTCGGCGGCGTGAGTCTGGCCGCCATTTCGAAGCTGGTTGCGCGAGTGGAGGATCGGCGTGGACAGGATCGTGCCTGGGATCGGCGCCTGACCGAGCTCGCGGAACGTCTGCGAACGAGCCGAGTTGCCCCAAAAGTTAAATGTTAAGACCTGACCCCAAGATATTGAGCGGAGGCTTTCATGAGACATCCGGTCATGGTTGTTACGCTCCTGTTGCTGGTGCCATGGCACGCGGACGCGCAGACCGCCGTGCCACAGAACCTGGACGACCTGTGGGCCGACTTTGCGGGCCTGGACCGCGACACGCCCCTGGAAGCTGAAACGCTGCACGCCTGGAACGAAGGCGAACTCGTTTGCCGGATCGTGCGTTTCCAGGTCGGGGTGTTCAAGGGGACGGCGTCACGGGTCGCGGCCTTTTACGTGTTTCCCCGGAGCGGCGCGAAGCTGCCTGCGCTGCTGCAGCTGCACGGCGGCGGACAGTCCGCCAGCTTGGACGCCGCGGTCACCGACGCGCGGCGCGGGTACGCGAGCCTGTCGCTGAACTGGGGTGGAAACAAACTGAACTTCGGCCGCTTTCCCGTGAACTACGACGGTCCCCAGACTGATTGGGGAAAACTCGACGCCACGCATCCGCCCCAGCGCAACCCAGTGAATCACTTCGCCGGGCCGCTGACGCCCGACGAGTTCACACTGGACGCCGTGGAATCGCCGCGGAACAGCAACTGGTTCCTCGTGCTCGTGGCGGCCCGGCGCGCGGTCACCTTCCTCGAGCGGCAACCCGAGGTCGATCCCGCCCGGATCGGCGTCTACGGGCATTCGATGGGCGGCAAGTTGACGACGGATCTGGCGGGGATCGAGCCGCGGATCCGGGCCGCCGTGCCGTCCTGCGGCGGTGCCGGCGACATTCTGGACAGCCAGACGGATCTGCCCGGCTGTGTCAAGAAGTCGCTCTCCGCGCTCGAACTGGCTTGCATCTCCGACAATGCTTACCTCCCGCGCATCACGTGCCCGATCCTCTGGCTGTCGCCGACGAACGATTTCCATGCCCCGCTCGGCAACATGGCCTGGAACTGGCGCAACCTGCCCGACGACCGCACCCGCTTCAGTATCTCGCCCCACCTGAACCACCGCCACACCGACGAGCATTCCATCACGCAGCACTTGTGGTTCGAGCAGCACCTGAAGGGCGCCTTTACCATGCCGCCCAGCCCGCAAGTGACGGTGGATCTGCAGACCGCCGACGGCATCCCGGCGCTCGCCGTGACCCCCGCCGACTCGCTGCCCGTCCAACGCGTCGACATTTACTACTCGACCGACCCCCACGAACTGACTCGGTTTTGGCGGACGGCGCCGGCGGTCGGCGATGGTCGGGTATGGCAGGCGAAGTGCCCCGTATTGAGCCTCGATCAGCCGCTGTTCGCTTTTGCCAATGCGGTCTACGAGTTGCCCGAATGCTATCGCGTCGTCGCGGTGCCGGCGGGCAGTCGCAACACGGACGTGTTCGCCATCAGTTCGCGGGTCCGCTCGGTCAGTGCGGCGGAACTGCACAGCGCCGGGATCCGGGCGACCGCCAAACGCGAGCGGCTGATCGACGACGGCAGCCGCGGCTGGCAGGACTGGTATCGGCTGAACTGGGATCATCCGCCGCTGTGGCAGGCCGTCACACGCAAGCTGAAGGACGCCCAATGGCGCGGCCCGGACGGCGCGCGCCTGGTTTGGGAGATGCAGCCCGCGGCGGATTGCACGCTGGTGGTCAAGATCAGCACGAACGCCTGGGGCGCCTTTGCGCCCGGCCAGCCCGCCGTCGACCACGTCGCCGAAAAGCAACTTCGGGGCGGCCCGGATTGGCAAACGATCGCGGTCGGTCTCGAAGAGTTCACGCCCCCGCTCGCGAATTGGCGAACGGTGACCGAACTGACGCTCACGCCGGCCCGCGAAGCCGCCGACGGACGGCGGAACCGGCCCGTCGCCGGCGTCCCGTGGGAAGGCCCGCGGGAGGTCCGCAACCTCCGCTGGGAAGGCGGCGAGTAAGCCCCGGGACTCTCCCTGCCAGTCGCCTGGTACGCGACTTGGAGACGGACCAGAGAGGCGGAGGGCGGGGGGAGATGTAGAGAAGACGAGGGGCCAGCCGGAGACGCGCCAACTGGCAACGCCGCGCCCGGTCAGGGAATCCATGCCCGACGCGGTGTCGCGCCGGCCGGTGGCAGCGGTGCTCGACCAGCGCATCCGCCACCCGGCAGTCAACGACGCGGCGGGCAGCGATCGGCTGGCAGGCGATCAACGGCTCCTGATGCCGAACGTCCGCTGGATGGCCTCGACTCGTGCGGTGCCGGTCCGCTCTTCGGGCAACAGAAAACAGCCCTCCGTCCATTCGTTCCAGGCGTTGATGAGCACCGCAAACGGCTGGCGCGGGTCCTGTTCGACGTGCCTGGCCGCCTCACGCAGCAGTTGCTCGAATCGCTCGGGCGTGCTGCCGACAACGACCGGACCGTAGGGATACTCGTGCCTTCCGCTCTCCGGCGCCACGGGAAACGGCCAGGGGACATCCTGGCGGCAGCGCGGCGTGACATCCCAGCCCGTCGTCACCACGGGCAGGTTCACCAGCGGCGCCGCGGCGGTCATCTTCTGCCAGTGGTCCCGGTGCGCCTGCATGAGATCTTCGTACTGCTCGATCAGGTCGGGGCTGGGTTTGCCCGTCGAATTGACGTTGTATCGGCTGGTACTCGAAAACCCCGCCTCCATGAGGATCGCGGCCGACTTAGGATCGGCGACCATGCCGTTCCAATGCATCGGCGGCAGGCCGGCCTGGCGGAGCCGTTGGTCCATCTTCTGCAGCAACTGAGCAGTCTCCCGGGGGCCGCCCAGTTGCTTCACGAATTCCGTAGCCTGGAAGATGCTGAAGAACAGACGCCCCTCCACCTGCCAGTAATTCGGCTGGCGGAAGTAGTGCTCGACGCAGTAGTCCATGACCCGCTCCAGGTCGCGCGGCGAGTGGCGCGAGGGCAGCCAAACGGTTCGCTCCTTGGTCAAGTCCGGACAGAACTGATCCCGGCGGTGATGATTGGCCCACATGAGTGCAAACTTCATGCGGTCTCGATTGGCGGCCTGCAGGAAGCCCCGCTCCAGGGCCTCCTCCATATTCTTCACGCCGCTGTACCAGTACCAGTCGAACAGGAAGACGTCGACCCCGTGGTCGGCCGCCAGGTCGATCTCGCGCGCGGACCACTGCGGGTCGCTCTCGTCGAAGTAGCCCCACGTGGGCCGCAGCGGCTGGTCGTGTCCGGGAAAGCGGGGTACCGCGGCCTTGACGCCTTCCCACTCTGTCCAGCCTTCGCCTTTCCAGGCGTTACCGTGATCGTAGCTGTGCCAGTGAGGGTAATAGACGGCGACCACGTCCGGACGCCTCCGGGCATCGTCTCCCGCAGGCCCCACGGAACAGATACCGCCCAGGACCGCCGCGCCGACGATCAACCGCAGGACGGCGGAAAGCACCTTCGCGGCCCGGCACGCTGTCCCGACCGGATCGGGTCGAAGCCCCAACCTACGCTGATTGCCGCCTTCCAGCCCCGTTCGCTTCTTCATCTCGAATTCCTCCTGTCATCATTGGGTGTCACCCACACGAGCCAGTGGCAACGCTCATGGGCCAACCGCCCGGCGTCTGCTAAGGACTCGGCCTCCGTCACTTCCGTTTGGTAACGAGGTAGCCGAAGCCGTCGAGTTGGACCAGGGGCCCGCGGTCGTCTGTTTCGACGCTGGCCCCCGCGGCGATCAGCGGGGCTGGCGACCAGGGGCTCGGCTCGGAACAACGGATCCCAACCTTGGTGGAGTTGGCCGAGAGATTCACGACGGCCAGGATTTCCTCGCCGGACGCGCGGCGGAGGAAGGATAGAACGGAATCGGGCTGGTCGTTGTCGAGCCAGACGACGTCACCGCGGGTCAGCGCCGGCTCGGCGTGGCGCAGCGTGCACAGCCGCTGGCAGAACGCCCGGCGGGCCTGGCCGGCCGGCGTCTCGCCGTGGGCCCAATCGATCGGCAACCGCCCAAAGATGCTGTGGCGCGCGGCGTCGGCTACCTCCTGTCCGTTGTAGAGCATCGGCACCCCGTCCAGCGTGAACATCGCAGCCAGCGCGGCCTCGACGCGCCGGCTGCCCCAGGCCTTTTCGAGTCGGTTGGCGTAAGCGTCGTTGGCGATGTCATGGTTGTCGATGAAGCGAAGGAACCTCGCCCCGCCGCGAGGCCGTTCGTCCCGCATCTTTTCCCACTGCCTTCTGAAGTTGGCGGCGTTGTCCCAGGTGAACCCCCAGCCATAGTCGAGGTCGAAGGCCTTGAGCTGATCCTCGCGGCGCGTGCCCTCGGCCAGCAGGCAGAGATCCGGCCGGAGCTTGTCCAGTCGCTCGCGGGCCGTTTCCCAGAAATCCAGCGGGATGCCGTCCGCCACGTCGCAGCGGAAGCCGTCGGCGCCGAACTCGCGAACCCAGTCTTCCATGTTCTTCCAGAGGTACTCGCGGAGTTCCGGATCGGCCAGATTCAACGCCGGAAACCCCCATGCCGCGACGGCCACCTTGCCCTCCGCGTCCCGCTTGACAAAGTTCGGATGCTCGGCCAGGAACACCGCGTTCGGGCCGCAATGCAGGTAGACCATGTCCAGCAGCACGCGCATCTGCAACCGGTGCGATGCGGCGATAAAGGCTTTCAGGTCGTCGTCCGTCCCGTATTCGGGATCGACGTGATAGTAGTCTTTCATCCGGTACATATTGCGTGGGTTGTTCAACCCGGACTTCCTCTGCCGCGGACTCCAGCCCGCCGTGTCGGGATCGTCGTCCGCCACAAACACGGGACACAGGTAGATGATGTCGACACCCAGTTCGGCTACCTGCGGCAAGCGTGCGGTCGCGGCCTGCAGCGTGCCCTCGGGCGTAAAGGCCCGCGGCTGGACCTGGTACATCACCCCGCGCGTCACCCACTCCGGCGCCGGCCGCGCCTGGCGTTGGTTCAACGGCGCCGGCTGCGCGGCAGCAACGCACGTCGCCAGCGCCCACAGGCTGAGGAGGCTCATCCCGAAGCTGCGAAGCCGTGTTCGGTGCATGGTGCTGTCCTTTCATGGTTCGTTTCGGCTTCCGAAAACCCAAGCCCGTGGCGAGCTAGCGGCTTCCCTTCTGCCGCTGCTGTGCCGCGCGGTCCAGGCGATCGAGCCCGAAGACCGTTTGCCGGATCGACATGGCAAAGGTTTTGCCCATGCCATTCTGAGTCCCAGAGAACTGGTCGCGGAGCAGCTCGCGGCCGAAGTCGGCGTATTTCTGCGCGCCCGTAAACTCGTACGCCGCGGCCACCAGTTCTGCGTTCAATAGGCACGTGACGCCACGGTCGCCCGTGTCGCGATACTTGGCACAGTTGCTGATGTAGCGAAAACCCTTGTCGGGATTCCACGCCTCCTGCATCAGCCAGTCGGCGCCGCGGACGACCATCTGCCGCACGTCCGGGCGTTCGTCAGGTTCCACATCCAGATACCGCAGGATCCCGTTGGACAGGATGCCCACGGCAAACGCCTTGCCGCCCAGCGTCTTCTCTCCGTCGGTTTCGGAAGGCGGCGGTTGGTGCAGCCAGCCGCCGGTTTGCGGATCCTGCCGCTGCAGGCAGCGCTGGACCATGAGCCGCGCCGCGTTCAAGTAGTACGGATCGCCGCTGTGCCGATAGGCGCCCGCCGCATTGATCAGCGGCCAGCCGCCGGACCGCTCGATGCCGAAGTCGTAGTTTACCGTCAACCGCGCGGCCTGGTGCCGGCAGACCCGCTGGGCCACATCGACCAGGAACTGGTCGCCGGTCAGCGCAGCGTAGATCCAGTTGCCCTCCTGGTAGATGTGCCCTTGCGGGTCGATCGCCCCCCGCAGCATGCTCTTGCCGTACAGGTCCAGGTACTCCCGGACCTGGCGATCGCCCAGGCTCAGCAGTTCCTCCGGTTCGCGCGGCGTACCGACGTGGTTGAAGCTGTGCTCCCAGCATAGTCCGCGGGCCGTCTCGGCCGCTCGGCCATGCAGCGTGTCGAGGCTGCTGTAGTGCAGGGCCATCGCCAAGCCGCGGTCGAAGTAAGCGCGCTGCCCCGTGCGCAGCCATTGGACCGCCAGGCCCCAGGCCAGGTCATACTCGTTGTTGCCGTAGTTCAAGCCCCGTTCCCCGAACCAGTCGCCAAAGTGCATCGCACCCAGGCTGCGGTTCGCGGCACAGTTCTGCTCGTAGCGATCGAAATTGCGCTGGAACCAAGCCTCGAACTCGGCCCACTGCGGCCCGGCGGCCGGCAGCACGCGGCCCAGCACGCCGGTCGAGCAGAGGTATGCGGCGGGCGCTTGGGGCAGCAAGCGGTTCTCCAGCCACGAAGCCAGGGCGGCCGTGTCGTCGCAGGCCCCGAGCCGCACGAAGCCTCGCCGCCGCAACAACTGGCCGGAACGGATCAGGTACTTGCCGTCCTGAAACGACGTGTACAGCCGGGCTTGCCACGGGCGGCTCTCTTCATCGGCATAAGCGTCGGCGGCCAGCGGCGGCAGCAGCAGCAACTCGACGCCGGACGAATTGGCCCGGTAACCAAGCGGATACTGCTGCCGCAGGTCGCCGAGCGAAACGCTCAGGGTTTCCGTCCCGCGACCCAGGTGGATCGTGCTCGGGCCCTGCTTGGGATCGGCCGCGATCGACTCGGGTCGCGTCCCCTGGTAGACGCAACGGTCGTCGCGGTCCTGGATGATCTCGAACTGGGGCTGGCCGTCGGTTCCTTCAGCCGCCGGCGTCGATCCGGGGATGCGCACGGTCCACGAGCGCAACGTTCCGAAGCCACCGTCCGGCAGATCTCGCCACAAAGACACGTCCACCTCGATCAACGGCTGCTCGCGGTAGAACGTCAGGCGGGCCAGATATCCCCATTCCGCTTCGACCTGACTGCCATCGGCCGGGCGCAGCAGACCGTTCAACCGCACGACGGCGCGCACCGGCCCATTGCTCTCGATTCCCACTCCTGCCGGCTCGGGCTCGCCGCAGGTCCAGGTGCGGCCCTCGCCGTCGACCACCTCCCAGCTGGTCCGGCGATCGAGTTCCAGGCGGGCCCAGGCGGTGCGCAGCTGATAGCCCTCCGGCGTCGGCGTTACCTGCAACAGCGGCTCGGCCGCCGGACGCGCGGCGCCGCCGGGAACGGCTTCGAGCCGATAGCCGGGCTCGCCGTCGCGCGTCGAATCCGCCAGGAAACTGATCGTCGCCCATTTCACGCTGCCGTCGGGCCAGCGGGAGAAGACGTCGGCCTGGAACGCCACCGACTGGCCGTCGCGCGTGACCAGGCGCAGGTCGGCCGGGCTGCCCAGCGCTCCGGGGGAAAACGGAATGCCCACCGTGGCGGGCCACGCCCGGCGCGGGTCGCGGCCGGGCTCGGGCACGGCCAGCGGGATCGAGAACACGCGCCCCGTGCGGCACTCGGGCGGCGCCGCCCGCAAGGCAAACTCCGCCGACGCGAGCCGCGAGGTGCCCAAGTTGGTCAGCACGCGAGCGCGGTACGTCCGGCCAGGCTCCAGTCCGTCTACCCGCACTTGATGATTGCGGACGAGCGTGGGTGACGTGTTCTCCCCGGCCGCAGCGGGGCCGTCGACGAGTTCCACCCAGCCGGTCGCCAAGGGCACATTGGTCGTCCAGCAGACGGACGCCTGGCCCGGCTCGAACGAGACCGTTTCCAGGTTCTCGATGGCCGGCGGGTCGCACGGCACGAACCGCAGGTAGTCGTAGTAACCCGGGCCCGGATTTCCTGGCGGATGGGCATAGCGGTCGTCAACCCACAGCTCGAACGGCTTGCCGGCCGCCTGCCAGATGCCCAGCGGCAACTCGCTGCCTTGATGCGGGAACCACTCCTGGCCGTCCAGTGAGTAGGCCAGCGGCCGGCCGGGGGCGCTGGCGAAGACGCGATACCAGCCGGGCGGGAGTTCGCGCACGACGCTGTGCAGCGGCAGTGCGCCCGCTTCGGGCGTCGCTCGATCCGCCTTCGCTGCCGGCGAGGCCAGCACCGCGCCACCGGAGCGTTTCTTCTCGATGTCCTGCTCGCGGGTCCACAAGTTCCAGTGCGTGTCGTCGCTGCGATTGTCCCACCACGCGGATCGCGGCGTACTGATCGCCTCGGCCTGGAAGACAATCCCCTCCGGCTCGACAGCGCTGCCGACGGCGGGCAGCAAGGCGGTGATCGCGATCAATACGAAACGATGGTTTCTCATCAGGCGTCTCCTCGTCACGCGGCAAGTGTCAGGGGCAAGGCAGGATAACCCCGGCTCATTCATGACTTGACAGCGTCCGGTCGTCATCCATCTCGCCACGACGGCGTACGTCCATCTTACCCAAAACAGCACGCGATTTGCGAAAGCGACCTTTTTTGGGATGCGGTTGGGGTTCCGCGTTACGTTGGCCACGCCACTGGCGGCCGCGGAAGTCTCCAATTGAATTGCCTCGTAGGATCCGGCAGTCCGCAGCCTTGACACCCCAGCGGGACCGCCGCTGCGTTGCGGCAGGGAGCTTGTCGAGGGATGAACTCGATTAGAAGACCTGATGTTTTATGGTATCCCACGGACGGCAAACCCGTCCCACCGATACACTCTCGGTGCTTTCCGTATCCGTGGGTCGGCTTTGCCATCCGTGGGAAGACACGCAATCGGACAGAACAGAACCGTTTGCCAGGCCCGAGTTTTCAGCTGCCCAGCCTTGGTCTCTGGGGGCTCGCTGCGCTCGACCCCAGCCACCCGGCGCGTGAGGACGACGGGTTAGACTTGGCGGTCCTAACCCACGCGGGACACCGCCTGCCCGGCGTCGCGTTGCCGGCTGCGGGCCAGCATTTTCTTCTTCACGCGGCGGATCCGCAGGCCTTCGACCGAGGCCACAAACTGGCCCTCAGCGCTCAGAATATCGATGTCCGCCGTCAGGGACTTGCCGGCATTCGCGTCCGCAGTGATCCGGGCATGGCTCCAGACACGGCTCTGGCCGGGCACGTAGACGCGGACCTGATCGATACCCACGGGCAGCAGGGCCGAGCTGATGTCATCGAATTGCAGGGCCGCCGCCAGGGTCTGCAGGCAGGCGTCCAGCAGCGCGGGATGCAGCAGATAGCCCGCCGCCTGGTCAGCCAGATGGTCGGCGATGCGGATTTCGCCCAGCGCTTGGCGGTCTCGGGTCCGCAGGCTGCGCACCGCCTGGAACTGCGGGCCGTACTCCAGGCCCCGCTGGTGGCAAGCTTGATACAGTTCCGTGGCTTCGAGCGTCTGTGGCAGCGTGCTGCCGAGGGTCTCGAGATCGACTGGCGCCGGGGAGGGACCTTTCGTCTGGGCGATCAGTTTTCCGGAGGCATGTTCCGCCCACGCGGACTCGACTTGCGCGTCGGCTTCCGCCCGACTGCAGACTCGAAAACTGAACAGGTCCGGCTCCTCGCGCGTCAGGAGGGTCCTGACCGTTCGCGTTGCGTCCGGTTCGAGAAACATCGCTTGCTGGATGGCCAGTCCCTGCAGGATCACGTCCTGGCCCGGACAGGCTGCTGTGGCAGCGGCCAAGGCCATTTCCACGTAGGCCGCTGCGGGCAGCACCGCGGACCCGTAGATGCAATGATCTGCCAGATAGGCCGGCCAGTGGATATTCAGGCCCGTTTCATAGACAACTCCCTTGTCGACAGCGTCCGCGCGGCGCCCGAGCAGCGGATGCACACACCGGCTAGTCTCGCTCTCGCTTCTCGTCGTCGCCCAGTCGGCTGCGGCATCTGGCGTCGGGTTTCTCAGTTCATTGCTCATCACGAGCCTCCTGCCAAGGCACGGTCATCGGTTGCACACAGACGGTCGTTGTTTCCGGTAACTTACTGACTCGTAGGCCACGGTAAACACGTCCCCTGCAGAGAATCGGCTCCTTTTTTCACGTCAGCCGAGGCGGCGGGCGTTGCAATCGGCAGAATCGGCACAGAGTGCCCGACCGATTCCAGGCGGCAGATTTGGAACCACAGGCTCTACTTGGCAACCGGCGCAACTATAATCGACACGATCCGTTCCGATCGTTTCATTGAGCTAGGCTTGCGCATGAGCATTCGACCGCCTCCTGACCCTGCGCTTCTGGACCTGTTTCGGGCTGAACTCGAAACCCATCTGGCGACGTTGAACGCCGGGGTACTCGCCCTGGAACAGACGCCCGAGGATCCGCAGCATCTGGAGTCGCTGATGCGGGCGGCGCATTCCATCAAGGGAGCGGCCAAGATTGTCGGCTTTGCTGCCGCCGTCCAGATCGCGCATCACCTGGAGGACTGCTTCGTCGCAGCTCAGCGCGGGCAAGTCAAGCTGGGCAGCGAAAGCGTCGACGTGCTGTTGCGAGGCGTGGACGCCTTGAGCCGGCTCGGCGCGTCGGCAGACGCTGCGGAGGACGACGACCTGGCGCCAGCTTCAATCGAGCCCCTGATCGCCGAGATTGTCGCCGTGCGCAACGGTCAGCCGCCGGTTGCGCCGGCCGCGCCGGTCGTGGCACCTGTCGCAGTGCCTGCGGCGCCTGCCGTGACCGTGACCGCAGCTTCCCAGTCCGCAGTTGACGACTTTGTGAGCGAGGCCAAGGAACATCTGGCCGGTGTCGTGCAGGATCTGTTGGCCCTGGAACAGCGGCCGGGCGTCGCGGATGCCGAACGGATCGATCGCTTGTTCCGCGGCATGCATTCGGTCAAAGGCGGCGCCGGCTTTGTCGGCTGCCAGGTGATCGAGGAACTGGCCCACGCCATGGAGAGCGTGCTGGAGGAACTGCGGCCGACGGGCGTGGCGCCCGACAGCGGCGTGGTCGACGCTCTGCTGGCAGGAACCGACCGCATCGTCGCCCTGGTGGATGACGTCCAGCGGAGCAACGAGGCCGACGTCGGCGAGTGGGTCCAGCGGTTGCGGCACTGCCTGGCCAAGCCGCGCTCGGTCCAGGCGACGGCCTCGTCCGAGCCGGCCGCTCCAGTGGTTTCGCCCGGGGCCGCGTCCGCCCCCGTCGGGGCCGCGGCGCCGCGCGGCCTCGATCGCGGGGCCAGCGTGCGGATTCCCGTTCCGCTGGTCGACCGGCTGATGACGCTGGCCGGCGAGTTGGTCCTGGTGCGGAACCAGGCACTGCGTTCGATCGACGCGGGCGAGGCCGCGATCCGGCCGGTGCTGCAGCGTCTGGACGCCCTGACCAGCCAGTTGCAGGGCGCTGTCACCCAGACCCGGATGCAACCCGTGGGGAACCTGTTCGCCAGGTTCCCACGGACGGTTCGGGATCTGGCTCGGCAGCTGGGCAAGAACGTCAACTTGGAGGTCGGCGGGACCGAAGTCGAATTGGACAAGAGCGTCCTGGAACTGCTGTCCGATCCGCTGACCCACCTGATCCGCAATTGCTGTGACCACGGGCTCGAGTCGCCCGCCGAGCGGGGGCGGGCGGGCAAGTCGACGACGGGGCGCATCGTCTTGAATGCCAGCCAGCAAGGCGGCCAGATCTGTATCGAAGTCCGCGACGACGGGCGAGGCATCGATGCGGAGCGGATTCGACGCAAAGCTCTCGAAACCGGCTTGCGGACGGCTGCGGAACTGGCCCGGTTGAGCGACAAGGAGGCCCTGGCCCTGATCACCTTGCCCGGCTTTTCCACCGCCGCGGCGGTGACGGACCTGTCCGGGCGCGGCGTCGGCATGGACGTGGTCAAGACGAACCTGGACCAGATGGGCGGGACCCTGGAGATCGACTCGACACTCGGCCAGGGGACCGCCTTTTCGCTTCGCGTGCCGCTGACCTTGGCCATCATCCCGTGCCTGATGATCCGGGCCGGCGACCAGTGCTATGCCATTCCGCAAAAGGACCTGGAGGAATTGGTGTGCCTGCATCCGCAACTGACACAGACGCGGATCGAGGCTACGCTGGACCAGGAAGTGGTGCGGTTGCGCGATCGGCTGGTGCCCCTGGTGCGGCTAGCCGAAGTACTTGATCGGCCCCGGCCGCTGGACACCCAGGACCGGGAGTCGATCGTGCGGAAGTACGGCAGGCTGGTCATGGGAGTGGATTCCGCTCGCGGAGAGAACGGACCACGCTCGGCGGCGTTTCTGGCGGTGGTCAAAGTCGGGGCGCGCCGGTTGGGACTGGTGGTCGACGAGATCCTGAACAACGAGGAGATCGTCGTCAAGCCGATGCACAGCCTGTTGAAGCCGTTGAGTTGCTTTTCCGGGGCGACCATTCTGGGTGACGGCCGGGTGGCGCTCATCCTGAACATGGAAGGAGTCGTCCAGCACGCGGGCGTGCGTTTCGGGGCGGCCGCCCAGGAAGCCGCCGAGCAGCGCGCGGCGGCCGTGGGACTCGTCCCCGCCGAGACGACTCCGGCGTTGGTGTTCCGCTCCGGCCCCGCCGAGCAATTTGCCGTGCCGCTGGCCATGATCCGGCGGCTGGTGATGGTCGATCCCCGCCACATCGAACGGGTCGGCTCGCGGGAGTTCCTGGTCGTCGACGGCGAGACCACGCCGCTGCTGCGGTTGGAGCAGGTCTTGCCCGTCTCGGCCGCGAGCGAGACCAACCCCATGTTCCTGCTGCTGCCCAAGAACATCGGACGCCCGCTGGGAATTCTGGCCACGGCGATCATTGATACCGAGACGCTGCCCGCCGGAATCACGCAGGCGGCGTTTCAGGCGGACGGTGTCGTCGGGACGGCCATTCTCCGCGGCTGCACGACGCTGCTGCTGGACCTGTGCCGGCTGGCGGAACTGGATGCTCCGGCTCGACCGATGTCATCCATGGCGTCCGCCTCGCGGGCCGGGAAGCGCATCCTGGCCGTCGACGACACCGAGTTCTTCCGGGAACTGGTGCGCGAGTATCTGGCGTCGGAGGGCTACGATGTGACCACGGCGACGGACGGAGCTGCCGCGTTGCAGCGCTTGGAAAACGAGCGTTTCGACCTGGTGGTCACCGACATCGAAATGCCGGTCCTGGACGGCTGGGAACTGGCGCGGGCGGTGCGCCAGAACTCGGACCAGGCCGGCCTGCCACTCTTGGCCTTGACGACGCTCAGCAGCGACGCCGACCGGGCGCGCGCCAAGACGCTCGGTTTTGACGGCTACGAAGTCAAACTCGATCGGCAGCAGTTCCTCCAGACCGTGGCCGAACTGATCAGGAAAGGAGAATGCGTGCGCAGGGCCTAGGCTCGCCCAGGCACCACGACGCCAAGTTCCCATGACCCAGACCCGACACGAACCCACGACCGGCGCCCTTCCCGCCTCCGCGTCCCAGACCTACACCACGTTCCGACTCCAGGACGGTCTGTTCGGCGCCGCGACGGAGGTGGTCAAGGAAGTCACCGCCCTGCCGCCGCTGACACCGATCCCGCACGCGCCGGCCGCGATCCGCGGCTACGTCAATCTGCGCGGGCATATCGTCTTGGTCGTGGACCTGAACTGCCTGTGGAACCGCGCGCCGACCGCGGTCGGTCCGGACTGCCGGCTGATTGTGTTCAAGCCCGAATTGGGCGACGCGTTTGGCGTCCTGGCCGAGCGCAGCGGGGACATTGTGAATCTGCCTGCGGGCCGGATCGAAACCCTTTCCGGCGCCGGCGTGGATGCCGCCGTGTTGCCCGACGAAGAACTGATTCGCGGCGTCGGCAAGCTGGACGGCGAGTTGCTGCTGATCCTCGACGTGCGCCGCCTGTTGCCGCGTCTGGAACGCGCCGTTGCAGACCGGGGACAGGCCCCTGCCTTGCCGGCTGACCCGCGGGTCGTACCAAGCCCCGGGGCCGATCCCTCGTTACCCTCTGACCTCAAGGAGATGATCTCGTGAACCATCTGCGACTCAGCACCAAACTCGGCCTGATCGTCGGCATTCTCGTCGTCGGCGTCATCACCGTGGCCCTGGTCGGCTACCTGGAACTGGGCGTCGTGAACCAGCGTGTCGCGAACTTGGTCGAGGTGATCGCCAAGAAGGCTACGCTCGCCGCCGACTTGCGGAGTGATCTCCAAAGGACGCGGCGGATGGAGTTTCGCACGGTGATTACCACCGACGACAAGGATTCGGCGGAGTACGCCAAACAGACCCGGGAACTGGTCAACCAAGTCGAGACGGCGCACGGCGAACTGTCCGCCTTGATCGACGGAACGCAAACGCCCGACGAGCGAAAGGCCCTGGACGCGTTCGAGCAGGCCTGGAAAGACTATCGCGAAATCCAGGACTCGGTGCTCGCCCTGGCCGTGGAGAACACGAACGTCAAAGCGAACCAGCTGACAAATGGAGAGTTGGGACGTAAGATCCGCGAGATCGACGATGCCGCCAGTGCGTGGCTGCGGCAACTGGAAAAGACACTGGCCGACGCGGCCGGGCCCGCGGACGGCAAGCGTGCGGCGGCGGAAAACAACCGGCGAGCCCTCCAGCGGCTGCAAGTGATCGCGCTGGATGTGCATCGCCAGCTGAACCAGAATATCTTCGATACAGCCGACGAAGAGCTGGATCGCTTGGACGAGCGCGTGGCCGCGTCGCTGCGGGAAGCGGAAACCAAGCTGGCGGAACTGGCCTCCCAGGCGGACGCTCAAGATCTCCCGCGGCTGGACTCGCTGACCGCCGCCTGGCACGCCGCGACGCCCCTGCTGGCCCAACTACAAAAACTGGTGCGTGGAAACACCTATACCCGCTCGCTGCAGCTGGTCGAGTCCGCAAACGCGGATATCGACACGTGCATGAAAGCCCTGGGCGACCTGACGGACAGCCTGCGCGAGGCCATGCGGACCACGATGACCGACGTCGGCGACACCGCGCGGTTTGCCCAACGGCTGATGATTGGCGTGCCCCTGGTGGGCATCGCCGTCAGCCTCGTGCTGACCTTCCTGCTGACGCGGTCCGTGGTCGGCTCCCTGGCCCGGGGCGTGGCCTTCTCGGAGACCCTGGCGCAGGGCGACATGACCCGGCGGCTGAACCTCGTCCAGCGCGACGAAATGGGGCTGTTGGGCCGGGCTATGGACCACCTGGCTGCGGCGTTCAGCAAAGTCGTCGGAGAAATCCGGGCTGTGTCCCAGAACATCGGGGGAGCGGCGGCGGAGCTGTCCTCGGTCTCGCACCAGGTGTTGGCGCAGAGCGAGGAAATGACAGCTCAGGCGGGCCAGGTCGCCAGCAGCACCGAGCAGATGGCCACGAACATCACCACGATGGCCGCGGCCGCCGAGGAGATGAGCATGAACGTGGCCTCGATCTCATCGGCCAGCGAGCAGATCAGCGTCAACGTGAGCACGATTTCCGCCGCCGCGGAGACCACGGCCCGCAACGTGACCACGGTGGCCGAGGCCCTGCAGGAGTCGACGCACGCCTTTGCGTCGATCTCGCACGACGCCCGGGACGGCTCGCAGGTCGCCAATCGCGCCCTGGGCATGGCCGATGGCGCCGGCAATACCATGAAAGAGCTGGAACGTTCCGCTTCGGAAATCGGCAAGGTCACCGAGGCGATCAAGATGATCGCCCTGCAGACGAACCTGCTGGCCCTGAACGCCACGATCGAAGCCACCTCGGCGGGCGAGGCCGGCAAGGGCTTTGCCGTGGTGGCCCATGAGATCAAGGAACTCGCGAATCAGAGCGCCCGGGCCGCCGAGGATATCGCCCGCAAAATCGAAGGCGTGCAGGGCAGCACCCGCGACGCCGTGGCCGTCATCCACGACGTCCAGCAGATCATCTATACGTTGAACGCCTCGTCGCTGCGGATCTCCGAATCCATCGACAAGCAGAGCTTGTCGGCCCAGACGAGCGCCGCCAACCTGGGGACGGCCAGTCAAGGCGTCGAGCACATCGCCCGGTCGATCGCCGAGGTCGCCAAGGGCGCCAACGACATGTCCCGCAACGCCGGCGAAGCCGCGACGGCCGCCAATGACATGTCCCGCAACGCCAGCGAAGCCGCCCAGGCCGTGAGCGATATCTCCGCGAATATCCACGGTGTCAGCCAGGCGACGCGCGACAACACGACCAGCGCCCAGCATGTGAACACCGCCGCCCAGCGGCTGGCGGCCATCGCCACGCAACTGCAGCAATTGGTCGGCCAGTTCAAGATCCAGGATTGACCGCCGGCCGCGCCGCGGGCACACTTACGTGTTGGACGCTGCGCGTTTTCACGGTCCCCACCGGCACGGGACCGGATGGTACGAGGTTCGGCAAAGAAGCCAGGGAAGAGTGGCCGGGGTCGAGCGCAGCGAGCCCCAGGACCACCCCGGACTGTGGGCTCGCTGCACTCGACCACAGCCACCCAGGCAATCCTCAGTCCGGAAGCTGCCCCATGCCGCCGCACGCACGAGTCTTGATTGTCGACGACTCGCGGATCTTCCGGACCGCGCTGGAAAAGTCCCTGGCGGGCCAGGAAGGGCTCGAGGTCGTGGGCTCAGTCTTCAGCGGGCAGAAGGCCCTGGATTTCGTCCAGTCCACGCCTCCCGACGTGGTCACCCTGGACGTCGAGATGCCCGGCCTGGACGGCCTGGAAACACTCCGTGCCATCCAGCGCTTCAACGCCACGCAAGCCCCGGGCATGACTGTGGGCGTGATCATGGTTAGCGCGCATACCAAGCGGGGCGCGGACGTCACGCTGCAAGCGCTCCGGGACGGCGCCTTCGACTTTGTCAGCAAGCCGTCGGGACCGCGGCCGGAGGAAAACCTGGAGCAACTCCGGCAGCAACTGGTCAGCAGGATTCACCAGTTCCTGCTCTGCCGCCGCCGCGCGGGCCGTGCTTCCGTCCCGCCGGAACCGGCAGCTGTCCCGCGGCCAGCCGTCGCTTCACCCGCCCGGCGGCTGCGCTGGCTGCAGGCCGGTCCCCGCAAGACGGTCCGGGCCGTGGTCGTCGCTGCCTCGACCGGCGGTCCCAAGGCACTGGAGACGGTGCTGCCGGCGCTCCGTGCCCGGACGGATTTGCCGATCCTGATCGTCCAGCACATGCCGCCGCAGTTCACGTTGTCCCTGGCCGAGAGCTTGGCGCGGCTGTCCGGAGGCACGGTCGTCGAGGCTCAGGATGGCGACCCCGTTCGGGCGCAGACGACGTACATCGCCCCGGGCGGCAAACATCTGGTCTTGCGTCACGAGCAGGGGCGGCTGGTCACGGGGGTCAACGAACAGCCGCCCGAAAACGGCTGCCGCCCTGCGGCGGATGTCCTGTTTCGCTCCGCCGCCGCTGCCTGGCGCGGCGAACTGGTCGCAGTTGTCCTGACCGGCATGGGGCGGGACGGCACTGCGGGCTTGGGAGCCGTGAAACGCGCCGGAGGCTACGTGGTGGCGCAGGACGAGGCGACGAGCGTGGTGTGGGGGATGCCCGGCAGTGCGGTCGAGGCGGGGGTGGTGGACGAGGTTGTGCCGCTGGGCGGGATCGCCGACGCGGTGGCGCAATTGGTAGCCCAGGCGGACACGGACTGAGTATGGAACTGACACGGGCCGACTTTGACGATCTCCGCCGTTCGATCCACCGGCTGTGCGGCATCGTCGTGACGGAGGACAAGGAGTACCTGATCCGGCACCGGCTGGAACCGGTGGTGCGGCAAAGCGGTTGCCGGAGCTTCGACGAGCTGCGGTCGCGGCTGTCCAGCGGCGAAGCGATTCCGCTGCAGGAGGCCATCATCGAAGCGATCACGACCCAGGAGACCGCCTTTTTTCGCGATCGCCACCCGTTCGCCGCCCTGCGGCAGCAGATCCTGCCCGAGTTGGTCCAGGCACGGCGGAACGCGGCCGGTCTGCCGCGCCGCACGATCCGCATCTGGTGCGCCGCCGCGGCGACCGGGCAGGAACCGTACAGTCTGGCCATGGTGATCCACGACTTGGCGGCGGCCGCGCCGCCGGGCGGCCCGCGCCCCGAGGACTTTGCGATCCTGGCCACCGATGTTTCCGCTCGGGCGTTGGCCACCGCCAGCGCCGCGGCCTACGAACAACGGCAGGTCGACCGCGGCTTGACCGCCAGCCAGGTGCACAAGTACTTCGAGCGCTGCGGCGAGCACTGGGTCGTCCGCCCGGCCCTGCGCAAGCTGGTCGAATTCCGGCGGGTCAACTTGATCCAGCCCTTCAGCGGCCTGGGCACCTTCGACTCGATCCTGTGCCGCAACGCCTTGATCTATTTTGATGACGCCACGCGGCGGCGGATCTGCGACCAGTTCTTCGCCATGCTGACCGACGGCGGCTGGCTGCTGCTGGGTTCGGCAGAGAACCTGTACGGCATCAGCGACCGATTCGCGTCGGTCCGCCTGGGTGATACACTGGTCTATCGCAAGCCGCCGACTTCCCGTTCCACCAATCCGTAACATCGCAGCCCATGAACAGTCCCCTGAGAACTACCGAGCACCTGGTCAACGCGATTGCTGCCCACGGGCGTTGGAAATCACGCCTCCGGCAGGCGATCGATACGGGCCAGAGTGAATGGAAAGCCGAGTCCGTTCGCTCGGACAATCTCTGCGAATTTGGCGTTTGGCTGTTTTCAGTCCCGGCCGCGGAGAAGGCGTCGGAGCGTTGGACGAGGATCCGGGATCTGCACGCCGAGTTCCACAAAGAGGCGGCACGGATCTTGACCTTGGCGCTGGCGGGACGCAAGTCCGAAGCCGAGGCGGCCATGGCGTTGGGCAGCCAGTTCTCCAAGATCTCGGCCGACCTGACCCTGGCCCTGGCGCAGTGGCGAGACAGCGGTTCCAGATAGTCCCCACCGCGCCGGCTCGCTGTTTTCGCTGCCGGTTACGCCGGGCTCACGGGAAACTGCCCGGGTGCCTGCGGCCTCTCTGATCGACCGCCGGGAGATCGCTTTCGGAAGGGGCGTAGAGTTCCGCCGAGTCGTCTCGGTAGCAGCAGCGCCACCCGGCCAATTCGGCCAACTGGCGGGCAACCGGCATCCGCACCGGCACCAAGATCGCCGAGGTCGGGTACTTCACCAACACGCCGCTCCAACCGGGACGGGCCAGGTAGAAACTGAAGATCTCTTCCTCCAGCCACAGCGGATACGCCACTTCGAAGCGGCTGTCCAGCGATACCCTGACACCAGGATGCAGCTTCCAGCTGACATACGATCCCCAGTCAAACGGCGTCAGCAGATTCCCGCGGAACTGGTGCTGCCGGAGATAGTCGACGGCGCCCACGGGGTAGTACAGAGTCGAGGCCAGCTGTGGGGCGGGCTCGCCGGGAACGATCAGTCGCCACGGCCCGATCCGGGCAGCCAGGACGCTCAGCACCACCGCGACCGTACATCCCAAGGCCACCAGCCCGCGCCGGCGACGGCACCAGAGCTGGCGTGCCGTCCAGCCGAGCCTCGTATTCGCCAGGTAGGCGGGCGCATAGCAGAACCAGGCGATGGCGTAGAACGGCAGAAAGCGTTTGGACTGGACCGCGGCCAAGGCGGCAACCGCGACCAACGGCAGGCCAGCCAGCCGCGTCCCGCGGTTGCGCCAGACGCCGTAGGCCAGCAGCCACATCGTGAACGCGACGAGCACGAGCTTGGCGGGCGCGGCAGCCCACAGCGGCCGCCACTCGCTGACATGCGGACGCGACGCCGTCACGCCATGCAGGAGGTACGTGTAGTAGCTCAACCCATAAGGATTGATCCCGATCAACGCGAGCATCGCCAAGCCTGTCCACAGCAGGTGCCAGTGCGGCTGGCGACGCCACAACTGTTCCAGCCAATGACCCGCGAACAGCCCGGCCCCGACGAGAAACCCCGCGTGCAAGTTCAGCCACACCAAAAATACAACCAGCCACGCGAAGACCCAGCGGCGATGTCCCGCCCGGTCTTGGTCCAAGAAGTTCAGCAACAAGGCCAAGCCGACAAAGGAGTATATTTGTGCCCGGACCGTGGCAAATCCTCCGTCCGCCAAGAGGATGGCAAACGGGGCCAGGCAGCTGAGCAGCGGCAAGCCGACGCCGCGCCGCCGGGCGCAGGTCCAGCAGGCGGCAGCCAAGGCGGCGACTAGCAACAGCTTCAGCAGCAGAATTCCCGCGCCGCCCAGCGGGCCGGCCAAACCGTACGCGATCATCCCGGCGCCCCACTCGTGATGCACGACCGGTTCAACCGTCGGCGTATAGGCAAAGTCGTCCGTGCGGGGAACGTGGCCCAGGTGCACGATCTCCCGCGCCAAGGCCATTTCATGCCACAGGTCCAGGTCGACCACCGGACGGGTCGTCCGATAGACGAGCATGGCGGCCAGTCCCGCCGCGACGCTGGCGGCGATCAGCCAGCGCGGCGGGCGTCCGCGGCGCTCTCCCGATGATGCTTGCCTTCGAGCCATATCGAACCAGGCTTCCTGCCCTGTCTCAAGGTGCGGTTTGGTACGTGCCAAGAGCGGCAACCGAATGTACCGGACAACGAGTCGCCACGACAGCGGGGCAAGCAAGGTCGGAGGTGGTTCCGAGAAATCGTCTGTTGTGAGGACTTACCGTTCTGCGGGTGGACACTACGGTGTAATGAGTTGTGTGGACATGTGAATGCCTTAGGAGTAGTGGAGTAGAACGTAATGAGACGACGAGAGTTTCTTGCTGGTTCGGTGGCTTTGGCGTCCGGTTTGGTTCTGTCGCGGCAGGGTCTGGCTGCCGAGCCGGCCGCAGGCACCGTTGAGTTGCCGAAGCTGCCGTATGCCTACGACGCGCTCGAACCGCACATCGACGCGCGGACGATGGAAATCCACCACACGAAGCACCACGCGGCTTATGTCAACGGCCTGAATGCCGCGTTGGCCGGCACTGCGCTGGTTGGAAAGTGTCCCTGCGAACTGGTCGCCAACCTGAATACCGTTCCTGAGGCGATCCGCACGGCCGTTCGGAATCATGGCGGTGGGCATATCAACCACAAGTTGTTCTGGACCGTGATGTCGCCCAAGGGCGGCGGCCAGCCGAAGGGCGAATTGGCCAAGGCGATTGGGGACGACCTGGGCGGTTTCGATGCCTTTGCCACCGCGTTTAGCGAAGCCGCGATGAAGCGGTTCGGCAGCGGCTGGGCGTGGCTGTGTTACGTCCCGAAGGACAAGAAGCTCGCGATCTGCAGCACGGCCAACCAGGACAGCCCGCTGACCGAAGGCCACACGCCGATCCTGGGCCTGGACGTTTGGGAGCACGCGTACTATCTGCACTACCAAAACCGGCGTGCCGACTACGTCAAGGCGTTCTTCAATGTGATCAATTGGGACGCCGTGGCAGGCAACTACGACGAGGCGAAGAAGGCTTAGTGCCAACCCAGCGCGAAACGCCAGCGAGTGGGACCCGCCCCCTCGTCTTGCCGCTCCGTCTTGAATTGTCGTCGCGTACGTCACGTCGCGCCAGCGACTGGGAGATGTCCCTCTCGCTGGCGCTTCGGGCTCCAGTGAGCGACACGCCGCTCAAGACCCCATTTCCGCTTCGGCGGCTTTGGCAGCTTGTTCGTCCAGGCGGATCAGTGTCCATGATTCCGTGACGTCGCCAGCAAAATGCAGCAGCACCGGAGATCTGTCCCTGGTCAAATTATCCAGGCCGGTCTCCATGATGATGGCGTCGGCGGCGTCTTCTCCGATCTTCCAGGCCGCCTTCTGCGACCCTTTGTCGACGGCGCCTTGCAGCGGCAAGGTGACCTTCGCACCGCTGTGGTAGTAACTGCCGCCAATCGTCCCGTCTTTGGCTAACGCCAGCTGGATCGTGACTTCCGGTTTCGCATCGGCCGTGGGCACGACCGCGAACACCCCCAGCGGCATCCAGACTTCGTCCTCCGTCTGCTCGCGGCCGGCGCCGGCCAGCGTCTGAGCCGCTTGAGCTTCCTGCTCCGCGGAACCGACTTGGGCCTCGCCGTTGTAGACAACGCCGTCTGTCACGTAGTAGTTGTAGGTGACTGGACTGGCGGATGTGCCCATCCAAGCGCCGACGGCTGCCCAACTGGCCCACGCCCACGGCTGGTAGTGGTGTTGATGCCAATGCCACTGGGGCCCGGGCTTCCAGCCGTTCCAATAACCCGGCGGAAACGCCGGACGCGGTGACGGTCCGGTCGCGGGGCTCTTCGGAGACAACTTGGGAGTCAACCCGGGCTTCAAGCCCGGTTTGCCCGGCTTCGCCGGACCCAGTCCCGGCGATGTGCCCGGCTTGCCGGCAGGCTTCAGGCCGGGCTTGCCCGCAGACGCCGGCCCCCCCGGCCCGCTCTTGGGCCCCGCGGCCGGCTTGCCAGCGGCCGGCTTGCCCGCGGCCGGGCCGGGCTTTGCTTTGCCCTTGGCGCCCGCGCTCGATTTCCCGCCGCCCCGGCGGCCACCGGGTTGCGCGAACAATTCGGACGACAGCCAGCCGACCATGATCAAGGACGCGACGCCCGCCACGACATACTTCTTCATGCCTGTCACTCCAAAGACGACGAGTTACCTGGACGAAGTTCCGCGTGCCGGGCGACCGCCTGAGCCGACGTTCAGCCTCGGACCACGCGAACGTGACCAATTATGAGCGGTGGGTCACCGCTGGCCAAGCACCGGCAAAGAAACAACTGTCGCATTCCGACCAGGAAGAAATGGGAGTGTACGAGTACGTGTACGAGTCCGTGGAGAGTGCCCTACACGTACACGTAC
>CAIYOB010000974.1 GCA_903927685.1 uncultured Planctomycetaceae bacterium
AGCACGTGTACCGGCTGCTGGGCGAAGGGGCCAGCACCGGCGAGATCGCGGCCGCCTTGCACGTCAGTCCGCGGACGATCGAATCCTATTGCGCGCGGATGATCGACAAGCTGGGGCTGAGCGGCATGAAGGAACTCCGCCGCCACGCGATCGCCGACCGCATCGGGTCGGCCTCTTGACCGACGGGACGCTGCGAGCCCTTCCTTTGGTGAAGTCTGAGGGGGAAACCCCTCTCAAAGACGCCGGGGAATTCCTGATAGAAATCTAGGAGATTCCCTCACGATCCGCGCGTTGATCTGGGAATTCCGGTTCCGGTAGAATCCGGCGTTCTCAGGTATGAACCTCGGAATACACCGCGGGGACTTGCCCCGCATCCCGCTCGCGGCCAGTTCGACGCTCTCCCCCTGTGCTCCGTCGACGCCAGCATCAGCCCGGCCGCATTGGACAGGAGAAAAGTGATGACAGCGCAATCTCCGCAACCCCGCCGACAAGGCCGCAAGAGTCAGGCTTGGACTCGCCGAACCGCAGGCGGCCACGGCGCCAATCGCCGCCGCCGCTTGACCATCGAACTGTTAGAGGATCGCCAGTTGCTGGCCGGGGAACCGCTGCTGCTGGTGCCGGACCTCGGCGGCTCGCTGGCCGCGGACAGCCTCGCCCTGGACGACTGGCTGACCCAGCGCGGCGTCCCTCCCCAGGATCTGCAGCCGGAGACGCTCACCAACGGCTATCAGGACGTCATCCAGACGCTGGAGAACGCCGGCTATTCCCTGAACGGCGCCGACGCGGACAAGACGCCTCTGTATGTCGCGGTGTGGGATTGGCGCATGCCGATCGCGCCGACGGACGGCACGGCGGACGGCACCATCAACGGTGTTAGCGCTCAACTGGGCGACGACCAGTTCGAGTCGGGGGTGGACTATCTCGGCTGGTGGCTGGCCAAGGCGGCCGCCGACTGGGCGGCCCGGACGGGCGAGTCGCTGGCCGCGGTCGATGTGGTGGGTTACGGCGCCGGCGGACTGGTCGCACGCGCTTATATCCAGAGCGACGCGTACGCCCCCACGGGCGCCGTGCAAGTCGACGACTTGATTCTGTCGGGAGTGCCGAACGAGGGGCTGCCTCAAGCGTACACGATGCTGCACGACGATTTCAGCGGCAGCCAGTCGGCGCTCCTCTTGGGGCGGATGGTGGCCGGCGCCTGGGAACGGATGCAGGACGGGGCGACGATCGCAGGCCCGGACGGCGACCTGACCAGCAGCCTGTACACGAACGACGCCGCGGGCCGGCGCGGTTTCATTCAGGACTATGTCCGCGCGCTGACCGATCTGCTGCCCTGCTACGCGTTTCTTGACAACGACGCCTCCAACGGAGCTGAGTACGTCTTGCCGGATCCGGGGGATCCGTTTCGGAATGAGTTTCTGCTCGATCTGAACGGCGGGGCCGACCCCGACGCCTTCGTGGACCAGACCGGCCACACCACCGTCCAGTACGCCAGTCGGATCCAAACAGCGAGCCAGATCCAGGCGCAAGCCGGGCCGGGTTCCGACGCGATCGCCTCGTTCGGTGACTACGTCGCCCGGCTGCCCGAGGCGGCCGAGACCTGGTTCCAGGATGTGACGGCGACCGTGGGCGACGGCTTGGTGTCGGTGTTCTCGGCGTTGCCCGAGTGGTTCGACCAGACCAGCGACAAGTTGACGACGACGGTGATCGACACCTTTGAGTCGATCACGCATGCCGGGCTGTCGGCGCTGGCCGCAGGGCATAGCGCCGTGCTCGATGCGCTGGGCACGGTCGAGTCGGGGATCCTGATCTGCACCGAGTTCGTCAAGACGGAGCTGGAATCGCTGATGGCGGCGGCCCGGGACGGCTTCCTCGATGCGCGCGACATGATCGGCGAGTTGTTCGACAAGATCCCCGACGCGGCGGGCGACGCCGCCGCGTACCTGGTGTCCCAGTTGAAAACCTGGGGGCTGGACGTTTACGCGGATCTCTCCGGGGTGGTCCTGGAGGTCGGCGACGAGATCGTCGACTTTGCCAGGGAATTCAGTGAACAGGCCGGCCACTACCTTGAAGCGAAGTACGAGGCGGTGAGCGAGGAGATCACCGAGGACTTCTACAAGGTCACCCAGGCCATCGCCGACGTCGCCAATCAGTTCAGCGATGCCCTGGTCGCTTTCGGCAACGAAGTGGACCAGTTCTTCACCGTCGGCTTCTTCACCGGTGACGACGCGAACCGCGGCGTGGTGCTGACCCTGGGCGCCGACAACGTGGCGCTCGAAGAGTACTCGTCGGACCCCGCTCAGCTGCGCCTCTACCAGACCGACGGCGACGGCGAGTTGATCTTCGCCAAGCCCAGCCAATCGCTGACGATCGATCTCGGCCTGGGCGACGATACGATCCGGGTGCTCGGCCTCGGTGCGGTCGGCTACACCCTCTCGATCTACGGTGGCTACGAGACCGACACCGGTTTCCTCGACGGCGCCGACAGCGTTTCCTTCGAGGTGTCGAACGACTTCGCAGGCCACGACGTCCGGAGCATGGCGCGGACCGTCACGGTCCAGTCGGCCGTCGAACTGTCCACGGGCAAGACCGACGCGGACTCGGGGGACATCGCGCTGACCGCCGAGTCCATCGACGTCAAGGAGGGCGCGATTCTGAACACCCGGGCGCTGGGCACCGGCGGCGAGCCGGGCGACATCACGCTCTCGGCCGAGAACACCGCCCAGTTTACCGACTACCTTGGGATGTTGCCGGTGGACTTCATCCCGTTGCCCAACGCCCGCATCGACGTGCGCGACGGCGCCCAGATCCTCGGCGGGGCCATTGCGCTCACCGCGGACCGCACGGACTTCGTCGGCGCACCGCTTACGGTGGTCGCCATCCGCTCGAAGACCGCGACGATCAACGTGACGGGCGCAACGCTCGACGGCACCGACGTCGCCATCGAGGCGCTCACCGCCGACGAGAACCCCCTGGAGGGCGAGATCCTCTCCTACTTCAACAACTACCTGGTGACTCCGGCGATCAATTACGGCGACCTCATCGGCGTTGCGCTGGGGGCGGTCCCGATCCTCGGCGCCGCGTTGCAGGCGGTGTCCGTAAACATTCGAAGCACGGAGTCCCACGTCACACTCGACGGCGCGACGATCACCAGCAGCGGCGACGTGAGCATCCAATCGACAACCGCCGTACAGAGCACGGCCAGCGCCGCGGGTGGGATGGGGTTTACCGGGAACAAAATGAGCAAGATGCTTGCGGCGGGAATTCCCTTTGCCGTCAGTTACGGCGAGGCCAACGCCGTCGCCCAGACCGAGTTAACGGGCCGCGTAGCAATCCAGGCCGGCGGCAGCGTCAGCATCGGGTCGGAGGCCGGCAACACCGCGGAAGCGGAATCGTACACTGCGTTCACAGGAAAGGCCA
>CAIYOB010000975.1 GCA_903927685.1 uncultured Planctomycetaceae bacterium
CTTGCCGGCGCCGCGGCGCTGACCGAGATCCCCTTTGTCCATGCTGGCGAGGCCGCCGAGTTGGAGATCAAGATCGGCTTGATCGGCTGCGGCGGTCGCGGCACCGGGGCGGTGCTGGATGCAATCGGGGCGGCGACCAAGGTTATCTACCCCGACCGCGGCTATCACACCGAAGATGTCGCCGAGGGCGCGACGGCCGAGAAGAAGAACATCAAGGTTGTCGCCTTGGCCGACTTGTTCGAAGACCGTTTGGCCCGCTGCCGCGGTCAGTTGGCCAAGCTTGGAATCGAGGTTCCCCGCGAGCGTTGTTTCGTGGGTTTTGAAGCTTACAAGGACTTGCTGGCGCTGTCGGAGGTCAATTACGTCATCCAGGCCACGGCCCCGCATTTCCGACCGCTGCACTTGAAGGCGGCGATCGAAGCGGGCAAGCACGTGTTCATTGAAAAGCCGGCCGCCGTCGACGTGCTGGGGGTCAAGCTGGTGCTGGAAGCCGGCGAATTGGCGCGGCAGAAAAAGTTGGGGATCGCCGCCGGCACCCAGCGGCGGCACATGCCGGGCTATCAGGAGACGATCCAGCGGATTCGCGACGGGGCCATCGGCGAGATCGTGTACGCCAAGTGCTACTGGAACGGCGGTCAGATCTGGGTGATCGAGCGGCAGCCTGGCTGGAGCGACCTGGAATGGCAGCTGCGGAATTGGAACTATTTTACCTGGCTGTCCGGGGATCATATCATCGAACAGCACGTCCATAACTTGGATGTCATGAACTGGGTCCTGGGTACGCATCCGATCAAAGCCGTTTCGGGGCTGGGCGGCCGGCAGGTTCGCGTCGGTGACCAGCACGGCCACATCTTCGACCATTTTGCCGTCGAATTCGAGTATCCCAACGGCGTGACCATGTTCAGCCAGTGCCGGCAGATCAACGGCTGCCTGAACATCGTCGGCGAGTCGGTCATCGGCAGCGCGGGAACCAGCAACTGCAGCAACTTCATTCAGCCCAAGCAGGGCGAACCTTGGCGGTACCGCGGCCGCGACCAGAGCCCCTATCGCCAGGAGCACGAGGACCTGATCTCCAGCATCCGCGCTGGCAATCCGATCAACGAAGCCCAAGCCGTGGCCGAGAGCACGATGACGGGAATCCTGGGCCGCGAGGCCGTGTACAGCGGCCAGGCTGTCGAATGGGAGACGGCGATGAAGTCCACCAAGCGGCTGGGCCCTGACAAATACGAGTTCGGGCCGTACCCGATTCCGGACATCGCCATGCCCGGGATCTACCGATTCAGCTGACCGACCGGCATGCTGGCAGCTCACCACCCGGCCGCTACCGCGTCCGACCTCCCCGCTGCGTGGGGAGGTGCGGATGCGATGCTGCTGGGTTCACCTTTCGACACTTGACGGCGTCTTCGTCACCTGGAATCCCAGGTCCTCGATCATCCGGTAGTCCGCTTCCGGGGCTTGACCCAGGGTGGTCAGGTAGTCGCCGACGAAGATCGAGTTGGCGGCGTACAGGCCCAAGGGCTGCAGACTGCCCAGGTGTAATTCCCGGCCCCCGGCGATGCGGAGTTCGCGATCGGGATTGGCAAAGCGGAACAGGCACAGTACTTTCAGGCAGTGCTGGGGTGTCAAGCGGTTGACGCCTTCCAGGGGCGTGCCATCGATCGCGTTCAGGAAATTGATCGGGATGGACTCGGCCTGCACCTCGCGCAGTTCCAACGCCATGCGGACCACGTCCGAGTCCGCTTCGCCCATCCCGATAATCCCGCCGGAACAGATCTCCATGCCGGCTTGCCGCACCACGCGCAGGGTGGTCAGGCGATCCTCGTAGGAATGGGTCGAGCAGATTTGAGCGTAGTATTCCGGGCTGGTATTCACGTTGTGATTCACGCGGTCCACACCGCAGGCTTTCAAACGTTCGGCCTGCTCCGGGGTCAGTAGCCCCAAAGACGTGCAGATCTTCAGGTTGTACTGCCGCTTGATTTCCGGAATCAGTTCCTCGACAGCCTGCAGTTCCCGCTCGTTCGGTCCGCGGGCCGAAATCACGATACAGTACGTCTTGGCATTCCGTTCGTGCGCGATCCGCGCTCCGTCCAGCAACCGTTCGCGGTCCAGGATGTTGTACTTGGGGATCGCCGCTTTCGAGACCCGCGACTGGGAGCAGTACGAGCAGTCCTCAGGACACAGTCCGCTCTTGGCGTTGATCAAGAAATACAACTGGACCGATTTGCCGAAGAACCGGCGGCGAATGCGAAAGGTCGCCGCCAGCAGGTCCAGCAGGTCTTCGTCGGGACAGCGGACGATCGCCAAACCTTCGGCGCTGGTCAATTCATGGCCTGCCAGCACGCGGTCGGCCAGCGCGTGCCAGTCTTGCGAGTCCACGGCGATTGCGGCGTCCTCTGTTTTCTCCAATCCGTGAATCACTGTTTCCTCCTCACTGCGGAACTACCACGCCTTTTTTCAGGATCAGGTTCGCGTACAGCGCCGTCTCGCTGGTCGCGACGACGGCGTAGGCCTGTTTGGCCTGTTCGTAGAAGGCGAACCGTTCGACCTGCTTCAATTCGACGCCTTTGCCTTCCGCTGCGTCCAGCAGTTGCTTGAACTTCTTCCAGATCGGCGGCTTGGGCGGATCGCCCGGCACCGGCTGCATGACAAATGCAGCCGCTTCGACGTACGGATCCAGCGGAAAGAACTGCAAGATCGCTTCCAGCACCTCGGGGACGCTCAGTCCGTCGGCACGGACGATCCGCTGGGCGATCGAGTCAGCCGGAAAATTGCCGTCGGCCAGGACTAGCTCGTTGCCATGTCCCATCTTCATCAGGGTGTACATCAGCTCCGGAGAAATCCGGGCGGGAATCCCTTTCAACATGTGGCTTCGCCTCCTTCAGGGGTGATTGTCCAGGCCGTCGGCGGCCCGTTCTCGGTCAATTTCGCCCTATCGTAACATCTTGCGGCCCGTAGGTGTATTGGCGTGGCCAAACACGCTTCCCGGCGCCCGGCGCACTTCCCGCTGCTTCCCCGCTGCCATGCTTCTCATCGGCCCTTCCGCGGGTTACAATCTTCGCTGGCGTAGGGGGAGCATCGCGTTATGTCCATATCGCTGACGCTGCAGCAGTTCATCGAACAGCTTTCCGACTGTGGGTTGATGTCGGAGGGGGAGGTCTCCTCCTTCCAGCAGAGCTGGCCTCCTGCGCAGCGAGCCCAGGCCCCTAAGGAACTCGCCCAGGCGCTGGTGGAACGTGGCAAACTGACCAAGTTCCAGGTCGCCAATGTGTTGCATGGCAAGGGCAAGAGCCTGATCATCGGCGAGTACGTCGTACTGGACAAGTTGGGCCAGGGCGGTGTGGGTGTCGTCGTCAAGGCCCGCCATCGCCGCATGGATCGGCTGGTGGCCATCAAGGTGCTGTCGGCCTCGGCGATGAAGTCCCCGAACCTGGTGCAGCGGTTTTACCGCGAGGTCAAGACGGCCGCCCGGCTGATTCATCCCAATGTCGTCATGGCCTATGACGCCGGCGAATCCGAAGGCGTCCATTTCCTGGTGATGGAGCTGGTCGAAGGGCCGAATCTGGCGAGCGTCGTCAGTCGCTGCGGGCCGCTGCCGGTGGCTTGGGCCGTGGACTGTATCCAGCAGGCGGCGCGGGGACTGCAGTACGCCCACGAGCACGGCGTCATCCACCGCGATATCAAGCCCGGAAACCTCCTGGTCGCCGGTTTCCAGTTGCCTGAACCCAGCGTCACCGTCCAGAACCCGTCGGACGCGCCCACGGTCGACTTGTCGCTAGCCACGTCGGCCCTGCAACGAAACGTTTTTGACCAGCCCCCGGGGATCGTCAAGATCCTCGACATGGGACTGGCTCGCATCTCGGGCGCCGCCTCGATGCTGGAGGAAAGCGGCGAGCGATTGACGGAATCCGGCCAAGTCATGGGCACGTGCGACTACATGGCGCCGGAGCAGGCGGAGAGCGCTCACAGTGCCGACCATCGGGCGGACATCTACTCGCTGGGGTGCACCCTTTACCGCCTGTTGACTGGCCAGCCGCCCTACAGCGGCGACTCGCTGGTCCACTTGCTGGTCGCGCACCAGAAGGCTCCGATCCCTGCCCTGCGCTCCGCCCGTCCCGACGTGCCGGAAGAACTGGACCGGGTCTATCGAAAAATGCTGGCCAAGGACCGCGACGCCCGCCAGCAGTCCATGACCGAGGTCATCGCCGACTTGGAGGCGTGCGCCCGCGGCCTGTCCGGGGCGAGCGCCGCGAGTCCCCCGCCCGCCGCCGGGGATACGGTCGCCTGGACGCCGCCATCGCCGACCGCTGCGACTGAGCCAGGATCCACGCCGCCACCGCGGATTCCTGCGCGCAAGCCCTCCTCGCCAGCGCGGGAGCAGACCCCAGCGCCGACGGTCGCTCCGGGCCAGCAGGATACGTTTACGATTCGGGTCGGCGAGCCGCGCAAAGGAGCCAAGCCGCGCGGACGCAAGTCGGTGGACCGTCCCAAGCCAGCGTCCGAGGAAGATGCGGGGGCGTCCAAGCTGCCGATTCTCGCCGCGGCGGGGGGCTTGTTCGTGCTGGTCGTCGTGCTGATCGTCGCCCTGATTGTGGTGCTGAAACGGCGCAGCGCCGACGAGGACTCGGGAGGGCAGGCGGAACTGCCGCCAGGCATTCTCCTCGAGGACCAACCGCCGCCGGGCGAGACGGTACCACCCCCCGGCCCGGCGACGACTGAAACGCCAACTCCGCCAGCCGCGCCAACCGAACCCTCGCCGGCGCAGCCCGTGCCCGATCCGACCGCCCAACAACCGACCGCCCAACAACCTACAGCACCTGAGCCGGCAGCACCGCCCCCCCCGGAACCGGCGCCGGAACCGCCTAGCGTCCTGCCCAAGCCATCGGTCACGCCGGCCGATCTGGCGTGGCAGGCCGCTTGGGATGCGGCGGATGCCCAGGCCAAGAAACTGGTGGCGGAAGGCCGCTATGGCGCAGCGGCAGACGAACTCAAGTCGCTGGCGGATCGGTTTCCCGGCACCATGGTGACCGAGAAAGTGGAATTCGCGCTGCAAGGGATTGGGGCTCGCGCCCAGACGGCCTTCCAGGAAGTCCAGACCCAAGCGAAGCAACTGCTGGGAGAGAAGAAGTTTGCGGAAGCCAGAGCAGCACTGCAGACCGTCCTGGAAACCCACAACTGGCCGGCAAGCACCCAGGCGGCGAACGCCCTGCTGGCCGAGATCGACAAGGCCCAGCAGGCGGACGGGACGCCGGCAACATCACCTGCGGAGCCGCCGCCCGCCGAGATGACGGCGACGGTGGAACCCGAGCCGCCGTTGAGCGAGGCGGAGAGCCGGTATCGCGAGGCGCTGAAACCGATCGAGGCCCTGGCGGCCAACTGGGAATTCCGTCAGGCGGCTGCCGCCCTGGCGGATGTGAGCGTGGACGAACCGGCGTTGGCAAGCCGGCTGGCCCAGCGGCGCGATGAACTGCAGCGATTGACCGGGCTCAAGGACAGACTTATCGCTGCGGTTGCCGCCGCGTCGCCCCCCTTGGACAAGATGGCCCTCATGCTCCGTGGGGCCAACGGCCCGGTGACGGGGGCGGACGAGGCGGGGATCAAGACCGAGACGCAGGACGGCAAGCCGGAATCGCACCCCTGGTCCGGGCTCAAAGAACAAGGCCGCAAGAAGTTGCTGCAATTGGCGGTGAATCCTGACAGCGGCGAGGATTGGCTGTCCGCGGGACTGCTGATGCTGGTCTGCAAGGACCTGACGATGGCGGAGAAGTACTATGACAACGCGGTCGCCCGCGGGATGAAAGTTGAGCCCTATCTCGCCCCCCTGGCAACCGCCGCGTTGACCCAGGCCCGCGAGTTGGTCGACGCGGGAAAGTCTGTCGAAGCCGAAACGAAGCTGGCGGCGATCGAGGCCAAATACGGCGGCACGGACTGGATGGCGGATAACCGCGGACGCCTGGCGGCCTTGCAGAAGGCGGTCCAAGGCCGGATCGCGGACGCCGGGGCGGAGAAGATCTACGCCGACGCGGTACAGGAATACGAGAACTGGGACTGGTTTGCGCTCCAGCCGCTGGTCGACAAGCTCCGCACGCAATATGCAACCGCCGCCGTCCTCCGCGATGCAGCCCGCAAGCCGACTTTTGTCGAACTCGAGGAAGCCGTCGCGGATCTGGGCAAACAGCTAGTGGTCAATCCCGACGGCAAAGGCGATCATCGCACCATCCAGGCGGCGATTGATGCCGCGTCGCCCAAGAGCGTCATCGAGATCCGCAGCAATGGCCCGTTCTACGAAAAGCTCGTGATCCCGGCGGACCGTCCCAACCTGGTCCTGCGTGGCGGCGCAGGCTTTTGGCCGCAAGTCAGTTCCGGTGGTCCCGCCGGCACCATCAGCGAACTGGTGACCGTGGCAGGCAAGAACACCATTCTGGAACGGCTCGTGTTCACCCACCAGGACGCGGCCGGAAACGTGTTGGTCGCCAATGTGCCCTGCCGCGTGCGCCACGCCATCTTCACCGGAGTCCGGTCGCGTCTCGAGTTCAACGCGGGAGTCGACCTGGATACGGTATTCTGCGCCACCGAGTACAACCTGATCGTGCGGAACCGCGCGTCCAAGATTCGCAGTTCGCTGCTGCTCAGCGGCGTCGAGTTGACGGGCGAGGCGACCATGGAAATCGGCAATGCGCTGGTCGGCGGACCGGTCGCCGAAGTTCGCTGCCCGGCCAGTTTCTCGCAGTGCATTCTGGTCGCCCCGGTCAACCTGCACCGGGCGTCGTCCAGCATCACGGACTCGGTGATCTGCGCCGACCTGAAGGCACTTGAAGCCGGCACGCGGATCGAGCACTGCAACGTGGCCAGCAGCAAGTTCGTGGACTTTGCCAAACCCGGCCCGGACTGTTTTAGTGCGGATCCGCAGTTCATCGATTCCAAGAATCTGAATTTCCGTTTCCTGCCCACCAGTCCTTGCCTGCGGCGGGCCGCGGACGGCCAGGACCTGGGTGTCCGCTGGAGTCCCGACATGCAGGAGTTGATCCGCCAGACTGCCACGCTCCGTCAACAGGGCCTCATCCGGTTCTAGGACTCTACTCGACATCGCCCCAGAATGGTCTAAAATAGGGTCTCCTTTCTGGAGTCCCACGCTATGTCAGTGACGTCCTTGTCTTTGTATGACTGCGTTCAGCAGCTGACGACGGAAGGCATTCTCGCGGCGGACCAGATCCAGGCCGTGCTGGACGCTCTGCCGGACTCGCCGCAGGAATCCACAGCCGAGGCGTTGTTGCGCGCGCTGGTCAAACAGGATCTGTTGACCGCGTACCAGGCCCGCGTCGTCCTGGAAGGCCGGGCCAAGAGCTTGAATCTCGGGAATTACCTGGTCCTGGACGAATTGGGCAAAGGCGGGATGGGCGAGGTGTTCAAGGCCCAGCACCGGGTCATGGACCGGATCGTGGCCTTGAAAGTGATCTCCCAAGACGTCGTCAAATCGCCGGACTCGCTGCAGCGGTTCCACCGCGAGGTTCGGGCGGCGGCCAAGCTGACGCATGCGAACGTCGTGGCTGCGTACGATGCGGCTGAAGTGGCGGGCGTCCATTTTCTGGTCATGGAGTATGTGGACGGCCAGGATTTGTCTTCCCTGGTTAAACAGGGCGGACCGCTGCCGGTGGGCCAGGCGGTGAGTTGCATCCTGCAGGCGGCGCGCGGCCTGGAGTACGCCCATCAGCGGAGTATCATTCACCGCGATATCAAGCCGTCCAACCTGCTGCTGGACCGCGAAGGCGTCGTGAAGATCCTGGATATGGGACTGGCCCGCATTGCGACCGAAGTCGCGCCGGGACGCCTGGCCGTTCAGGATGCCGATCTGACGAACTCGGGCGTGATCCTGGGGACGATCGACTATATGGCCCCGGAGCAAGCCAAGAACACCAAACACGCGGATCGTCGCGCGGACATCTACAGCCTGGGCATTTCGCTGTTCTACCTGCTGACCGGCCGGCCGGCCTACGGTGGCGACAGCCTGATCTCCAAACTGCTGGCGCACCAGACGCAGCCGATTCCCAGCCTGCAAGAGGCCGTGCCGAGTGCGTCGGCGGAACTGGACGCCGTGTTCCACAAGATGGTTGCCAAGGAGGCGGACGACCGCTACCAGACGATGAGCGAGGTGATCGCGGCCTTCGAAGCCCTGGCCACGCCCGCTGGCCCGGCAGCCAAGGCACCGGCCGCCGTATCCGAGGACGCTCAACTGAGCGACTTCCTGCGGCTGATGAACGTCCAGGGGGCAGGCAAGCCGAAGCAGCCCACCAGCTCGAAATCCGGCAAGCACGGGGCCGCGGCCAAGGGACCTGCGACCAAGACCGCCGCGGCCAAGCCGGCCGCTCACCCCGCGGCACCGGTTCCCCCGACTGCGGTCGAGTCGGACCAGACCATCGCGGCGGATTCCGACACGCAGCGCACGGTTGCCGCGGCGGCGGGTAACGCGGAGCCGCCGGCCCGGACGGGGCGCCGCAAAGTCAAGCGTGCGAGCCACAAACGCAGCCGGTTGGCCGACCGGCGGATCCAGTTGATGGTCGCCCTGGTTGCGCTGACCGTCTTGATCCTGGCGGCGGTGCCGGTGGCGCTGTACTTCCGCGGCAGCGGCGGCAAGGAAGTCGTGGGATCTGGAACGACCGCGGGATCTCCGACGACCAAGACGCCGCCGACAGCCAAGTCACCTCCGACGACGGAGCCCTCCAAAGATACGCGGAAGCCCGC
>CAIYOB010000976.1 GCA_903927685.1 uncultured Planctomycetaceae bacterium
GCCAGCGGCAATCCGCTGGGCGGCGCCGGGGCCGGCAACGGGGATTCCACAGGCCCGACGTACAACGTGGACCACAACATGCCGGACGTGCGGTCCATCGTCCGCACGAACCCGGCCGAGGCGCTCACCAACGCGGCGAGCGTGGTCTACACCGTGACCTTCACCAAGGCCGTCACGGGCGTGGACGCCGCCGACTTTGTCGTGGTTCTGTCCGGCGTGACGGCGACCACGCCGGTGGTGGTGGCGGGCAGCGGCGACACGTACACGGTCGCAGTCAACGTGATCAGCGGCGAAGGTACGCTGGGCTTGAACCTGGTGGATGACGACTCGATTCAGGACGCGTTCGGCAACCCGCTGGGCGACGTGGGGGCGGGCAGCGGCAACTTCACGGGGGAGACGTACTCCGTCGACCGCATGTTGCCGCAGATCACCGCGATCGCCCGCACGACGCCGGCCGGCCCGAGCACCAACGTCGCCAGCGTGGTCTACACGGTGACGTTCAGCGAGCCGGTGACGGGCGTGGACGCGGGCGATTTCGCCTTGGCCCTGTCGGGCGTGACGGTCACGACGCCGGTGGTGGTGGCGGGCAGCGGCGCGAGCTACACGGTCACCGTCAACGGGATCAGCGGGGACGGGACGCTGGGACTGAACCTGGCGGATGATGATTCGATCCGGGACGCGGCGGGCAACGCGCCCGGTGGCCCCGGGGCCGGCAACGGGGATTTCACCGGCCAGCCGTACACGTTGGACCACGTGGCGCCGGTGGTCCAGTCGATCAATCGTACGACGCCGCCGGGACCGGATACCAGTGCGACGAGCGTGACGTACACGGTGACCTTCAGCGAGCCGGTTACGGGAGTGGACGAGAGCGATTTCGCGTTGTCCCTGGTGGGCGTCACGGCGCGGACGCCGGTCTCGGTGTCGGGCAGCGGTCAGACCTATCTGGTGACGGTCAGCGGGATCCGCGGCACTGGCACGCTGGGGCTGGATCTGGTGGACGACGACGGGCTGAGCGACGCGGCCGGCAATCCGTTGGGCGGGGCCGGGACGACGGGCGCGGGCGACGGCAGCTTCACGGGGCAGGTGTACAACCTCACCGGCGGTTCGGGCTCCGCGACGACGGTCTTTGCCGGCGGACTGGAGTTCCGAATCCTCAGCGGCTCGTTCCAGGCGGCGGGAACGGTCTATACGGCCACGGCCGAGGTGGCGGTGGGCTTCATCCCGGCCACGGAAGCAGCTTTCGTCGCGCTGGCGACGCTGGCCGGCACGACCACGATCGACACGGCGGCGTTGCTGTTGTCCTCCGGTCCGGTGACGACCAGCCTGGCCGGCGGCTCGCTGGTGCTCTTGCCGGGCGGTTTCAGCAACGCGGATATCGGTCAGTTGACCGAGGACGGCATCGGCCCGCTCGCCGGGGCGAGCCTGACAGTAGCCCAGACGACGTTCACGCTGGACACGGTCGCGTTTCACGCGGACGCCGACACGGGCGAGTCGGCGGTCTGGCTGCAAGGCGCGGTGGCCCTTCCGGTGGGGCTGTCGGTCGCCGTGACCGGCGAGGACCACGTGCAGATCGCGGCCGGCGGCGTCAGCCTGTCGGGCGTCAGCGCGTCGCTGACGAACCAGTTCACGGTCGGCGGGCTGACGTTCGAGGCGTCGGCACTGACCGCCCATTACACCGCGTCGCACGACACGTTCACC
>CAIYOB010000977.1 GCA_903927685.1 uncultured Planctomycetaceae bacterium
ATACGTGGTCGTCTTGAGCGCGGCCAACCGGTTCAGGCACCGGTCCCGGTCGAATGCGGCGGGCTGGCCTCGCGCCAGCCGTAGCCGCGGGCGGAAGCCTGCGCGAAACCAATCTTGAGGCTCCAGGGCGATCTCGCGCGTCACACGCAGGTCGACGTCGTCCTGGGATGGTTGACTTGGCGGAGGTGGCGAAGGGGGAGCCGCGGTCGCTGCCTCGACGGCTGCCTCCGTGGGCGCCGCGACGGCCGCCTCGAGCGTTGGTTTGACGGTTGCCTTGGCCGCCGGCTTGGCGCTCGCCTTGGCCGCCGGCGGGGAGGCCGCCGTTGCCGTCGGGGCCCCGCCGCCGCTGTCCGCGTAGCCCTTTTTCAGCTTCGAGGCGACCAGCTTGTCAAACTCTTTCTTGGCCGTCTCGTCGCTGTCGAACTCCTTCGTCTGCGTCTGGCCGGCCGTGCCCACACGTCCGAACGTCACGGTGTACGTGGAACCACTCAAGACGATGTTCCAGAACTTGTTGGAAGTTCCTTCCGAGAAGACGAGTTGTCGCGAATGCTGAGTCCCTTGCGTCATCGGTCATGCCCCCCGAAACAGTCCTTCTGTCGACGTCGCCTGTGCCCGTTTTGTCCATGATCTGCTGGCCAGCATCCCAGCCCGCCGAGGTGGAGAAAGCCACGCGCATGGAACGCAGCCAAGTTACCATGTTTCGGAGCGGGAGTCGAGCAAGTGGCCGCATCCGCGGGGTGTGAGCAAGCGTCTCGATCTTGCCGGCTCTCGCAGCTAGCATCGATCACGAAATTACTCCCTCGCCCCGGTACTCCGGGGAGAGGGTTGGGGTGAGGGGCGAAAAGCCAAACGGGGAACTTATTTCGTGAGCGTTGCTACGGGGCCCCGGCGGGCACCGCCTGACGCCAGCCGGCCTCGAGGGCCGCCTGCAGTTCGGCGACGACGGATTGCGCCGCCGGATCGCCCGCCAGGTTGTGATCCTCGGCCGGATCCTCGCGGTAATCGTACAGTTCGTTCTGCCCGGATGCCCGCTGGATGAACCGGTAGCGATCCGTGCGGATGCTGCGGGTGGTGTAGTCGATCAGGCACGTGAACGCCGCGGACTTCCACGGTCGGCCGGGCGAGGTCAGCAGGGGCACTAGACTCGTCCCTTCCAGGTGAGCAGGCGGAGCCAGTCCGCACAGTTCGGCCAGCGTGGGATAGATATCGATCAACTCGACCAACGCGTCGGTCCGCTGGTTTTGCGGCAGGCCCGGCACGGAAATCATCAACACAATCCGCGCACAGGCCTCGCAATTGACCGGCTTGCTCCAGCGGCCGTGTGCACCCAATTGCCAGCCGTTGTCCGACCAGAGGAGCACGATCGTGTCCCGGTCCAGTTCCAGTCGCCGCAATTCGTCCAGCACTTTGCCGATCTGCGCGTCCACGAACGAGACGCTGGCGTGGTAGCCGTGAATGATCTCGCGAGCCTTGTCTTCCGGCATGGGGCCGCGGAGCGGGCAATCGCCGTAGCGGCGGACCTCGCCCCAATCGTCGCGCGGGATGCCGTCGTCGGGCTGGCGGAAATTGGCGGGCAGCGCGAACTGGGCCCGATCGTACAGGTCCCAGTATTTCTGCGGCGCGGTCAGCGGCATGTGGGGGCGATAGAAACCGGCTGCCAGCAAGAACGGCGTCCCGGCACGCTGCAGTTCCCGCAGTTCCTCGATCGCTCGTTGGGCGACGATCCCGTCCGGCGTTCGCTCGTCCGGCGTGTCCGTAATCTCCGCGATGGCCGCGGCAGGGGATCCGTCCTGGAACCGCTTGCCGCGGAGATAGTTCTCGACGGTGGCCTGGTTGGCCGGCAGCTGGTACCCGGAGCAGTAGCCGTCGCACCACGCGCCTTCGGAGGCGAACGTGTCCGCGTGCCGGCGGACCCAGCCGTCCGGGTCGTCGTTGTTGTAATGGTACACCTTGCCGACCGAGACCGTCGTGTACCCGTTCCGGCGAAACAACTGGGGCAGCGTGACGGTGCCCGGGGGCGCGTTGCCGGTCAACGGACGGGCCTTGTTCCGCAACGTCTCCGGCCGGTAGCCGGACAGCAGGCTGGAGCGGGACGGCATGCACAGCGCCGTCTGACAGTAGGCGCGGCGAAACAGCGTGCCCGCGGCGGCCAAGCGGTCGAGTTGCGGCGATTTCACGAGCGGCTGGCCATAGCAGCCCAGCAGCGGATTCAAGTCGTCCACGGCGATCAACAGGACGTTGGGCCTGGACGTCTCGGCTGCGTTCATCCCGCCCCCGACGGCCGTGAACGCCGCAACACAGATCAGTCCCGCCAGGTGACGCACCGGATTCATGAGAACCTCCTTCTCGCGTTGGGACCTGCAAGCCACCGAGGGCGTGCGGACCGTCTGACCATAATGGAAGCGTCCGTTCCTGGCAATGCCGCTGCCAGTGAGCCAAGAAATCGGGTATCTTCAAGATGTCGACGGATTGGGACACGTTG
>CAIYOB010000978.1 GCA_903927685.1 uncultured Planctomycetaceae bacterium
AGCGGTTGCGTCCGGCTGGCGCGTGGCGTCGTTGTTCGCCGCCCAGATCGAGGGCGAACCATGTCCCCAATTGTTCATTGTTCTGGCGGAGGATGAACACAGCGAATTGCATCTGGCACGAGCGCTGATCGAGGACGGCCGGTTCCCCTCTTTGACCCCACGCTGTCCCCAAGTGCATCTTTTCGAGCGCGAGATCGCGGAGCAGTTTGGCGTCACTCCCATGGATCATCCCTGGTTCAAGCCCGTGCGCTATCACCGGTCATGGACCAGCCGTGATGCCTGGCAGCGCCCGGCGGACCAACCGATCTTGCCGGCCGTCGGTGACTTCTACCAAGTGGAAGGGGACGAGGTTCATGAGGTCGCCGTCGGTCCGGTCCACGCGGGCGTAATCGAGCCGGGGCATTTTCGCTTTCAGTGTCACGGCGAGCAGGTTTTCCACCTGGAGATCGCGCTGGGGTATCAGCACCGCGGCGTCGAAGAGGCCCTGCTCCACGGCCCGAACAAACGCTCCATTCATTACGCCGAGACGCTCGCTGGCGACACCACCATCGCCCACGCCACGGCCCATTGCCAAGTGATCGAGGCGCTCGCCCATTGCCAGAAGAGCGCTCGCTCCCAGGCACTTCGGGGAATTGCCCTGGAGTTGGAACGTTTGGCGAATCATGCCGGCGACCTCGGCGCGCTGGCCAATGACGTAGGCTTCCTGCCCACCGCCAGTTACTGCGGGCGAATTCGCGGCGATTACTTGAACATGACCGCACTGCTCTGCGGAAATCGTTTTGGCCGGGGCATGATTCGTCCGGGTGGGGTGGGCTTCGATGTGGATCAGGCTCGGCTGGACGAATTGTCGCGGCGGCTCGATATCGCCGAGAAAGAGACCGCCGGGGCCGTCAATCTCCTCTGGGATACGCCCTCCGTGATGGCCCGTTTCGAGGCGACGGGACCGTTGCCGCGGAAGGTTGCGATCGAACTGGGGATCGTGGGACCAGCAGCCCGCGCCTCCGGGTTGAGCTGGGATGCCCGGCAAAGTCTGCCCAGCGGCATTTATCGCTTCGCCCACCTTCCCGTTTCCACCTGGGATAGTGGCGATGTTTTCGCCCGTGCTTACGTCCGCTGGCTGGAGATCCAGCAGTCCATCGAGTTCATCCGTGAACAGATTCACGAGATTCCGCCGGGACCGCCACAGGCTGCCGTTGGGCCCCTCTCGCCACGGTCGCTGGCGATTGCGATCAACGAGGGATGGCGAGGCGAAGTCTGCCACGTGGCGATCACGGATGCCCAGTCGCGTTTCGCCCGCTACAAGGTGGTTGATCCGTCGTTCCATAACTGGGCCGGACTCGCCTACGTGCTGCGCAACCAGCAGATCTCCGATTTTCCGCTGTGTAACAAGAGCTTTAACCTGTCCTATTGCGGCCACGACCTGTGAGTTGGGCGACCTGACGGATGCCACACGAAGAAACGAGGATCTATGCTCAAGCTACTTATGGAACGGATGCGGCAGGGCCATCGCACGATCCCGTATCCGGACGGGCCCGCGCCCCAGATGCCCGACCGGTTTCGCGGCCGGCCGACCATGGATGTCGCGAAATGCCCCGACGGCTGTCAGGCCTGCGCCGCGGCCTGCCCGACCCAGGCCGTGCGTCTGGCCGACCGGGTGAGCATCGACTTGGGCCGGTGCTTGTTCTGTACCGACTGTATGACGGCCTGCCCCGAACAGGCCATCGCCTACGACACGGACTACCGCCTGGCCGTTCGCCAGCGCACCGACCTGGTTGTTCCGCAGGACCAGCAGGGTCCGCACCTGGCCGCCGCACTGGACGCCCGACTGAAACGACTGTTCGGGCGATCGCTGAAACTTCGGCAAGTCAGCGCTGGCGGCTGCAACGCCTGCGAAGCCGACGTCAACGTGCTGGGCACGATCGGCTGGGATCTGGGCCGATTCGGCATCCAGATGGTGGCATCACCCCGTCATGCGGATGGTCTGCTGATCACGGGTCCGGTGACCAGAAACATGGAACTGGCGTTGAGAAAGACTTACGACGCGGTCCCCGGCCCGAAGGTCGTCATCGCGGTTGGCGCCTGCGCGATTTCGGGCGGGCCTTACGTGGACCATCCCCAGGTCCATAACGGAGCGGATGCGATTGTCCCAGTTGATCTCTACGTGCCCGGCTGCCCTCCTCACCCTTTGACAATCCTCGATGGCCTGCTCCGTCTGCTAGGCAGAATTGAGGACGGTGAGCGTTGTCACGCTCCATCTGCAGTTGTTCCAATCAAGCGTAGGTGGCAATCGGCAGAACCACCGGCCGACTGACGAGATCCTACTCCCGCTTGGATTCCGCCTGCGGGGTCAGGTTTAGCGCCTGCACGTACAGGTCGGTATAGTCGGTGACCTCCTGATTGCCCGGCTCGTAGGCGAACAGGCCGGGGTCCAGGTCCTGGGGGCGACGGATGGCGAGGATTTCGAGCACGACGTTCGGCTCGGTCTGCGCCGCTTCGGGGGGCGGAGTGTTTCCGCTCGGCACGGCCCGCCGGTATTCGATCCGGTAGGGCATCAGATCGCTCTGTCCCAGCACGACGCGGACATCCGTGGGCAACTGGGGCGGCAACCGTGCCGGATCGGCGGCTTGGCCCGCCAGGATGGCGTCCCGCTGGTTGGGCAGTAGTTCCGCGAGCCGCGCGGGCTTCCAGCGTCCGTCCACCACCCACAGGGACGCCTTGTCCGTCCGCACCGCCTGGGGCGCCGAGAACTGAAAACTCTCGCCCAGGGCCGCGAGCAGTTGGGCCAGCCCCCCCACGGCCAGCCAGTTGCTGGACGCATCCACCCACGAGGTCCGCCCGCTGCTGCGGATCGCGTCCCGGATCCGTTCCAGATCGACGCGTCCCACCGACACGGTGTTGGCGGCGTCCCGCCGGATCCACAAGAACCGGCCGTCGCACACCTGCTGGAGCGACGACATCTGGTCGCCGACCTGCAACTTCAGATCCAGCCGCAGCAGCAGCCCGCGCGGCGACTGCTTTTGCAGGTACGTCCCGGATCCCGTCACCTCTTGCCCGAACAGTCGCGCCTTCTGCCGCAGCTTGATATCGGCGGCGGGCAGGGCCAGGAGCTGGTCGGCGGCGCGGGCGAGCAGATCTCGTTCGTCCGGCGACGCGTTCTCGGTTGTCTGGGCAGCTTGGGAGAAGCTCGCCAGGCTCACCACCGCCAGCAGTGGCAGCAGGACGGAGTTGGGGGAACTGTGCCGACAACGACCGGACGGCGCGATTGTGCGGGTTTTGCCAAAGAAACGCATTATTTGGAGCCGAACATTAACCCACGTAGACATTTTCCGCCGTAGACCAAGCTTGAGGAACCGGAGCCAAAGACACGGTCGGGCGACGATTGTATGGTCGCTCGGGAGTTTGGTCCACGCCAATCGGGAAGGGCCCGAGGGGGGGTCGCGTCCTGGCTGGACTCGCTGGAAATCGCAACGGACTGCGTGCCTGATCCGGAGGGGGAACACGATGAAAATTCGACTTGCCATGTGGGTCTCATGTTGGGCCGCCATGTTGACAGCCCTGGGCTGTGTGACGCCCATCGAACACAACCTGCCGCCCGCGGAACGCCTGATGCAACCGGGCCCCGGGGTCGATGGTCCCGGGCCGGGTGTCATGATGCCTCCCGTGTCGCCCTTGGGCGCGGGCATGTGCATGATGCCGCCGGCGGTCCAGCAGAACGTGCAAATCCTGTTCGCCCGGCCCGAGGGGATGCAGGTGCGTTGGGACGTCGCCAGCGAAGGCGGCTTCGACTCGACGCCGCTGGTCGTGCCCGGCCGTCAGACCTTCCCGCAGGGTGCGATCTATCGCTTGAAACTGACCAACATCGCGGGCCGGGAAGGCGTGGAGTTGTATCCCACGCTGGAGATCGGCCCGACCACGCCGCGTACCGAAGCGTACCTGGCCCACAACACCATCCCGGTGCAGTTCACCGAAGAGGATTTTGACCAGGTCCTGACGGGCAACTTTGTCACCAAGGTGATTTACCTGCCGGACCCGGAATACCAGGAACTGGCCCAGGCCGGCGTCGAGACGTTGGTCAGCACGCGGCTGGATCCGGGCGTCGATCCGATCACCGAGGCCGATCGGCGGGGTGCGATCATGGCCGTCGTCCGGGTGGGCAACAAGGACATGGAACTGCCGGGCGCCAATGGCGTCGTCAGCCCGTCGATCCCTGGCGCCGCACCGGGCGGAGCGGTGATGGCGACTTCCTACATGACCTCCAGCCCGTACTGCGGACCGCAGATGGCCGGCGCCATGCCGGGCTATCCGGTGGCCATGGGGCCGACCGCCCTGATGCCGCAGAATGTGGCCGGAATCACGGCTCCGGAGTGGGGCATGCCGTACTCGGGGACGCCGATCGGACTGCCTGGCCCGCCGCACATCCCGATGGGCGGACCGGCGGGGCTGCGGCAGCACACGATGCGGAACCACACCCAAGTTAACATCCCCGAACCGAATAAGCATGTCACCGTCAGCGTTCGCCAGATGCCGGGTTATACCTACCCGACGCCGCCGAACCGGGTGCACATCACCGAGCAATCGATCAGCCCGTCGCTGCCTTTCGACCAACCGCGCATCAACCGTCACGAGTTGCTGCCCAGCGACGGCACCTGTGCCCCGTAGGACAGGCGAGATCCGTTCCGTCCCGGTCTGGAAGGCCAGACCGGGAATTGCTTTGGCACCCATCGCTCCGCAGGACGAGACTGGCATGGCGCTTTACAGCTGGACAAACCCCGGATCCGGCACAGGCTTGGCCGCCCCCCGGGCGGCCGCCCGCCGCGCGGCCATCTGTCTGCTGGTCTGGGCCTGGGCTGTCAGCGCAGCTTGGGCTCAGCGCGAGCCGGTACATTATTTCCAGTCCAGCCGGCTGCCGCCGGGAACCATCGGGCCCAGCCAGCTGTTGCGAGGCGGCCCGCTGGCGGGTTACTTCCAACCGCTGGAAGTCCGCGGTCCGGAAGGAATCCAGGTCTCGGTCGCGGTGAACGGGCAGTTCGAGTCGCCGCAGAGCGCCCCGGCCCTGTTCGGAATGCTGATCGGGCCCGTGTATCGCCTGAAGCTGACGCAGATTCCGCGGAACGAAGGCGAAGAAGTGTTTCCCACGATCGAAGTGATCAATCGGCTGTATCCGCCGCCGGGCTTGGAGAACCATTTCCCCATTCCCGTGCACTTCAGCCAGGAAGAACTGGAGCTGGCCCTGTCCGGCCGTCTGGTCACCCGGGTCATCTACCTCGAGGACCCGCAGACGGCCTTGCCGGTCCGGGACAGCTTGGATCTGCAGCGGTATTACGAAGTCCAGGCGGACGAAGACCCGTTGCGAGTCGCCGATCGGTTAGGCCGCCCCGTGGCGATCATGCGCATGGGCTCGCGGACGCCGGAGTACGATCAGCGGCTGCAGCGTTTCCTGTTCGAGTGCCCGCCGCTGCAGCGACTGGCCGCCCCCGGACCTGTGCCCGACGCGCGGGCCGGCTTGGAAGAGAGCCTGCCTCCCATACCGCGCGTGGAACGCGGGAGGATGTACCCTTGAACCAACTCGGATGCCGGATGCAAGTCGATGGTCGTCTGTCGACCGCCCGTCGCCAGGGGCTGCCGCAGTTGCTGGCGGCCCTCGCGATGATTCTGTGCTGTTCGTGCCAGCTGACACCCCAGCGGACTGCGGACACGGCGACCATGAATGGTCCGGCGAGCCCCCCTGCGGTCATGTCGCCGACCATGCCCGCACCGCCGCTGCCGGGAACGAATCCGCCGGCGGACTATGGCGTCCAATTGGCCGCCTATGCTCCGCAGGGGTTGCCGGCGTCCGCTTGGACCGGACAACCCAATAGCTGGGCCGCGTCTGCCGCGGCCCCCCCGGGCTGTGCGGCCTGTCCGCCGTGTGCGGACGGCGTGGCCGGTCCGACGGGACCATGGCGGCCCCCGGGAATCGCCGGCCGCTGGCCCTATAACGAGTATCTGTGCGACGGCGGCGACCAGGGCGCCCCCGTCGAAGTCGGGCGGGATCGAACCGTCTGGGGCTTGGACCAGGAAGATACGGTCGCGCATTACGACACCGTCGACGGCCGGACCGAAGTCGAAGCGTCCAATCCGGTCTGCCTGTACGCGCCGCGATTCGCAGCGGTCCGCCAAGTCTCCGGGCTGGCAGTTCACGAAGTCCATGATCGATTGGCGGGCGTCAACCTGCCTGTGCTGCCCAGCGCCCAGGAGTACCGCAACGGGCCGACCACGGTCCTGCAGCCGGTCGAGGCCGAGCGCTACGTGGGCACCAAAGGCCCCCAGATCTTCCGCGAACGGGCGCGGGGCGAAGCGATCGACGGAACCCAGGCGCTGGCCAAGTTCGACACGCTGTTCAGCGCTCACGAAGACTTCCTGTTGATCCGCACCGGCAACTTCGACAACACGGAAAAAGCCCGCTTGGCCGAACGGCTGGAAGCGGCCGTGGCGTGGACGGAAAACCAGGCGGTCCAGGTCACCATCGACACGGTCACCGCCCGCATCGCGACGAACGATGTCAGCTTGCAGTCGGTTTATTCGTATGAGTTGCCGCCCGGGAAACCGCGGCTGCGCGTGGTCAAAGTCGCGTCGAAGAAATCGGCTCAGCCCGGCGACGAGGTCGACTTCACGATCCGATTCGACAACGTCGGCGACCAGAGCGTCGACCACGTGACGATCTCGGATAGCCTGACGACCCGCTTGGAGTACATCCCCGACACAGCGCAATGCGATCGCGAGGCCAGCTTCGGCACCCAGCAGAACGACGGCGAATCCCTGGTCTTGCGCTGGGAGATCCGCAGTCCGCTGCCGGTCGGCCAGGGCGGCATCATCCGCTTCAAATGCCGCGTGCGGTAACCGCGTCGACTCGCCGGCGGAGTGGTCTTGTTACCTTTCGTGGTCTCGCCTAACATGCGTCTCATGGAACGAACACTCCTGCTCCTGAAACCCGATTGTGTCCAGCGGCGGATGATGGGCCGCATCATCAGCCGCCTGGAGGACAAGGGGCTGAATATCCTGGCGCTGAAGATGCTGCGGGTGACCCCCGAGTTGGCCCGGCAGCATTACGCCGAGCATGTCCACAAGCCGTTCTATCCCGGCTTGGAGGCCTTCATCACGTCCGGTCCGGTTGTGGCGCTGGTGGTCGAAGGGATTGAGGTGATCCGCGTCGTCCGCGAGATGCTGGGGGCAACCAATGGCCGCAACGCGGCCGCAGGGACGATCCGCGGGGACTTTGGCTGCAGCCGGCAGATGAACCTGGTCCACGGCTCGGACGGTCCCGAGGCCGCGCGCCGCGAGATCGACCTCTACTTCCGGCCGGAAGAGATCGGCGCAGGGGCCGGTTTTCTCGCGCCCTGGTTGAGGACCGCCGACGAGTAGCGTGGGACGCGGCGCGTCCACCGCTGCCAAGCCTGGGGGTTCCCGACTCGTACGGCCAGCGGACCGGGGTCGAGCGCAACGGGCCCCAGTGGCAAGAACTGGGGGCTTGCCACTCGTACCTCGCGGCTCGACCCCAGGCACCCAGTTCCAATTGCTAGCATCCCCTAGTTGCCGCCCCGGCCATCTGTCGTTACCGTAGGAAATTCCGTAAATCTACGGAACCCGGCCAATTCTGATCGGGTGTCACAAATTTCCCTTCGAAGGAGTAATTGCATAATGGCCGAACTCTCGACCACCGAATCGGGCGGCAAACTGATTCCGCCTCCTGCGAATTTCGCCGGCGCAGCGAACTGTCCTTCGTACGAGGCTTACCAGCAAATGTACCAGCGGTCCATCCAGGATCCGGAAGGATTCTGGGCGGAGATCGCCCAGGGGTTTGTCTGGAACAAGAAGTGGGACAAGGTCCGCGAATACACCTTCGAGGGCAACGTCAACATCAAGTGGTTCCTGGGCGGCAAGACGAACATCAGCGTCAACGCGTTGGACCGGCACCTGGAAAAGCGCGGCGACCAGGCGGCGTTGATTTGGGAGGGCAACGAGCCGAGCGAACAGCGCGTGCTGACCTACAAGCAGTTGCACGCCGAAGTCTGCAAGTTCGCCAACGTGCTCAAATCGTTGGGCGTCCAGAAGGGCGATCGCGTCTGCTTGTACATGCAGATGATCCCCGAACTGGCGGTTTCCATGCTGGCCTGTGCCCGGATCGGCGCGATCCATTCGGTCGTGTTCGGGGCGTTCAGCGAGGACTCGCTGCGGGACCGGATCCAGGATTCCACGTGCAAGGTGCTGGTCACCCAGGATACGGCGTACCGCGGGAAGAAGCACGACATCCCGATGAAGGCCAAGGCCGACGTGGGCTTGAAGGAATGCCCCAGCATCGACAAGGTCGTGGTGGTCAAACGCACGGGCGTGGCGGTGCCCATGCAAGCGGGCCGTGACGTCTGGTACCACGAAGCGATGGCGGCCGCCGATCCAGTGTGCGAACCGGTGTGGTTGGACGCGGAAGACCCCTTGTTCATCCTGTACACGTCCGGGTCGACCGGCAAGCCCAAGGGCGTGCTGCACACCACGGGTGGCTATATGGTCTACACCGCCACGACGTTCAAGTACATCTTCGACTACAAGGAAGGCGACATCTGGTGGTGCACGGCCGACATCGGCTGGGTCACCGGGCACTCGTACATCGTTTACGGCCCGTTGTGCACCGGCGCGATCAGCGACATGTTCGAAGGCATCCCCACCTACCCGGATGCAGGCCGGTTCTGGGACGTGATCGACAAGTCCAAGGTCACCCAGTTCTACACGGCGCCGACGGC
>CAIYOB010000979.1 GCA_903927685.1 uncultured Planctomycetaceae bacterium
GCCGCGGGGTTCAAGGTCTATTTCCTGGACGACTATCGCAGCACCCCGGAGCTTTCGTTCCTGGTCCGCTACAAGCAGTGCTCGTGCGGGATCATGGTGACGGCCAGCCACAATCCGCCTAGCGACAACGCGGTCAAGGTGTACTGGTCCACGGGCTGCCAAGTCATGCCGCCTCACGACGAGGCCATCATCGAACGCGTGATGAACGTGCAGGATATCCGGCAAGCCAATTTCGCCCAAGCGGTGGCGGACGGCGAGGTCAAGATCTGTACCGCCGAAATCGATGCCGCGTTCGTCCAGGCGGTGACGTCCCAACGCCGCTCCGGACCGCGGAACTTGAAGGTCGTTTACTCGCCTTTGCATGGCGTGGGTGAATCGGCGGTTTGTCCCGTCTGGAAGGCGGATGGCTTCGTGGACGTCGAAGTCTTCGCCCCGCACCGCGAGCCCGACGGCAACTTTCCCAATGTCCCGGGCCATGTATCCAATCCGGAAAATCCGAAGGTCTACGATGCGATCATCGAGCGGGCCAAGGAGACGGGCGCGGACTTGGTCTTGGTGACCGATCCCGACTGCGATCGGATCGGTGTGGCGGCGCCGCAGTCGCTACGGCCGGGCGCTGCCTGGGCGACTTTCACGGGCAACCAGATCGGCTCGCTGCTGACCGACTTTGTCCTCGAAAACACCTCCGGCCTGACGCCCGACCACTACTTGGTCAAGACGTTGGTGACCACGGAGATGATTCGCCGCATCGGCCAGGCGTACGGGGTCAAGACCTATGGCGATCTGCTGGTCGGCTTCAAATGGATCGGCGGGATCATGGACGAGAAGGGGCCGGACAAGTTCGTCTTGGGCCTGGAGGAATCGCATGGCTACCTGGCCGGCCAGTACGCCCGCGACAAGGACGGCGCCTTGGCGGCGATGCTGATGGCCGAAGCGGCGGCCCGAGCCAAGGCGGCCGGCAAGTCGGTGTACGAGAAGCTGGAGGATTTGTTCTGGCAGCACGGGTATCATGCCGAGCATGTCCTGAATTTGCAGATGGAAGGCTCGGAGGGCATGGGGCGGATGAAGACGCTGATGCAACAATTCCGGGACCATCCCCCCAAGTCGCTCGCAGGGATTCCCATCGCCGCGGTCCGCGACTACCAGAACCTGGTCGTCCGCACAGCCGACGGCGAAGTCCGGCCGTTGGTCGGCCCCCGGGGCGATCTGGTCATGCTGGATCTGGCGGCCGAAGGCAATTACGTTGCGGTGCGGCCGTCGGGAACGGAGCCGAAAGTCAAGTTCTACATGTTCACCTTCGTTCCCGCCGAACAGTTGGCGGACCTGGAGCAAACGAAGCAAGACATGACCCAGCGGCTGAACGGTTACTACGCCGACCTCAAGGCGTTTGCGGACGCCGTGTAACTCGCATGGTGATTCACGTCGAGTTTTTCGGGATTCCCCGCCAGCGGGCCGGCACCTCGGCCGTCGGCTTGGAGTTTGGTGGCGAGCACGTTGCGTTGGCCTTCGTGCTCGCCGAATTGGCGCGCCAGTTTCCCGAATGGGGCGCCGCCTGTCTGGACCGCGGCAGTCTGCGTCCGGAGTACTTGGCCAACCTGGGCGGCGAACAGTTCATTTCCGATCCTGGCTTTCCTTTGCAGCCCGGTGACGCTCTGCTGCTGATGTCGGCAGACGCGGGCGGTTGAATCAAGGCGGCGATATGTCGAGCGTGCAAGTGGTCATCGTGGGGCGGCCCAACGTGGGCAAATCCAGTCTCTTCAACTGGCTGGTCGGCAAGCGACTGGCCATCGTCGATGACATGGCCGGGGTCACCCGCGATCGCATGATGGGGGAAGTCGAGCACGAGGGGCGCCGTTTCGAACTGGTCGATACGGGCGGGATCGGCATCAACGACGTCGATGACTTGAGCCACGAGATCGAGGAGCAGATCGAGTACGCGCTGGCGACGGCCGATCTCGTCCTGTTCGTGGTCGATACACGGTCCGGCATGGTCCCCCTGGACCAGGAAGTGGCCCAGCGTCTGCGCTCGCTGCGCAAACCGGTACTGTTGGTCGCTAACAAAGCCGACCACGAGCGGCTCGATTCGCAAGCGGACGAGTTCTATCGCTTGGGGGCCGACAAGGTCCTGCGGGTCAGCACCCTGCAGAATCGCAACCGGGCGATCCTGCTGGATGCGATCGTCGAGCGTCTGCCGGAAGCCGCCTCCGAGCCGGAAACCGAACCGCTCATGAAACTGGCCATCGTCGGCCGCCGGAACGTGGGCAAGAGCACCTTTATCAACACCCTGTCCAACAGCCCGCGGATGATCGTCAGTTCCGTGCCGGGGACCACCCGCGACAGCGTCGACGTCCGCTTCGACCTGGACGGCCAGACCTTCATCGCCATCGATACGCCAGGAGTGCGAAAGCGGAAGAGCATCCGCCGCGACATCGAGTACTACGGCCTGCATCGCGCTCAACGCAGCATCCGGCGAGCTGATGTCGTATTGATGTTTTTTGATGCGAACGAGCCGATCAGTACCGTCGACAAACAGCTGGTTCACTACATCGAGGAGAACCACAAGCCGTGTTTGTTTGTTGTCAACAAGTGGGACCTGTTGGCCGAGAAGCACGCGACGGGGGAGTGGGCAGAGTACATCAGCGAGACGTTTCCCACGCTGAACTACGTGCCGATCGCGTTCATTACGGCTCAAACCGGCAAGAACGTCAAGAAACTGGTCAACCACGCGCAGATGCTGTTCAAGCAATCGCTGATGCGGCTGACCACGGGAGAAATGAACCGGCTGATCAAGCGGGCGTTGGAACTGCATCCGCCGCCCCAGTCCGGCCATCGCCGGCCCAAGGTCTATTACGCGACGCAGACGGCGGTCCAACCGCCCACGATCGTGCTGATGTGCAACGAGCCGAAGTCCTTCTCGGCGTCGTACCGTAGGTACTTGCTGGCGGCACTTCGCGACAACGTGGATTTTGCGGAGGTTCCGATCCGGATGTTCTTCGACAAGCGGGAGACGGAGGCCAAGCCGGAAAAGACAGAGACGTGATCCGTGTCACGGAAATCCGGATTGTATCAATCGCCGTAAAGCCGCTATATTTCTTGTCTTTCCCATACTGCGCTATTAAGATCGCATAATAGATCAGGCGGTCAGCCCTTGCGCCGGCCGCTCGTGTTTCGAAAAGGATCGATTTTCGGGTTGTACCACTGGTTCCGCCAGTGTTCCGGGTTGTGTTCCACTGGCAGTGCCAGTGTTCCCAAGGCGAGTTTCGTTCGGGGTATCGAATAACGAGGTGACGATAATGGCTCGGCGACGACTACTGGTATCCGTCCTGTTCAGCTTGGCCGTCCTGGGGCTCGCGACGTCGAGTGCGGTTGCCCAGCAGGGGAACGGAGTCGTGGTGGACGCGGGCGGCGTACTCCGCACGCGCGTGTTTCCCGACCCGACGGGCATGTTGACTCGACAGCGGCTGCAGGCAGCCCAGGCGGCCTTGGCCCCCGACATGGCGCGAGCGAGCAAGGACCGCAAGGTGTCGCTGACCCGCCTGGAAGCGTTGGCGGCACAGCAGTTGGCGACCGGACAGGGGCTGACCGACGACATGCGTTACTTGGCCGGTTTGACGCGTATCCGCAACGTGTATGTCTACCCGGAGACGGGCGACATCGTTATTTCAGGCACCGCCGAAGGATTCATGACGAACACCGCCGGGCGACCGGTCGGGATTCACACCGGACGCGCCGTTCTCGAACTGCAGGATCTGGTCGTCGCCCTGCGGGCATTTCCGCCCAGCGGCAAGCCGACTGACGCTTTCGTCGTCTCGATCGATCCGACGCAGGAAGGTCTGGCCAAGATGCGTCAATACTTGGTCAACATCGCTGGCCGCGTCACGCCGGCGGACGACCAGCGGATCGCGATGGGCTTGAAGGAGAACCTCGGCTTGCAGAACATCCGCATCGAAGGCATCCCGCGGACGACGCACTTTGCCCAAGTCATGGTCGAGGCGGATTATCGCATGAAGCTGATCGGGATCGGCCTGGAGAACCCCGCCGTCCGGATTCCCAGCTATGTCTCGAAAGCCAATCCTCGCAGCGTGTCGAGAAACGCCCTGCAACGTTGGTATTTCACACCCAACTACGATTGCGTCCGCGTCAGTGAAGATGGGCTGGCGATGGCGTTGGAAGGTGAAGGCGTCCAGTTGCTGAGCGAAGACCAGTTCGTCCAGGCGGACGGCGCCCGCGGCAAGTCGCTGACGGCCGATCTGGCCAGCCAGGAATTCGTCAAGACGTTTACGACCAAGTACGCCGAACTGGCCGCCAAAGAGCCGGTCTATGCCCAACTGCGGAACCTGATCGACATGGCGATCGCCGCGGCCTTTATCCAACAGCAGGATTACTACGGCCAAGCGAACTGGCAGATGGCGACGTTCGGCAGCGAAGAGCGGTTCCCCGTGGAAACCTATCCGGAGCCCAAGCAAGTCGAAACGGCCGTCAACGCCGTGTGGAAGGGCAATACCCTGATGACTCCGGTGGGCGGCGGCGTCAGTATTCGCCCGCTGTTGGCCCTGGCGTCTGACCGCGTCAAGCCCGACGACAAGGGCGAGTTGAAGACGCGGCACGAGCAACTGCAGATCCAGGCCCTCCCCAAAGACCAGTGGTGGTGGGACTAACCTCGCTCTGGCGAAACTGCCGGAGGGCAATTCCTGCCCGTTGGGAAGCGCCGGCTCGGCCGCATCCGTCTTGATGCTCAGCCGTGCGGCGCTCCCCAACATTAGACCGCAACCACGGCGTCTTAATCCGCTTGGCCGTCCGGCTTGGTCAGCCGCACCAAGAGCCACTGTTCGGTGCGATCTTTGCCGAAATGCAGCAGGCACGGGGCCTCATCCTTCGTCAGATTATAAAGCCCCGTTTCCACAATGTTCGTGGTGTTGTCACCTACGGTAAAGGCGACTCGCTGCGTTTGCTTGTCCACCGAACCCTGCACGAGCTGCGTCTTGTTCGTCTCGGTATCGGTATAGTTGCCGCGCACGACGCCTTGCTTGTTGACAGCCAGTTGAATCGTCACGTCCGATTTGCTCTGGTCGGGCTTGGCTAGGGCGAACACGCCCAGCGGCAACCAATCGCCGTCGGCCGGCGCGTCGGCCTTGGCGCCTGTCGCTGCCAGATTGGACGCTTGGCCGTAATACTCCTCGGCCGTCCCGGTGCTGTCCCCGTTGACGTACACGTTGTTCTCTTCATACACCACATTGTTGCCGTAATCGTAGTACACCGGGGGCATTGTGGCATAGCCGCAATAGGCTGCCGCAGTGGCCCAACTGCAGGTCCTCCACACGGCGCCGGCCGCCCAGCCGGCGGCAAACCAGGCGCCGGGGTGGTCGGTATACCAACCCCGTCCGTAGACATCCCAATGAGCGTAGTTGCCGCGGACCGCCACCGCGGCGGTGTAGCGTCCCGAGGGCGTGACTCGGGCGAACCCGGCGGCGACGCCACCACCCGGGCCAACCGCGACGCCGCGGGCGGCGGCGCCGCCCGCGGGACCGCGGACTGCGCCACCCGCGGCGACGCCTCCGCCTGGGCCGACGGCTATGCCGCGGGCCGCCGCGCCGCCTTCGGGACCGCGGACCGCGCCACCGGCGACGGCGCCTCCCTCCGGGCCAACGGCCGCGCCTCGGGCGGCCGCACCGCCGCCGGCGCCTTGGACTCCCGCGACTGTCCCCACGCCGCCTTCCGCGCCAACGCCGACCGCTCGGCCTGCGGTGTTGCCCTGCGGGCCCGTGACGGAAATGCCCGCCGCCTGGCCGCCGCGAGGTCCTTCCTTGGTGCCGTAGTTGACGTCAAAGTTGTCGCCGGAGAAGGGGCGATTCCCGCTCAAACCGTGCAGCCCCTCGTCGGACGGCAGGCCGAGAAAGCTGTTCAACTGATTCCGACTGGGCGTGTTGAATCGGTCAGCGCTCAGACCTTGAGCTCCCAGGCCACGTTCGCCCAGTCCGCCCGTACCGAATTGCCCTCCCCCGAACTGCCCCGCGCCGGCTCGCCCCAAGCCTTCCTGGCCATAGCCTCCCGGTCTCCCCAAGTCGCCGGGCGTCCGTCCAAAGTCTCCACCGAGTCCGGCACCGGCTCCGCCAAATCCGCCCAGCCCGCCCGTTCCCGGTCGCGCCCCGCCAAAGCCACCACCCAGATTGCCGCCACCGGCCCCCATTCCTCCGAAGCCGCCGCCGAATCCGCCCGGACTCGGGCGAGCGCCGCCGGTGAAACCGCCGCCTCCAAAGCCGCCGCCGAAATTGCCTCCGCCGAGGCTGCCACCTCCGAATCCTCCGCCGGGTCGCGCGCCGCCCATCCCGCCGCCCATCCCGCCGCCTCCAAAGCCGCCGCCCACATGGCCGCCGCCCCCCATGCCACGTCCCCAGCACACGCCGGGAGGCAGTGTCAGGATGGCCAGGCAAAACACCGTCAACGAGAATCGCCGAATCATGATTTTGTCTCCGTGTGAAAATCTTGGCTTGCGTGTGTTCACTTGGCTGCCGGCTGCCGCTTGATCACGATCTCGTCGGTGTCCGGCAACGCGGCGTCTCCCAGGAATCGCTGGACCGATTGCCAGGCGTAGGCGTTGTCGTCCAGGCGGCGCAGGATATTCACCGCGGTGGTGGGTACGCCATCGCCCGTGGTCCCGGAGATGTTGGCTCGCCAGCCGCCGTCGATCGGCGTCCAGACGCCGACCGAGAACCCGCCGTCCGAGGTGAAATTCCACGATTGGACGTGCCGTCCCAGGGGATTCCAGCCGATCAACTGAACGCCCGACATCGTGGTGCCATCGGGCCGAGTCGTCGTGTGCTTCCGCTCGAGAAAGCTCTTGTCGACCACCCAGCTGCAGATCGACTCGGTCTTGACCCCCTGCTCTTCGGCGACCCACGTTCCGACCAGCCACCGCAGGTCGGCCGCATTCTGGCGTGCCAAAGCCGTTTCGCTCGGCAGATCGCGAACCGACGCCATCAACCACTTACCTTCTTTCTTGACATGCACGGCAGTATAGCCGCTGCTGCTGGCCGGACCCGTCGGACCTAATGCGACCACGGCTCGTCCGTCTTCGATCACGGCTTCGGGACTCAGCTGTCGTAACGAATCGATCTGAATGTGGATTTGTGCGTGCGGATTCTCGGCAAAGAACTGGGTGTAGACTTTCCCAATCGCGTCGCGACCGGCGAAAACGCGTCCCGTCTCGTCGACGTACTCGCCGTTTTCGGTCCACAACGCCGCGAGCGTCTGGGCGTCGGCCTTGTCAAAGGCGGAGACGAAAGCCTCCGATCCGGCGTGAATCGCAGCGAATTCGGGCGACACCTGGCCGCCGTCCGCCGGCGCTTGTTTCTCAGCCGATTTCGGCTGCGGATCCTGGGCCGGAGATTGGTTGGTCCCCGACAGCAGGATCAGGAAAGCCAACACGGTCGTCTGTCTCATGGGAAGACTCCTTGGGGTGAACAGATACTGCCAAACGTGCCTATTCTATGGGCGAGCGAGCCGCTGAGGCAAACCCGGCAGCGAGCTGGCTCGGCGACGGCATGTCCTCGGGCCCCCCTTACATGGAGCGAGTGACCTGGTCAGCATGGCAGTCTGGCGTTGGCTGCCAGTTCCGCCAGGCTGGCGCAGAAGTGCGCTCGCGGCATTTGCTGCCGCAGTGATTCGGTTAACCCTTGGCCGCCGACGACCAAGGAGACGTTCGGAGGGGCCGCTGCGCAGAGGGCATTCCAGCCGGCCAGGAACACCGCCTCGTCGCGAACGTGGGAAACGCTCAGCCAGAACAGCTGCGGACATTGCTGGCACAGGGCGGCGCGGAGCGTGTCGAACGGCAGTCCCGTGCCCAGCGGATGCGTTTGCCAGCCGGTGTGCCGCAGCACGAGTTCGACCATCGCGTTGGGAACCTGGTAATGATCGCCCTCCGGCGTGCCCCCCATCGCCATCCCGTGACTCGCCGTCGGCGGCGTGGTCAGCAGCCGCAACTCGTGCAGCAGACGCAGGCAGATCTCGCAACTGCGGCGCTCCTGGTAAATCTCCGCCTGGCCGCAACGCCAACGATCTCCAATTCCGTGCAGTGCGGCCGCGACGACCCCGTCCAGGATCGTCGTCAATTCGTGCTTCGCCAGGTAGAGATCAAAAAGGATTTGCCGCGCCCGATCTTCGTCGCCCGTCAACAGTGCCTCTCGGAAGCCGGCTTCCGCTCGGTCGAGGATCCAGCCCGTGCGGCCGGTGGTCGCGGGCAGTCCCAGAACCTCGGGTCGGATCAAATCGTAGCGATGGTCGCGGAGGAATCGCAGGACGTCTGTCATGTCGATCCGCCGGTGCCCACCCGCCGTCCGCACGGTGGAAATGACTCCTTGGTCGCACCAGCGTTTGATTGAGGACTCACTGACCTGGATGGCGCGGGCGAGTTGCTTGGGCGAGACTTGGGTTCTCATGAAACGTCCAGGCCGAGATCGGTGAAGTGAAAGCCGCGACTGCCGACAAGGGAACGGCAGGAGCAGGGGGAGCCGTCAGTCTTCTGCCCCGGAGGATTCTAGCCGGGCGGCAAGAGCTCCCTGAATCACTCGGCGGGCAAGTCTTCCAAGGGCGGATACCACAGCGGCAGCGGCGGGAAGAGTGTACCGGCCAGCTCCAGGGCCAGTTGATTCGAGGCCCAGATCCGGCCTTCACTGACGCCTTGGCCGACGTCCAAGTGTCCCAGCAGCAGTTGGACGAACGCGGGCCAGTCACAGCGCAGGTACGTCCGGCGGACGCGTGCGGGCGTCAAGCGGCTGGCGTGTGGCGTTAGTTCGAAAATCCAAGACTGGTCGCCGACGACGAAACCGAATTCGCGATGGGCAAATCGCTGGTCGGCCTGCAAACGCCGGAGGAACTCCGCATGCAGGGCCTGCACCAGACGCTCGACGTCCAGCACCTTGACCAGGAACGCCTGGCCTCGCTCGACCTGCCGTTGGCAAAACGCCCCGCCAGCGGCCAACAGGGTCTGGTGGAGAGGGTGGTCCGGCGGCAATTCGACTCGAATGTCGCGCAAGTCCTGCTCCACGGCATCGCCGCAGAAACGCGCCAAGAGCCGGTCCGCCGCATCAGGCCGGCGGGCTGCAGACACCAACTCGACCAGCCGCGCATGCTTGGTGGCGGCGTAGCCTACGATCGCCGAAAAGGTCCCGTCCAACTCGATCTCCGGCGAGCCTTCGATCGCCACGTAGATTCGCTCAAAGCCGCGCCGATTGATCAGCCACCGCCAGTCGGCTTCCGTCCGCACGTAGCTGCCGTACGCGGGGCGGATCTGCTGCTCGTACAGCCGGACCAACGCCGCCAATTCGACCCGCCGCAGATAGCGGATGTGCAGGGGAGGCAAGGGCGTATCCAGCGGCGGTTGGACACGGGGTACGGCTGGCGACTGGATTTGCGCCAAGACTTGGTGGCAGCCGGCCGACGAACAGCTGGTCCGGCCGCACACCACCCAGCCTCGCCGCCCATAGAACTCGGCATCCTCAGCCCGCACCAGCGCCAATGGCACCCCCTCGCGGCGCAGCTTCCGCTCCGCTACATCCCACAGCACCGACGCGCAGCCGCGGCCCCGGAATTCGGGCAAGGTGGCCATGTCGACGACACGGGAAACCGGCAACGATGACGCGCCGAAACGCATGTCGCGCGACGACAATCGCAGATGAGCGGCCACACGTTGACCGTACTTGACCAGCAGGCGATCGCTCGGTTCATATCTCGGCTCGTCCAACTGCGACCAGAACTCGGCAGTGGACAGGTCGGGTAGTAGTCTCTCCAAAAATTGCTGCACGGCGGGATGGTCGCCGGCTGTGCCGGCTGCCATTTCAAGCCCCGCCGCAAGACCCGGCCGATAGCCGGCACGCCGCGCCGTGTCCTGCGCGCGGACGAGAGCGGTGGAAGTCATTTCCAAGAGTCCTTCTGTGGGAAATCCATCCGTCGCCACAACCATCGTCCCCGGGCAACTCAACCCAGCTGCCGGTGATGGCCGCCTCCGTCCAAGCTGCTAGCTTAGGCCCTGCCGCGGGAAAGGTCCAGTAGGAGTGGCCGCAATTCCTCCTCGGCGAACAAGCAGAAGGAGAACTCGCGCGAGGCGAGATTGGACTGGCGCCGCAAGTCAGCGGTCCAGACGCCGAGCTGCGCCGCTGCCTGCTCGCGTTCGCGTTCCAGCGTGGCACTCAGCCGGGCGTTGAGCCGCGCAATCTCGTCGTGCCGCGTGCGGCGCTGCCCGCGCGGCGGACAGGAACTGATCCAAGAGCGTTTCGCAACCGTCCAGCGGTCGGTGGCGTCGCTGGGAACGACGTGACGCTCGGGCTGAAAACGCAACTCGCGCAGCCGGCGTTTTTCGCTGCGGATGCGCTCTCGCAATTCGGCAGTCCGGTCGTCGAACAACAGCAAGGTCGCCGACAAGGTCACAAAGCCGGGCGGACGCAGGCCGAAGAACCGGTCGATGATCAGGTCCGTCAACTGGTCGTATTTGGCCCCGCCGATGCCATGCAGGAACAGGTCGCACAGCACCAGCCGCGCGTACATCGTCGTGACCAATGCTCGAGGCCGTAACTTGACGCCCTGCTGCGCCAGCGTCCGCAACGCTTCGACGGCCTGGTCGCCGGCAGCGTCCGCGGTCATCGGCAGTTGCAGCTGAATCCCCTCCCGGTCGGTCAATTCCAGGCCCTGGGCACCCGCCCGCACGAACGCTCGTTTGCGGGCCGGCGAGGCATCGCTCCACAGCCAGAACGGAGCTTCGCACCACGGTCCGTCGAGTTCCAAATCCGGGACGGGGTGCGCGCGGCTGCGGACGTGATTGACCAGCCGATACTCGTGCAACGAGGCGTTGTAGATTTCCCGCAACTGCGGCAGGTGGACTAGCAGATGCGCGGCAAAGCGGGCGAACGCGGGCGACTCGCACACGGTGCTCAACGGCACTTCCCACGTGTGCTGATTCCAGCGGCCCTCGAGCCGATGCCGGGCTTCGGCCAGACAGCGGCCCAAGTTGTCCGAACGCAACCGGGCCTCGCGCACCAGGTTCCAGAACTCGGCGATCAAGGGCTGCGACAGCACCTCGTGGCTCACCGCCTGGACGCGGGCGGCGAACGAGTCGAACAACTCGGCGTCGGCCACCGCCCGCTCCTCAAACGGAATCGCGGCGACGACTCCGTCCAGCGACACCGACGTCACGTGCGGCTCAGCCGCCGAGCCCGCCGGAACGCGAATCGACGGATTCCGCAGGATGTCGTTGTCAATCAAGAGGTTGATTGCCTGCCCGCCAGACTGGCGAGCCAATGCGGACAGGGCAAAGTTCTTGAACCACACGCCCGGATGAAACAGCTGCGGCTGGTGACCTGCCAGGATAACCGGACCCGCGTTGCAGGCGTCCAACTCCGTGTCGCGGTAGGCCAAGGTATGTCGCCGTGCTTCCTGGATCAGGTGCTGGCGTGCTTCCGTCCGCAGCCGCTGCCACGAAACGCCTTGCACCTCACAGGCGGTCCGAACCGCCGAATTCCAATTCTCCTCGATCATCCCCGCGATCAAGTCCCACGCCGGGTCAATCAACGCTCGGCCATGCTCGCGCGGGGCACGGATCGGTTTGTAGGCGAGTTGCACAGGCATCGCGGACGGGGTTCATTCTCGGGCACGGGCAGTTGAACTGGCCAAAGAGACTTGAACTAGGAAACCAATGCCGCCTGACCGACCCTCGACCGAGTTCGGCGCCCCCGAACCGCCTGCAGGCTCCGCTCCAACACGTCGTAGTAGTGATCCAGCCGCGTCCCGGCGTCGTCCAGTTCGCCGCCAAACGAACGCGATTCGTCCAGGTAGATCAGCGGCACTGGCAATTCCACGATTGTCAGCCCGGCCGCCACGGCTTGCACCCACAACTCGATCGGCATCGCGTACCCGGTCTCGGTCAGCCGCAAGGTCGCCAGCGCGGCGACGCGATACGCTTTGAACCCGCAGAACGAGTCCGTCAGCTTCAACCCAAGGCGGCGATTCAGTTCCTGGGTGATTTGGCGATTGATCCGCTGCCGGTCCGCTGGCGGACGGCTGTCACCGGCAAAATACTGCAGATAGCGGCTGCCCGAGACGATGTCGACGCCGTCGCAGGCGGCAACGAATTCCGGGATCCGTTGCGGCTCGTGCTGGCCGTCACAGTCAATCGTGACCAAGTACTCGTACCCGTTCCGGGCGGCGAACTCGAAAGCCGAAATCAGGCCCGCGCCGTAGCCGCGGTTCTCCGGATGCCGCACGACCTGGACATCGTTGCGAGCCGCCAGCAGTTCGCCCGTCCCGTCCGTCGATCCGTCGTCGACCACCAAGATTTCCGGGCTGTACTCGCTCACTTCGTCGAGTACGGCGTCGACATAACGGACTTCGTTGTAGACAGGTAAGGCTGTCAGCCAGCGTGGATTCATGTCGTCGTTCCATGTTTCGGTAGTTGCCACCAAGCCGCTCACACGTCATTGTAGGAGAACGTCAGCCCCCGTCAACGAACACCCTGGGGCAACTCGGCTCCCGAGGGCGAGGAACTCGCGCTGTTGCCGGAATTCACGTTGAATTTCGCCCAGTCGTGCGAGAATCTTGAGGCAAGCAGAGGGAAGAAGGAGCGACTCGGATGACCGACGTCAGCATGACTGCCCGGAAGATCATCAGCAACGTCGAAACCGTTATCATCGGCAAGCGTCAACAATTGGTCTTGTCGCTGGTCTCGTGGTTTTGCGAGGGTCATATCCTGCTGGAGGACGTGCCGGGCGTGGCCAAGACGATGCTCGCTCGGGCCCTGGCCGCCAGCGTGGGCGCGTCATTCAAACGCATCCAGTGCACCCCGGATCTCTTGCCGACGGACGTCACGGGCACGTCGATTTTTAACCAAAAGACGGCCGAGTTTGAATTCCGTCCCGGCCCGATCTTTGCGCAGATCGTGCTGGCCGACGAGATCAACCGCACGACGCCGCGGACCCAGGCGGCACTGCTGGAAGCCATGGCGGAACGCCGTGTGACGGTGGACGGCATGACGCGCGAACTGCTGCCGCCGTTCCTGGTGATTGCCACCCAGAACCCGATCGACCACGAAGGCACGTTCCCGCTGCCCGAGGCCCAGCTGGATCGTTTCCTGATGCGCTTCAGCTTGGGATATCCCAGCATGGACGAGGAACTGAAGATGCTGGCCATGCTCCAACACGGGCATCCGCTGGATCGCTTGCAGAGCGTGGTCTCGGCTGACGAGTTGCTCGCGTGCCAGCAAGCGGTCCGCGACGTCGAAGTCCACGACAAGGTGCGGCAGTACCTGATGCAGATCGTGCACGACACCCGCGAGCATCCGGATCTTGCGCTGGGTGGTAGCCCCCGGGCCTCGATCGCCTTGTTCCGCACCGGCCAGGCGATGGCCGCGATCCGCGGTCGCAAGTTCGTCCAACCGGATGACGTCAAACGCGTGGCCGCCTCGGTGCTGACTCACCGCCTGATCCTCCGCCCGGAAAGCCGCCTGCGCAAGGTCACCGCCGAGCACATCCTGAGCGACCTGATCGCCGAGATCGCCGTGCCGACGCTGGACGCGTAGGGCGTCCGTCAAGGCGGCATATTGGGGCACCTGGAGTCGACTGGTACGCGCCCCCCAGACCAATGGACTGGCGGCCGCCACTCATTGTTCACGGTACGTCCCCAGGGCGACCAGAAAGAGATTTCTTACCTGGTTTTCGGAGAACTTGCTTTCGCAGAACCCGCAACCAAGTCGGGCGTTGGGCGCGCACCGCACTGCTGACTCCCCGCCGGCACGGTCTGTGCCCCGGATTTGGGCCGGGTAACGGCGGGCGAGTAAGCAGTGCCACTCGCTGGGGCAACCCCGTCAGCGAGATTAGACCTGTGCCGTTTAATTGCCTCTTCTTTCCGACAGGCTGGAAGCCTATCCCACTTTCCAGATCGGCTCACCAGACTTCGTTCCGCGCAGACGGCGGATTCGAGCGGACGACCAGTGCCAATCCTCCGGCCGCTCCACCAGGCCAGCCTTCACCGGGTTGCGTTCGATATAGTCGATGATGCGAAACATCTCCGCTTCGTCCCGCGCCCAGTGGTCAAACGTCTCCGTCTGCCAATACGGGCCCGCTGCGCCTCGCGCTCGGTTGCACATCGTGGCCGTGTAGCTCTGAATGCTGTGCGAGATGATCTCTCGCGCCGTCCGCCGCTGACCGTCAGACCGAATCGACCGCTGCACAGCCTCGACCGCCCACCTTTCATCCGGTAGAAACAGCCAATGGTGATGGCTCGGCATGACGACGAACGCCAACAGCGTGTACCGCTCGCCAGCGAAGTGCAAGAAGGCGTCCTGCACGATCTGCGCCTGACGTTCGTCTGCCAGATGCTGCATGGGACTGTGGTGGTCGAGCAGGTCATCCACCAGTGCGAACAGCAGCTTGTGCTTGTGATGTTCCCAATCGTCTTCGGTCATCTGAGCCGGCCGCGGCCGCGTTTCGAGTTCCGTGCGGTACTGTCGAATCCGTTGTAGTCCAGCCGCCGAAATGCTGCCTTCCAGACAGGCCGTCAGGAAGATCGGTTTGTGCTCGACGTCCCAATGCGGCAAGTGTCTTCGCCGAAATATGCCCGTCTGCATGAGGCCCTCCCGTGGGATAGGCTTCCAGCCTGTCATCCAAGTCCGATGTTTCGAGGTCCGTCAATTTGACAGGATGACAGGCAGGATGCCTATCCCACGGCCGACAGGC
>CAIYOB010000980.1 GCA_903927685.1 uncultured Planctomycetaceae bacterium
AACGACCAGGGCGGCGTCTTGGACGATATCCTGGTTTCGCAAATGGAGACGCCCAGTGGGCGGCGGTACCATCTGCTGGTGGTCAACGCCAGCAATCGAGCCAAGATCGTCGCCTGGTTCCGGCAGTTGCTGACCCCGGACGACGGCGACGTCGAGCTGGCCGATCGGACCACCGAGACGGCCATGATCGCCCTGCAAGGCCCCCAGTCGCTTCAGATCCTCAGACGGCTGGTGAACGTCGATCTGGAGCGGATGGGCTATTACACCGGCGTGGTGACCGAATATTTCGACCGGCCGTGCACGATCAGCCGCACGGGCTATACGGGCGAGGACGGTTTCGAGCTGATCGTGCGGGCCGAAGACGCTGTCGAGCTGGTGACGAACCTGTTTCGAGCCGGCCGGGAAACCGGGCTGCAGGCCGCTGGTCTGGGCGCTCGGGACACGTTACGCTTGGAAGCCGGTATGCCGCTGTACGGGCATGAACTGTCGGAGACGATCAACCCGTTTCAAGCCGGGCTGGGGTTCGCGGTCAACCTGCAGGGCCGCTCGTTCGTCGGCGCGGAGGCCCTGCGGCGACTGAAGGACGACCCCCGGCAGTTGAAACGGATCGGTTTGGCATTGGCGGGCCGGCGCGTCCCGCGCGAGAACTACCCGGTCGTCGCGGGCGGTCAGCCGGTGGGCACGGTGTCCAGCGGCACGTTCTCGCCGACGTTGGACAAGCCGATCGCCATGGCGTTTGTGCAGCCCGAAGCAGCGGCCGTGGGCGCGGAACTGGCCGTCGACATCCGGGGGCGTTTGGAAGCCGCGCAAATCGTCGAGTTGCCGTTTTATCGTCGAAGCCAGCGAGCTTAGGCAACCCAGGAATCAGGAATAAGGAACGCAGTCGTGAAACCAGAAGAGCTGTTGTACAGCGAGACCCACGAATGGGTCCAAGTCGCGGACGAGGGCGGCGTCAAGGTCGCTACGGTGGGTATCTCGGCGTTCGCCGTCGAGCAGTTGACGGACCTGGTGTTCATGGAATTGCCGCCAGTCGGCAAGCACGTGGCGGCGGGCGAGGAGTTCGGCGAGGTCGAGTCGGTCAAGGCCGTCAGCCCGCTGTACAGCCCCGTGGACGGGGAAATCCTCGAGGTCAACCGCGACCTGCCGGACCGCCTGGAGACCCTGAACCAGGACCCGTACGGGGCAGGGTGGGTGATGAAAGTCCGCCTGACGGGCGAGACGGCGTTATCCAAGCTGATGGATTACGGTGCGTACCAGAAGCAGTGTGCTGAGGCAGGACACTAGGGCAGGGCAGGGCAGGGGGGGTTGGCGATTATGGCGTACTTGTTCAACACGGCCGAGGACCAGCAGGCGATGCTGCAGGCGATCGGAGCGGCGTCGATCGAGCAGTTGTTTGCATCGGTCCCGCCGGAATACCGCCTGTCGCGGCCGCTGGACCTGCCGCCCGCGCTGACCGAGATCGAACTGACTCGACACCTGACGGCCCTGGCCGAACGGAATGGCTACGCGGGCCGGCAGGTGTGCTTTCTGGGCGGCGGCAGCTACGACCACTTCGTGCCGGCCGTGGTCGACGCGCTCGCCTCGCGGGGCGAGTTTTACACCTCGTACACGCCGTATCAGCCGGAAGTGAGCCAAGGCAACTTGCAGGCGATGTTCGAGTACCAGACGCTGATCTGCCAGCTGACGGGCATGGACGTGTCCAACGCCAGCCTGTACGACGGCGGCACCGCGGCGGTCGAAGCCGTGCTGATGGCGATGAGCGTCACGCGGCGCGAGGGCAAAGTCGTCGTGGCGGCCAGCGTGCATCCGGAATACCGCCAGATCTTGGCGACATACTTGGCCGGTCTGAACACCCAGTGCGTGACGGTCGGCGCCGGCGACGGGACGACGGATTTGGAAGCCCTGGCGGCGGCGGTGGACGGCCAGACGGCCTGCGTCCTGATCCAGCATCCCAACTTTTTCGGTTGCCTGGAGGACGTTGCGGCGGTGGCCAAGATCGCGCACGACGCCGGCGCGCTGCTGGTTCAAGCCTTCGATCCGATCAGCCTGGGCCTGCTGAAGCGGCCGGCCGATCTGGGCGCGGATATTGCCGTCGCCGAGGGCCAGTCGCTGGGCACGCCGATGCTGTTCGGCGGTCCCTACTTGGGGATCATGGCCTGCCGCGAACAGTTCGTCCGCCGCATGCCGGGCCGCATCGCAGGGCAAACGACGGATCGCCGCGGCCGGCGCTGCTGGGTGCTGACTCTGCAAACGCGGGAACAGCATATTCGCCGGGACAAGGCGACGAGTAACATCTGCACCAATCAAGGCCTGATCGCGCTCCGCGCAGCCATTTATTTGTCGGCGTTGGGACCGCAGGGATTGCGCGAGACGGCCGAATTGTGTTTGCAGAAAGCCCATTACGCGGCCCAGCAGATCACGGCGAGCATCAAGTTCACCCGGGCCTTTGCCAAACCGACGTTCAAGGAATTCGTGGTCCGCGATTTGACCTGCGACGTCCGCGGAATCCTCGCCGCGGCCAGCCAAGCCGGGTACTTGGCCGGCGTGCCGCTGGAGCGTTGGTATCCGGAACTGAAGGACTGCTTCCTGGTCGCCGTGACCGAGAACCGCACTCGACAGGAGATCGACGGGCTCGCCGAGTTCTTGGACCGTTTCGTAACCGCCTGACACCGCGAACAAGGGACCCCACGTGCGCAACAACCAATCCACGGATCTGCTGTTCGAGTTGTCCAAGCCGGGCCGCCGCGCGGTGCGACTGCCGGCCTGCGACGTCCCGCAGCGGCCCTGCGACCAATTGCTGCCCGCCGACTCGCTGGCCCCGCAGCCGCCGCCGTTGCCGGAGTTGGCCGAGCCGGACCTGGTGCGGCATTTCTCGAACTTGTCGACGCTGAACATGTCCGTCGATACGCACTTCTATCCCTTAGGGTCCTGTACCATGAAGTACAACCCCAAGCGGAACGAACGGCTGGCGTCGCTGCCCGGCCTCGCCAACCTGCATCCCTACCAGCCGGAAGACATGCTGCAGGGCTTGCTGCAACTGCTGTTCGAACTGCAGCAGATGCTGGGCGAGATTTCGGGCTTGCCCGCAGTATCGCTGCAGCCGGCCGCCGGAGCTCATGGCGAGCTGACCGCCTTGATGGTGGCCGCCGCCGAGTTCCGCGCGCGGGGCGAACGGCGAACCAAGGTCTTGGCCCCCGACTCGGCGCACGGGACCAATCCGGCCAGTGCGCGGATGGCCGGCTTTGAGACGGTCACCGTCAAGAGCACCGACGGCGGTCTGGTCGACCTGGACGACCTGCGCGCCAAGCTGGACGACCAGCTGGCAGTGTTCATGATGACGAACCCTAACACGCTGGGATTGTTCGATGGCCAGATCGGCCAGATCGCCCAGTGGGTCCATGACCGCGGCGGGCTGATCTATCTGGACGGCGCCAACATGAACGCCGTACTGGGCATCACGCGTCCGGGCGATTTTGGCGCGGACATGATGCACTTCAATCCGCACAAGACGTTCTCCGGCCCGCATGGCGGCGGCGGTCCCGGCGCGGGGCCGATCTGCGTCACCGACCGGTTGGGGCCTTACCTACCGGTGCCGGTGGTTGCCTGGGACGGCCAGCGGTATCGGTTGGAGTGCGACCGCCCGCAGTCCATCGGCCGCGTCCGCAGCTTCTTCGGCAACGTCGGCGTCCTGGTCCGCGCCTATTGCTACCTCCGCACTTACGGCCCCGCGGGGCTGAAAGCCGTCTCGGAAAACGCGGTGTTGAACGCCAACTACCTGCTCAGCCGCGTCAAGCATTTCCTGCCCGTACCGCAGGGCGACCGTTGTATGCACGAATTCGTCGCCTCGGCGTCCCGGCTGAAGAAAGAGAAAGGCATCTCGGCGATGGACCTCGCCAAGCGGTTGCTGGACGACGGCTTCCACGCTCCGACGGTGTATTTTCCTTTGACCGTTCCGGAGGCGATCATGATCGAGCCGACGGAGACGGAGAGCAAAGAGACCTTGGACGCGTTCGCCGAGACCTTGCGGCGGTTGATCGAGCAACCGCCGGACGCCTTGCACGAGGCGCCCGACACCACGCCGGTCAGTCGTCCCGATGAAGTCCAGGCGGCGCGCAAGCCCGTACTCCGATGGAATGCCGACTGATCTTCGACGCCCCGGCCGCCGGTAGCTGGAACATGGCGCTGGACGAAGCGCTGCTGGAGTCCGCCGGCAGGGCAGGGCAGGGGAGTTGCCTGCGGTTCTACGGATGGGAAGTCCCCACGCTCTCGTTGGGCTACTTCCAACAGGCCGCCGATCGGGGGACGCATCCGGCCAGTGGCCATTGTCCCGCGGTGCGCCGGGCGACAGGCGGCGGCGCGATCCTGCACGACGTCGAACTGACCTACAGCTACACCACGGCCGTCGGCACGCACCTCAGTTCCGACTTGGCCGCCTTGTACGAGTCCTTTCATACGGCGTTGGTCGGGGAATTGGCGCGGTACGCAGTGACGGCCCGACTGTGCCGGACGCCGCCCAAGCGGCCGCGGGGGGAGGAGCCGTTCCTGTGTTTTCAGCGGCGGGCCGAGCGGGATGTGCTGGTCGGAGACGCCAAAATCGCCGGCAGCGCTCAACGGCGGCATCGGGGCACGCTGCTGCAACATGGCAGCGTCCTGCTGCGGCGCTCGTCAGCCGCCCCCGAACTCGATGGAATTGCGGAACTTGCTTGCGTCGCCATCAATCCAAGGGAACTGGCGGAAGGCTGGGCTCGGCGTGCGGCCGGCATGTTGGGCCTGACACTTCGGCCCGGCACGGCGACCGCTGACGAATGGCAGGCGGCGGAGCGGTTTCAGGCCGGGCAATTCGCCAAACCCGGCTGGACAAACCGCAGATAACTTGCTTTAAATATGGTTTCTGGGGCGCGAAGTCAGCTGTCCGATAGGGATGATCCTATATGAAGGTCAAGCTCAAGCTGGTCAAGGGTCCGGAGGCGGGCAAGGAACTCAAGATCCCCACCCCCAAGTGCGTTATCGGCCGCGGTGAGGACTGCCATCTGCGTCCGAAGAGCGATGCGATCAGCCGACGGCATTGTGTCATCTACGTCAAGGGCGGCGAGTTGATCGTCCGGGACTTGGGCAGCAAGAACGGGACGCTGGTCAACGGCGACCGGATCGCGGAAGATCGCGTCCTGAAAGCCGGCGATACGCTTCAGTTTGGGCCGCTGGCCTTCGAGATCGTCATCGACCATGCTCTGGGCGGCGAAAAGAAACCCAAGGTCACCAGTGTCAAAGAGGCCGCGGCGCGAACGACGGCCGGCGGCAAAGACACGGTGATGCTGGACGAGGGCGACATCAGCGACTGGCTGGAGGAAGCGGACCAGGAGGACCGGTTGCGGCGCCGTGCCGATCCGGAGACGCGCCAGCTGAGGCTCGATGAAACCGACCAGGTCTCGTTGCAGAAGAAGCTGGCGATGACGGCCGAGGCCGCTGTCGCTGAGACCGAGGCCCCCGCCGCGTCCGATTCCAAGGAGATGCCAGCGGCGGGCAAGGCCAAGGGCAAAAAGGTGTTCGGCAAGCTGCCGCAGCGGCCGGAGGCCGAATCCGCGAATTCCCGCGAAGCGGCGGCTGAAATGCTCAAGAAATTCTTCAACAAGCGGTGATTCCCCGTTCCGCTATCAAGAGGGGACCGGCGGCCCGTGTCCAGCAGCCTTCGGCAGCTCGTACAGCATTGCTTGGCCGGCGACGAATCCGCGATGGTGGATTTGATCGAGCGGTATCGTGACCGCGTGTTTCGCTTTTGCTATCGCATGCTGGGGCAGCGTCAGGACGCCGAGGACGCCGCCCAAGAGACCTTCGTCCGCGTGCTCCGCAGCTTGCCCTCGTGGGACTCCGCTCGCGAATTCGAGCCCTGGCTGCTAGCCATCGCCGGCAATCGCTGCCGGACCATGTTGGCAGCCCGCAAGCGGATCCCGACGACCGGCTTGGTGGGCGAGGACCAGTTGGTCGACCGGGCGGCGGATGGCGGTTCCTTGCGGTCGTTGCGCGAAGAGGTTCAGTTGGCCGTGCTCCGGTTGCGGCCCGAGCTTCGCGAGGCGTTCATCCTGTTCCACGAGAACGAATTGAGCTACGATCAGATCGCGGAAGCACTCCAGCGGCCGTTGGGAACGGTCAAGACGTGGATTCACAAAGCCCGCCAGCAGTTGATGGCTCAACTGCGGCAGCGCGAAGTCGTGGGAGAACGGGGGCATGCGATGCGAGCAGTTTGAACGCCGACTGCATCAAGTCTTGGATCGTCGCGAAGTGCCGTCCGAGGATCCCCGGCTGAGTTCTCACGCCCGGCAGTGCCCCCCGTGCCGCCAGCGGCTTGCGGCCTGTCATCGCCTGTTGACGGGACTGGACTTGTTGGAATTGCCCGTGCCCGGGGATGACTTTCCGTTGCAGGTCGTTCGCCGGGCCGAGCGCCCCCGGCGGCAGCTTGCGGCCCACCGACGTTTCCAGGGCGTCTGGGCCTCTCTCGCCGTGGGCCTGGCGTTGGCCCTGCTGGTTCCGCTGGCTTGGTATGCCCACCGCTCCCAGGCGATTGTCCGGCATCGCGAGCTGGCGGCCCGCCCCGTCGCTCCGGCGACGGCAATCGCGGGCAAGCAAGGCAATCTGCCGGCCGGGATTTCGAGGTCACCGCGACCAGCCCATGCCGGCCCGGGGCCCAAGCTCGGTGTGGCCGCGTCCACGTCGCTCGCGATCGATCGCCATCCGCCGCTGGCCTTGCTGCGGGTCTGGACGGCCTCCTGGTCCGACCGCTGGAATCCGGTCGATGAACTCACGGACGGCCTGACGCCGATCACGACGCCTTTGGGCGTCGCCGTCGAAGAGATCCGCCGGACCATCCCCCTGGGACAGGTCGAGGCTCCTCAGCCCCCGTCCGCCGATTCGGTGCGGAAAGATCCACGCCACCAGACGCCGCGTATCGCGTAGCGGGCCTCGATCGGAGCAGGTCCGAATCGTAACCCGACGCGTCAGCGAGGAACGGACGAGGATCCTCGCTGACGCTTCGGGGTGCGATGCGCCCCTCACAATCCGGCTAATCCGGACTTTCCGCATTTTGCGAAAACGCTCGCCATTCTTCGCGGAATTCCTGGACTGCGCACAGTTACGTGTTAAGTTACCTTAGCCGGAATTCTCGCCGCATCTTCTCAACCCTTTCAAATCTGTTGGCGTCTTCGCCCAAGTCTTCGGAGGATCAGCCTGTGAACGTCGAATGCATCGCTGGCAACGTTGAAGTCCTGATGGAACGCCGTACGATGGCCGGTCGCCGCCACGAGGGCAGTGATCGGCGCAAGGCCAGCGTTCCCGTGGCCGAGGAGCGGCGCAAGGGCGAGCGGCGGAACTCACACCGTCGCCGCCAAATCGATCCCACGACCTGTGAACGGGATTACAGCGGCGATGAAATCGAGTTCATGCGGGCCCTGGACTCGTACAAACGGACCAGCGGACGCATGTTCCCCACGTGCAGCGAAATCCTCGAAGTCATCCGTTCGCTGGGATATGCCAAGGCGTCCTGTATGACCACCGCCGAACCGGAGTCCCTTTGAGGTCGGAGGCGAACAGCGAGCGTTCCTACCCGGAGACGGTCCACCCGGAGACGGTCCACCCGGAGACGGTCCGACAATTGCCGCCCTCCGGCGCCTCGGCTAAAATGGGCAACGGCAAGCTTCCCTTGTTCAGCCGCTTTGCCACGCTGGAAGCTGGCCGCAAGCAGGGGAGGCGCTGGACATGAAAAGTCCCTTTCCGGGCATGGACCCATATCTTGAGCGGTATTGGGGAGACATTCACACCAGTCTGATCGTCTACGCTCGCAACCAACTCAACGCTCAGCTCCCTGACGATCTACAGGCTCGCGTCGAGGAGAGTGCGGGAGTGGACATTGAACCGCGTCCGCAGCGACACTGCTGGACCACTCCGCCTGCCGCTGCCGAACATCCGCATTCCGCTCCACTCTGACGCTGACGTGGTGCTGCGGCTTCAGCCGCTCATCGACGCCTGCTACCGGGATGGCCGCTATCAGCGGATCAACTATCGCGTCGAGCCCGTGCCGCGGTTTGGCGACGAGGACGCACGCTGGATCGATCAACTGCTACGCGAAAAAAGCCTGCGCTGACAGCCGGTTGCTCCGGCACGCCGCTGGACGAGGCACGTTGGACAAGGCACGTTGGATAAGGCCCGGGTCTTTGACCGTCAGCCGACGAACGCTATGCTGAGGTCCGGGCGATACATGATCGGGGCCGCAGGACCAGGGTTTACCAAGCATGAAACAACTCGTTCTTTGTCTGTCGTTGTCGTTCTGTTCGCTGGACGCGCTTGCCGCTAACTACAATCTCGAGGCGATCCGAGCGGACATGGCGTTCTTTACCGATGCCAGCTGCAGTCAGTTGAAGACCGGAGTGCAGGCGAAAGACCTGGACGGCTTCCAGAGCGACCTGCTCAGGACGGTCGCCGCCGGACTGCTGGACCGGACGTATGACACGACGTATCGGGCCGCCAGATACGAGGCTTATCCTTCGCCCCGCGCGTTGGACGAAGGCCTGAAGCTGGGCGATGGATTCAGCCGGTACGAGAACATCACCGGAATCTACCTGGAGTCCGGCGAACACGTTGTGTTTGTCGGCCCGACGGACGACAAGCAGCTGGCGTTACTGATTCCCGACTGGCTACGCAAGCCGCCCGCAGGCGTCGAGCCCACCGAGGATCCGAACGGCTGGGGGCTGAAGCGGCAGCGGATTACGATCCAGGCGGGACTCAATGTCGTCCACGTCAAGCAAGCCGGCAACGTCTACGTGAGCTACTTTGACGACCAGGCCGAGCGGGCGCCGGGAGTGGTGGTGCACTTTCCCACGGGCCAAGTCAATGGCTTCTTCGACGCCTCGCAGCACACCAACGCCGACTGGAACCGCCTGCTGGACCAGGCGGTCAGTCCCATCTTGGACGCGCGTGGCAAGCACATCCAAGTCGCCTATCCCGTCGAGTGGTTCAACGTCTACACGCGCGGCAAGGGCGTGGAGCTGATCGGCAAGTACGACGCGCTGCTGCACAGCCACTACACGTTGCTGGGGTTGGTCAAGTACCAGAAGGTGCCCAAGAATCGCATCCTGGCCCGGGTGAACTTCAACTACTACATGTTCCGCGACCGCGACGGCGTGGCGTACCTGGGCGACAAGGGCACGATGCGCATGGTCGCCGATCCGGCCGTCGTCGTGGTCGGCGACCCGTGCTGGGGTTTCTGTCACGAAGTGGGGCACGTGTTGCAGTTGCCCCAATTGACTTGGGGCGGCATGACGGAGGTCAGCTGCAACCTGTTCTCGATGTACACCGTCACCGGGATGGGCAACCCAAGCCGCCTGGGCGCGCAAAAGAACTACGCTTCGGCACGCCAGGCCATCATCCAGGCGGAGCCCAAGAAATCCTACCTGGCGCATCCCGACGTCTTCGATCGCCTGGTCCCGTTTTGGCAACTCCACTTGTACCTTGCCCGCCACGGCAAGCCCGATTTCTATGCCGACGTGATGGAGGAAATGCGCCGCCGTCCCGCGGCCGGTTCCGGCGACGAGTCGATTCGGAACCAGTTCGAGTTCATGAAAATCTGCTGCGACGTCGCGCAGCTGGATCTGACCGACTTCTTCGACCAGTGGGGATTCTTCTGGGTGGGAGAAATCACGGTGGAGGATTACGACACGTACCATTTCCGGATCGCGCCGCAGCTGGTGGACGAGACCAAGTCGTACATCGCGGACAAGAAATACGAAAAGCCGGCCGAGGATCTCACCTTGATCGAAGACTGACTTGGAGAATGGGCACGCCCACGCGCATTCGCACAACACCGGAGATAACGGTGTCGTAACAGTTTAGTTTCTGAACCAGGGTTCTTGGCAGACGCCAGGGCGGTGCGTGCGTCCCAGGCGCTGCCGTCCGGTGCCCGGCAGGCACGCCGGCACACGGCTGTCGCCGTTGAGTATTTCCCCTGGCTGGCCACCGCGCCGGTCTCGCGCCGGTGTCGCCTGGTCGGGAGCCTGGGGCGGGAAGAGAGGAACGAGATTCTCGGCTGCAAGGAAGGGTGCGATTCGGACGAAAACACTGAGGAAGATCTTTCCGGCACACCACCGCGCAGCAGCGAACGTGGCCAGAAGGAAGGACTCCATTCGGTTCGCTGCTTCGTCGAGTCCTCAGAAAGAACGCCGCGTCGGAGCCAGTGCGACGCACGCGCTCTGGGCTCACGGTCAGGATGACCGTGGCCGGCCGGCGTAGAGATACCGCAGGACGCCGCTGGGTGGATGTGTGTACAGACGGTAGAAGATATCCGTCGGTCGACGCTGGTGCCGCTTGGCCGTCTCGTGGATCGTCATCAGCGTCGCCATCCCCTGGGCTCCCGCTTGGCTGCGGTGGCCGAAGGTGATCTTGCGAAGCACCACCAGCGGCCGCAACGCACGCTCGGCCAGATTGTTGGTCGGTGGAACACGCGGGTCATCCAGGAAGACCAGCCACTGCCCGGCATGTTTGCGAATCCGCTTTTGCAGGGGCAATGCTTTCTCATGGTCCAGGGGCATGATTCCAGCCGCGACAACTCCTCACGCAACCACTTTTCTTCTGCCGTCAACTGCTCCGCCGAGAGTTCGCCCCGCCGGCGTTGATGATAGAACCGGCAGTCGCGGCGAACCCACTCTTTGAGATCCGTAAAGAACGTGCTGGCCGCCGACTCGGACGGCACTACCTTCTGCCAATCGCGAGCGGTGCGGGCCAGGTGCGCCAGGCACTTCTGTTTCGCCTTGGCGGGATGGGCTTCGTAACCGGCGTAGCAGTCCGTCACCAACGAACCATGGAAATACGGGCCCAAAAGCTTGCGAGACACCTCGCCGGCTCGTGACATGCCTTCGCTCCTCGCAAAAAGAATCCTGCGGGCGCCCTTTTGCCCAGCGAAGGAGTTTTTGCAGGGACGCGCAGCGAGGCAAGCCTTGAAAGCCAACGCAGACGGATAGCGGCGGAGAGTGCTAGTTTTGTTAACTCCAGGCTTCAGGTTGACGCCGCTTGCCTTACGCCGCCCGCTGCAGGCGCCGTGCGGAGCGTACGTCCGGTGCGAATCGGCAGCCGAACGACTTCAGCCACGTCTCGTACATGGCTTGGTTCTTGTGGTTGTCGTTGGGCAGCAGCGTCGTCTCTCGTCCCAGGATCAAACCGCAGATCGCGAAGTGCAGCCGATTGGTGATGATCCGTTCGTAGCGCGCCGCCAACTGCAGGTACCCCTGCGGCGTTCGGCAGATCCTGGCCGGATCGCGCAGGAACCAGCGCCATTTCGAGGTGCGTTCACAGTCTCGGCGCAGGAACAAGCCCGTTCCGCACGTCGGCGCCGTTGCGGTTTCGTATTGCAGGCCCAGGGCGAGATCGGGAGCGAGAATGGCGCCGGGGCAGAAACGCAAACTCGCCCGCTCTCGCACGTAAACGCGTTGATAGGGACGATCCTCAGGCGAGGAAAACGTCTGCGGAAAGATGACGACGGGCAAGCCCAGGCGGAGCAGTCGTCCGCGGAGTTCCCAGTTGTTGCGATAGCGAGTTCCCATGTTGCCGCCGCCGGCAAACACGATCACGTCGCGGTCGGCGCCGACCGGGGCGGCCGGATCCTGCTCGCAGTAATCGATGCCGAATTCGCCGAACATCTGTATCGCCCCCCAATCGATCAGCGCGTCGCCACCATTGCCGATCGAGCGCACGTACGCCACGCGTCGCCCGGCCAAGGGCTCGAAGACTTCGGCAAAAGCCTCTTGAGGAAGCAATCTCATCGGCGGCTGTCTCCTTTCCGGGCGGGCGTCCAACCCCTTTAGGCAGCACGTCGCGCAGGTCGTTCCTCGCGGGGCACCATCGAGACTGCGGCGTCACGCTCGGACGGCGCAGGGATGGCCAGGGAGACCGGCGACTCGAAAGCGTCGTCTGCGTGCGGGCTCTGCACGCGGAGATCGGCCGCTGCCAGCGGCCGTTTCACCAGCCCGTTCAGGCAGCGCGTCGGGATGTCCTTGCGCTGGTAGTACGTCAAGTTCTCCGTCCCCACGTTGTTGCGGGCGAAACTGGGGGCCGGCGGATGCCAGAGGTGATAGCAGGCGGTGCGCCGGAGAATGGAGTGAAATCGCAGGCCGTGCTGGCTGAGACGCAACTGCAGGTCGCGGTCTTCCAGTCCCCAGCCGACGAAATTCTCGTCGAAGCCGTTGACCGCTTCATAGTCGCTCCGCCAGATGCCGATGTTGCAGCCCGTCAAACGCGGCAGCAGGGGATGGCGGACGAGTTCGTACCAGAAGGCGTGAAAGGCTTTGCCGGCCAGACGCCGTTTCTCCCGCCGCGAAACCCAATTCATGAACTCGCCGCGGATAATGGCGGACTCCGTGACCCGCTCGGAGATTTCCTCGTCCAGCCGATAGCTGTCACCCGCGATGACCCCGCCCGCCCGGCGATAGGCCAAATGCCAGCACAGGTGATCGGGAGGCAACAGACAGTCGGCATCGGTGAACAGCAGGTACGGCGCCGTCGAGACGGCCACGCCTTCGTTGCGGCACCGCGACAATTGAAAGCCGTTGTGCGGGTGGGTCGTGAAACGGACCGGAAAATCGACTTGACGTGCGAATGCCTCCACGACACGCCGCGTGCGATCGGACGAGCCGTCGTCGGTCACCACGAGTTCAAACCGGCCTTCGACTTGTCGCTGCGTCTCAATCGAACACAGCGATCGCCGCAGGTGCCCGGGCCTTTCATACGTCGACAGCAGGATCGCGATTTCGGGTTGGCGCATCTCGCTTCCTCCGAAGGATGGAACACTGACTCAAAACGGCCTCAATTCCCTGTCTGACGCGCCAGCCGAGAGCCGTCTGTCCGGGGCCACCAGCGAAACGGCCGGCCGAGCTTTGCCCAGCCCGCGAAGGATCTCGCCTGGGCAGCGTGACACGCGGCGGTTCTGGCCAACAGCCGGTGGACGGCGGCTGCGGACGCGGGGCCAAGATCCTCCCGCAACAGCATCTCATAAATCGGGACCTTGGTAGCGGACAACGGCGGGAGGCGGTCGAGCGCCTCGATCAACCCCCGGCCGTGGCGAAAGATGTCGTATTTCCCCAACTGCCCGCACGTCTCCAGAACGAGCATCGTCCGCACGCATTTTTCGCACCGGCCGCAATTGTCCGAGGCGCTGAGGTTTTCCCAACAGACCCGCAAATGCCTGCGGACGAGTTCCTCGTGAGCGATTTGCTGCAGCTTTTCGGTACGCCAGAATTCCGCGCCCACGTGATCGATGACCAGGCGGGTGGAGGAGAACCGCGGATCGACGTCCCACCGCGAGCCCCACGGCTGTGGATCGGCCAGCGGATACGACGCGGAAATCTCCAAGTGGCCCGCCAGCGGGCTGAGCACGTGTCCCAAGGCGGCCAAAGCCCCGCCATGGGTATGCTCCCACGGTGCGGCCCGAAACACGCGGTGCCGGCGCAAGTTCGTGGCGACCACGACCGCGCGTTTCCCGGTCTCGGCCGCCACGCTGCGAATCGAACGTTCCAGCCTGTTGCGGCGGTTCACGTCCCGAAGCTTGACATCGTAGCCGATCGCACAGATCAGCACGTCCACCGGGGCAGGGCCTCGCAGCAGCGTGTGAAAGGAATCCACGCCCCCGCTGAAACACAGCGCCGTACCGGTCCGCGGCACCGCAGGGGGGGCTGTCTCGGCCAAGTGCAGCGGCAACGGTTGGTACCCCCACCAACTGGAGACCAGGGGGATCAGCTCCCGGATGTTTCGGGCCCAGACGGCGCACACCTCGGGAACGATGACCAGCGGCCGCGGCGCGTGCAGCGCGGGAATCAACACGGCCGAGCCGAACGCTTCTGGTGCGGCCGCCAACTCCACGTCGCCGGATTCAAACCAGATTCGCCGTCCGCCGACGTTCGCCGAGACGTTCGATCCTCGTCCGGCTCTGCGTCGCTGCAACGAATCGATCCGCAATTCGCCGGAATCGGAGTGCCAGGGCCGCTTCATCGTTGTTCCTCACTCGTTCCGAGTCGCTACGCGGCCATTCGCAGGGTGGTCCCATTGCTGCCCATCCCGATGATCTGGCGGGCTTCTTCCGCCGTCGCAATCTCTCGGCCGGCCGCTCGCGCTAGCACGACAATCCGTTCGATCAGCCGGGCATTCGTGGCCGGCTGTTTGGCGGTCCAGTCGTAGTACAAGGCGTCCTCCAGTCCAACTCGCACATGGCCGCCCATCGTCACCGCCAGCGCGTTGATGAAGAACTGGTACCGGCCGATCCCCGTCGCCGCCCAGGTTGTTCCCGGCGGCAACGCCCGCACGACCGCGCACAGATTGTCCGGCGTCGCGCTCAGCGTGCCCAGCGAGCCCAGCAGGATGTTGGCGTAGAACGGCGGTGCCAGGACCTGTTTGTCAATCAAGTAATGGGCCACCTCGGCCATGCCCAAGTCGAAAATCTCCAGCTCCGGAATGATCCCGCGCTGTTTCATGGCCAAGGCGAGTCGCTTGATCATGTCGGGGTCGTTGATTGAAGCCTGCCGGGAAAAGTTGAGCGACCCGAGAGTCAACGAGGCCAAGTCGGGCGCCAGATCGAGAACCTGGCTTCGCTGCCAGAATTCGCCGTGGTTCCGCCCGCTGCACGAACCCGAGATCAGGATATCCGGACACGCTTCGCGCACTCCCTGGAAGATCTCGCCATAGACCTCGCGCCGGTACGTCGGCGTTTGGTCCTCTTCACGGGCGTGAAGATGGACGATCGTCGCTCCTGCGTCGCGGCAGCGGCGGACGTCGGCGATGATTTCCGCGGGGCGGATGGGTACGTGCGGATTGTCCATCTTGGTCGGGACCATGCCCGTGATGGCCGCGTTGATGATCAATGGCTGCATGGCAGTTCTCCTGCATCGCTGCCGAACGACTTGGTGGCGACCTGAAACAGCACGCCCGGAAATCGCGCGTCGGCGCTGGCTGGACCGAGCACCCGCCACCCACGCTGCGAGATCAAACGGACCATTCCCGGCGACGCCTGCCGCACCGCATGGCGAGCCCCCAACTGCCGGGCCGCCTCGTCTTGGATATCCAGGATCCGCCGCCCCAGCCCGGCGCCTTGGATCGCCGGACAGACCACCACGCGGTCCGGGGCAGCGACGGGGCCTTCCAGATCCAGCCCGTAACGCCGATACTCCTCCGCCTGGTGCACCTCGTCCAGCGTCGCATGGACGCTCAAACGGCCCGCCGCGAGCAGCTGGCCGGCCGGGTCGCGAATCACCCAGTGCCGGCACACGCCGTCGATGGGATCTCGCCAACCCTGGACCGGAAATGCATTCGCGGCGGTTTGGCCGGTGTCCCGCCAGACCTGCGCTCGAAACCGACAAATCTCCGCAATCTCCGCAGGGTCGGTAACCTCTTGCGGAATCGTGAAAGCCACGGGCAGACTGTGGACCCCCATTTCTCTGGGCTCCCTTCTCTTTCCAGAGAAATCGGCTGGCCGAACCTGCGGAATAAACAAATTCTGTCGATTGCGTCGGTTTTGCCGACCACTGCTAGCGGCAACTAGGCGTTCAGGGCCCACAGCAACGCGGCGGCGGCGACGGCCAGGCGATACCAACCAAACACGGCGAGCGTGTGCTGGCTGAGGAAGCGGATGAAGAAGTGGACCGCCAGCCAGGCAAACAGGTACGAGACGACGAAGCCGACGGCAAGCCAGGGAATGTCTGCCGCGTCGAGCGGCTCTTGTAAAGCTCGTACAAGGCCGCGGCCGCGAGCAGCGGCACGGCCGCAAAACAGGAATACTCGGCGGCCGTCTTGCGTTCGATGCCCAGCAGCATCCCGCCCAGAATTGTCGACGACGAACGCGACATGCCGGGCCACAGGGCCAAGCACTGGAACGGGCCGACCATCAGGGCTTCCTGCCAACGCAAGGCATCCAGTCCCGCGCGCCGCACGGGCCGCGGCCAACGCTCGGCAACTAAGATCCACACGGCGCCGGCGGCCAATCCCACGGCCACGGTCAGCGGTCTCGGCCAAGAGGTCCGCCAGCAGCGACGTCAGCAGCGGCCGGCGCGCGATGAACGTGTCCTTTCCGCAGACGTGCGCGTGGCTAAAAGATCGGCGAGGCGGGGGGGCGAGCGACCGGTGACGGGAGGTTCCGGGGCGTGCGGCGGGACGCGGGGCACCCCGGGCCGTGGTGGTTGCGGACGTGGGCAGCGGGCCGGCCGACTGGCTCGGCGGTCTGCAACGACGCGGTGCTTGGGCGGGCGAGTGTTCGGCGAGCAGTGGGGCGGAATCACGGGACCGACGGTCGGCTGCCGTAGGTGGCCTGGAGGCCCAGGTAGATGAAGCGGACGGGCGCAGCGGCGGGGAGCGCGGAGGCGTCACTTCTCGTCACGGCAAGGGCGGTCTTGCTTGATGCACGCATGCCGAGAGAATCCCTACGGAGTGTCGGGAGGGACCCGTGTCGGCCGTTGCGGGTCCGTTAGGGTAGCCGTCTGCCGGTCCGCTGGCCGCTCCGGCATCCACCTCTCTCGCAGGCGGGTCGGTGACTTGTTCTTGATCGCCTCGATCTCCAACTCCACCTGCGAACGCCGACGGTACAAGTCGGCGATCTCGTCCCGGCGATACTCCTGGGGCAGGCCAGAACTTGAGCTTGGCGCTGGGATGTGTTGCCGCGTCCTCCGGCAATTGCCCGCTCAAGCAGCGGTTCACTTCGTGATGCTTCGGGAGCGAGTGCCCCGACGGTTCAAGGCAGTTGACAAAGCCTCAGGGACTGTCGAAACAGGTGCAGGCGATAGGCGGCACGGAGGAAATTGACTGGAGTGGAGTCGGTCAGAAGCAGGGTGAGAGTGTCGGTGAGGGCGCTGACGCCCAACTCGGCAAGTCTGTCTCGCGTTTTGGACAGCGTTTGAGCGACGGCCGGAGTGAGGCGGGTGGCACCGGATTCCAGAGCGGCACTCAGGATCCTGTCCACGTCGAGAATGACGGCGCGGAGCAATGGCGATGTGTTCGTCGAGTCGGCGGCCGTGGTGTCCCCGAGTTCGTTCGAATCGGGAACTCCGATCCGCGTTTCGATCCGACCGTCGCGTGGGAACTTGGCGCGCAACCGCTGCAGCAGCGGTTCGTTGCGAGAGCGGATGCGGGCCTGATCGAACTGGGGGCAGAGGACCTTGTCGCCCTGAACCGTGCCGCTGGAAAACAAGGAGAAGG
>CAIYOB010000981.1 GCA_903927685.1 uncultured Planctomycetaceae bacterium
CGGTTTGCAAAACCGCCATTCGTGGGTTCGACTCCCACCGGCGCCTCTTTCTTTTTCCGCCCGATTCCCTTCTCGCCACGTCCCGCCGCTTGCGGGCCGATTCTCGCAAAGTCCCGTAACGCCAAGACGTTAGGGACGCTCTCTTGGTCCTGGGTTGTGTCGCCGTTGCCCGTGCTGTCATCGTCGGGCCGTTCGCCACGTTCCGCAGCGTCTTGCACCGATTTGCGGCTGCACTGCCCCCGCATCTGCCCACAAGATTTCGTCTCAATAACGCCATCGGTTCCCGTCGCTGCCATCGCCTCGGGCGTCGCTGTGATTTCCGGGGGCGTGGTCAGATCGGGCAAGGCATCCAGGGCCGCCGTCAGGTCGTGTAACCGGGCGTGGGAGTAGCGCCCGATGGTAAGGGTAGGCGTGGAATGCCCGGCCAGTTCCTGAGCCACCTTGACCGATGCCCCGCCGGCCACGATGCCCGATATGTACGTGTGCCGCGCCCCGTGGAAGTCCAGAACCCGCCCGTCGGCGTCAATGTGTTTCAGGAAGTCCGCCCCCAACAGCTGAGCGTCCCGCAAATATACTCATGGATTTTCGCCACGTCCAACGTCTCAATTCGGCGGTCATGGGCCTGCTTGTTCTTCTGCGCAAGGGCACTATAGCTGCGGCAGGAGCCCTCAAGCTTTGTTCGTTCCCGCCTACGTTTCGCGACGTATTCGAAGTATGTGGAAACATGAAGCCGTTCGAGATGTTCGATGACTTAACGGAGGCCGTCAAGTCATTTGGACCGATCAACAAGTACTTGAAGTTGTGATCGGCAACCTGGGCCGCCGTGCGTTGTCCCCGTTCGCCAGCCTTGGCCTGCAGCATCGTTTCCTTGAACCGCCGGAAGTCGCGTTCCGAAATCTTGGTCTGTCGTTTTCGTGTCACGGTCGTTTGCTCCAACACGAATAACAAAGTCCGAGGGGCCGGCCGGGCTGTCCGGGCACAACCGGCCGCCGTTTACAGCCGCTGCAGATCGGTATCGGGTCCGCCAAAATGGAAGCGGGCACCGCCGGGGGCGACGTCCTGGGGACCGTCACGGGCCGGGGCTCCAGGTCCGATTCTCGCATCAGCGGACAACGCCCCCGCAGTTCGGCCGCGCGTCGCCGCAGTCGCGTACCCGTGAGCGTACTTGGGCTGCAGGTCGAACAATGCCAGCCGTCCACCAGGTCCTGCCATCGCTCGATGCCTTGGCACGTTGGGCAGGGCTGCAAGTCGATGATTTCCAAGCCGACCGCATCGGCACGTTCGGAGATCCAGCCCAATCGGCCGTGATGCGTTCCGTCCATTCGGCCGCGTCGCCGTGATCGTCCTGGGAACCGTTCCCCGCGCGTGGATCGCAGCCGGCCAGGTCATGCGGCTGCAGACCATCGCCGCTATCGCCCGCGGTCGCCGCTGTCCCACTCTCGACACCAGGGGCCGGGGGCAGGTCGGGGGCTGACGTAGAAGGCACCGAGGGCCAGAAAACTCGAACGGGCTGCAGGGCCTTGGTCCGCGAACTGCTGAACCTCCAAGGCTGCACCGTGACCATCGATGCGATGGGCTGCCAGAAGGAGATTGCGGCCCAAATTCGCGAGCAGAAGGGGCACTACGTCTTGGGTTTGAAGGGGAACCAAGCGGGCTTGGAAGCCGATATGGCGGAGTTGATGGACGAGGCGAGCCTCGACATTACCTTTGATGAAGACGCCCGACGCCAACAAGACCGCCATGGAGCCGCGAACCTGGCCGCTGTCCGGCGCCTGGCGCTGAGCCTGCTCCGTCAAGAGAAAACCAACAAACGCGGCCTGAAGAACAAACGATTCGCCTGCGCTTTGGACCCGAACTATCTCCTGACCGTCCTGGCCAATGCCAAGTTTTGATGCGCTGGCCCTGATGTCGTGGCGAAGCTGGAAGAAGCTGCCGGAGTAGGCAATGGTACGTGGTCCATCGTCACTTGTCCGTGGTCCGTGGTCCGTTGGGGTTCGTCTGCGAGCTGTTGTCCACTTCCGTCGACGACTTCACAATATGCCCTTTCTGGGTCGTACCAGGCGACCAGTCCGTGGTCTTCGACCTGTTTAGCGATCAGGCTGATCAGATGCTTGGTGATAACGCCCATTGTCATGTCATAATCTCGCGGTGCGCGATTAAAACTCGCGCGCGAGATTCTTAATCGTGCGCGCGCGATTCCGTGCGGTCATGGCAGCGTGTAGGACACGGCTCGCCCTTTGCCCTGCGGCACTAACTTCTTATCCTGTACGAGTTTCTTCAAAACGCGTCCGGCTTGAAAACCGCCGATTTGGCAAAGCGCCGCTGCGTCTTTCCGCGTGATTCGCCCATGCGACTGCACGTATTGCAGGACCATCTGCTCCTGCTGGATCGGATCGAACCCAGCTTGGCGAACGTACGCGGCAGTCTCGCCCATGCCCTGGTACAGCTTGGGACTCAACGTGTACGTCCGCCCCTTTCGGACCCCGTGAGCCTGCACCAATCCCGCCCACCTCGACGAGGCGTTCGAGCAGTCGCCGTGCCACGTCCTCATCCCGCTGGATTTGCCGTGCCAATCGCGGGGTGTCCACCCGGCGTTCCTGCCGGAGCAACCCCAGGGCGATCAAGGACTCGACGGGCAACGCATGGCGCAGTCGCTTTTCCTCGGTGATGATGGTTCGCAACAGCCCCATGTCGGCGGCGGCACCGGAAAGCAGGACCGAAACCGTATGGGCGGTGGTCCGACCGTAATCCGGAGCCGGACGCCCGTAGCGCAGCAACCCCTGGTAGATCAAGTCGATGCCGCGGCCGGTCCGTTCGGCCAAACCAAGTCGCTTGATGGCGTCGGCCAGCAGGGGATTTCGCGGACGGGGGGCGACGACCAATAGATTGTCGAGCGTCACGCCTTCCACGAGTCCGCCGGGGTTACTGATCAGGATACCTTCCGCCGTCCACTGAACGTGAATTGCCCCCAGGTTGGTGTAATCCCGGTGAACCAAGGCATTGATGAACGCCTCCCGGAAGGCCCGACGGTCGTAGTTCGGGACCGGAACGCGGAACAAGTCAATCTCGATCTCGTCTTCCACCACGCGGGCGCGGAACTGCTCCTCGACACGCGCAAAGGTCTTGAGCAAGGGCGCACGGGAGAAGTCGTTGACGCGAACGTCCGTTCCTTCCAGAACCTGGAAAGCGACCTCGTGGGTCGGCAAGTGCCGTCGCAGGGCGGCCTCGCGGCCCAGCAGGAGCAATCCTGCCACGGTGGGCACGGTTCGGCCTTCGTCGGCACAGACCAGGCCCAGCGCACCTTCCAATTCGTCATCGGACAGACCGAGCAGCGAGCGGTCCCCGCCGTAGCGTTCTACCGCTTGCCGCAGGCGTTCCCGTTCCAGCGGGTCAAAGTCCTCCGGGGTCGCCGCCGCTACGGGCAGCGCCGAATAGTCCACGAGCCCCAGGTCGGTGCGAATCCTGCGTGCGCGAGTTGGACCACCATGCGTGATATGAACGTGCGCTCTGTGGAAGGTCAGCGCCGATGATCTGCTCGATCTCTGGGAACGTGAATCGCGCCTCACCGGTGCGAAGCGTCGCCAAGTGCCTCACGAGTGGCGTGTACTTGCTCATTGATTTCCTCTCGCCGAAACCGGAATTCTTTGGCGCACTTAATCAGTCGCTGCGGCGACTTCTTACCGGAGAACGTGAGGGCCACCACGCCATCAGCGTAACGAAGAACGATTTCCCTGACAACCCATCTGAAGCGACACTTCTGAAGCGAGTTGCCCCTTGAATGGCCAAGCGTCTTGTGTGGTCCACATGCCACGCTGGGCAACGCGCCGCCGAAGTACCTGTTGGCCTGGGAATGGCCGTAGCGAGTCCCGCTCGGCCCCTACATCGCCAACTGCTGCAGCAGGTCCTTGGCGAACCTGAACGCCCTCGCCTTTGTCGAGTAGCCGTCGCCGAACCACACCGAATCAAGACGACGGTCAGCCGACTGCTTGGTTTGGCGGTGGTCCACCAACTCCGTCACGCCGTTGTACGCGGCCCACAGCGTGCCACGGACACCGACGACGTTGTTGCCCTTGCCTTGGTCGAAGAAGTACTCGGCCAACAGCCGGTTGTGCTGGACACGGCGCAGAGCCGCTTCGTCGTCCTGGTCCGTCGGATCGGGAAAGACTGTGGTTAGGTAGCCGGAAAGCCGTTCCCGGTCAACCTGCACCTTGCACATTTGCTGGAACGTCGCCCCGATGCCTTCATACCGTCGCTCGATGATCCCCAGCATGTGACGGGCGCGTTCCAGTCGGTCGGCCATGTCCTTGGTGTGAGCAACCCGTATCGTCCGTCCCTCGCTCAGGGCCATCGTCAGCGTGTTTTGGCACACAACGCGGATCGGCGTGAACTTCACTTGAACCGAGCTTTGTCCGTCGTGGCTGTTGGCCAGCAAGAGGTACTTCTCGGCCACGTCATCGCCCTTGACGACGATGTCCGTCGGCAACTTCGCAAGAATCCAGATGCGTTCTCCACCGCCCAGGACGCCTGCGGTGTGGTAGATGGCCGCATTCTTGCCCACAATCGGATCGAAGAACGAAAACGCCTCCGCGTTCTGCAACGGCGTGTAAGCCTCACCGACAATTCCCAGCACGGGACAGTCCTGCTTGCCCCACATGTCTGAGCGGACCACTCCATACGTCTTGGCAAGCAGTTGTTTGACTTTCCCGTCGTTCGCGTACAGCGGCACCTTGTGGACCGTCCAGTCGAGCTTCGCCAACCGGATCGCGTCGGCTGCCGTGGCAGGCTTACTCAGCGGCGTTCCGAGCTTGTGCCAGGGCGGGGCGCCGACGTAGAACATCGACGCTTCGCCGTTGCGGATTTCGAGTTCGTGCGCCATGGCGGCTACTCCGATGGGGCATTGGTGTTTCGGCCATTTTTGCAGCGGCAGAACGGGCGGTCAA
>CAIYOB010000982.1 GCA_903927685.1 uncultured Planctomycetaceae bacterium
CCCTCAGTGACGACCGCCAAGTGCGCCCGTCGCTGGACAAGGCATTTTTCCCCGGGGCGCAGGCGGCGTGCTATTGGTCTTCCACAAGTTCGTGCAATCGACCGCAACAGGCTTGGTTTATCGACTTCACATCCGGTCTCATCAGTCACGCGGACAAGCCGCAACAGTACTTGGTGCTGGCCGTGCGCGGCGGCGTTGCGGGGCCGGGGCCTAGAATCAAAGCCGCTCCGGACCCTCGACTGTTCGCGGAATCCGGAGAGGGGCGCAGCCCCGGCGGCGGCAAGGGCAAAGCCGGCAAGAAGAACCGCCCCTAGAAGCGCCGGCGTCGGGCGTTTCACCCGCATCGGTAAACGATGCCGGCCTCCGTTCGGTTCTGTGACCCGGTCCCCTAACGCAACTCAGGGATTGTCGTGATGAAAACCGGGCTTGCCCTACTTCTGGTCCTGTCGTTCGTCGCGGGCGGCGTGCTCTACGTGGCGCCACAGCTCACTGCCGAGCACCCGCCCAGCTATCGCACGGCCACGGTCCAGCGCGGCGACCTGCACCCCACGATCAGCGCGACGGGGACCCTGGAACCGGAGGAAGTCGTGGACGTCGGGGCCCAGGTCGCGGGCAAGATCCGAGCCCTCGGTCATGACCCGGCGGATGCAGGCCAAGCGATCGATTACGGCTCGATCGTCCATGTGGGCACCGATTTGGCCTATATCGACGACGCGGTCTTCCAGGCCCAGGTGGATCAGGCGGAAGCCTCCCAGCAGCGCGCTCAGGCTGACTTGTTGCAGGCCCAACTGGCGCTCGAACTGGCCGAGCAGGAATGGAAGCGGGCGGAGAGCCTGCGCCCCCGTAACGTCGTGACGGAGGCCGAGTACGATCAAGCGGTGGCCAACCACAAGCTCGCCAAGGTGAAAGTCGCCGTGATGGAGGCGGGCGTCAAGCAGAGCGATGCCGCGTTGCGGTTGGCGAAAACCAATCTGGATTACACCGTCATCAAGTCGCCCGTCGAGGGCGTGATCATCGACCGCCGGGTGAACGTGGGCCAGACCGTCGTCGCCAGTCTGAACGCCCCCAGCCTGTTCTTGATTGCCAAAGACCTGCGGCGGATGCAGGTCTGGGCCTCGGTCAACGAAGCCGACGTCGGCCGCATCCAGCCGGGCCTGCCGGTGCGGTTCACCGTGGATGCTTTTCCGAGGCAGGTATTTTTCGGGAAGGTCAAGCAGGTGCGACTGAACGCCACCATGACGCAAAACGTGGTGACCTACACGGTCGTGGTCCTGACCGACAATTCCGACGGCCAGCTTCTCCCCTACCTCACCGCGAACGTGCAGTTCGAGATCGATCGATGCCAGAATGTCCTGCTGGTACCCAATGCCGCCCTGCGCTGGCGGCCGCGAACGAACCCGGCGGCGACGGACAACGCGAGGACGACAGCGCCGTCCGCGCCGAACCTGCGCGACAGGGAGCCGCCAGCCAAGACGGCCAAGGCGAGCGGGACTTCCCAAGCCGCGAAGTCCGGGCAGGAGCAGGGCGAGTCGGGTCGTCTCTGGGTGAAAAAGGGCGACTCGATCCAGGTGATCGAGGTGCAACTGGGCACGACGGACGGGATCTGTACCGAGGTCAGCGGAAACGGATTGCGTGAGGGCCTGGAAGTGGTGGTGGGAGAGGAGCGGCCCAAGAGCGGCAGCGAGGAAGGCGGCATCACGAATCCGTTCACTCCCAAGATCGGACGATAGCAGTCGGTCGTCTTTGTGTCGCGAGTTATCCGATGGCTTTGATCCGGCTGGAAAACATCTGCAAGACGTACAACCTGGGGGAAGTCGAAGTCCCGGTGCTCCAGGTCATTTCGCTGTGCATCGAGCGTGGCGAGATGGTCGCGTTGATGGGAGCATCGGGGTCCGGAAAGACCACGCTGATGAACATCCTGGGCTGTTTAGACCGTCCCACCTCGGGCCAGTACTGGCTGGACGGCCAGGAGACCAGCCGGCTTTCCCCGAACCAGCGAGCGCTGGTGCGGACCGCGAAACTCGGTTTCGTCTTTCAGAGTTTCAACCTGCTGCCGCGGACCACGGCTCTGCAGAACGTCCTGATGCCCCTGGATTATGCCGTCCGGCGATCCTCCTCCCGCGAAGTCAGCCGCTGGGGGCAAGGGCTCTTGAATCGTGTCGGCCTGACGCATCGCGCGGATCATGTGCCGTCGCAAATGTCGGGCGGCCAACAGCAGCGCGTGGCGATTGCTCGAGCGCTGGTGAACTGCCCGGCCTTGGTCTTGGCGGACGAGCCCACCGGAAACCTGGATTCGCACACCAGCGTCGAGATCCTGCGGATGTTCCAGGAACTGAACGCCGAGGGCATTACGGTGGTCCTCGTGACGCACGATCCCAAGGTCGCCGCTTATGCGCATCGCACGATCCTGATCGAAGACGGACAGATTGCCGACGCCCCGCCGCGAGCAACCGAGGCGCCAGTCGAACCTGCGATTCAGCCGGGCGTTGCGGCACAGGCGGAAGCGGCATCCGCCGCCTCGCTTCTGCCGCCGACAAGTCCGGGCTCGCTGTATGGCCGGCGGCCAAGCGAAGTGAGTCGCTTTCATGGACCGTTGCGGTTTCCTCCCACGCTCCGCACGGCGCTGAACGCTGTGCGACGCAACAAGATGCGGTCGGCC
>CAIYOB010000983.1 GCA_903927685.1 uncultured Planctomycetaceae bacterium
GGATTGGCTCAAGATCAACCATGAGACATCAACGTTTGGATTCCTGACGGACAGTACCATCCTGGACTGCGACAACGTGGGATTGCGGTTGATGAACGTCAGCGACAGCCGGGTTTCCGATGGGGCCGGGATGGACTTTTTGAAACCGGTAGTGCGAGACAAACCACTCCCGGCCGCGGCGATAGCGGAACAACTCGGCGCAGGCCATGAAGAAGATCCGCCAGCGCTGGACGCGGAGGGCGGCGTCTTCGGGGGCCTCGGCTTCCGCCAGGATGCGCAGAACCTCGCTCCGTCGCCGATCCAGATTGGCCAGCCAATCGTCGCAGGTCCGCGCGTAGTGCAGGCCGTTGAACCGCCAGTGATCCTCGAGCACAAGGTCCCGCTGGAAGTACAACAGCAGATCGTCCGAAGGCATGATCCCGCCCGTGAAGAAATGCCGGCCCATCCAATCTGTCTCGCCAGCCGTCTGAAACGGATACGCCAGACAGCGATGCACGAAGATGTGCACCAGCAACTTGCCCTCCAAACGCAGCCAGCCGGCGATCCGCTGCAGCAGCAGTTCGTAGTTCCGCATGTGCTCGAACATCTCGACGGAAACCACACGATCGAACTGCCGCGTTGTGTCGAACTCCCGCATGTCGACCGTCTGGATCTCCAGGTTGGTCAGGCCCCGCGCCCGGCATTGGCCTTCGATGAACTGGCGCTGGGTCGCGGAATTCGAGACCGCCAGGATGCGGCAGCCCGGATATCGCTCGGCCATCCACAGCGACAGCGACCCCCAGCCGCAGCCGAGTTCCAGCACGTCCATCCCGTCCGCCAGTTCGGCATTCCGGCAGGTTAAGTCCAGCATGCGTTCTTCGGCGTCGCCCAGCGTCAGACCAGGCTCCGAGTAATAGCAGCAGCTGTACTTCAAGCGCGGCCCCAGCACCTGCTGAAAGAACTCCGTCGGGACCTCGTAATGCTGCTCGTTGGCGGCCGTCGTCTCGATCGCCAGGGGCCCGCGCCGCAGCTGATCGGCGAACTGGCGAGCGGCGTCCCGGTTCTGATCGGGATCCAGGCGGTCTTCCTGACGCAGCCGCTCGGCCAATAGCCGCCGAATGCCGCGGCGAATCAACCCCTCGGGCAACCAGCCGCGTTCGGCGGCATCGATCAAATTCATGACGGGGTCCTGCTGACGAATCCACCACCTGGAGACCTGCTGTTCATTCCGTTGACGTTTTAACGGCCTGCCAAGTCCTCTCAGCGGAAAGGCTGACCGAGAAAATGGCTGCTGGTTCCCTTTCCAGATCGGCCCGATGCTGGCCGACAAACTGGGCCAACCGCTTGGAGTGCTTGCCCAGGTGGATGGATGCTCCGACGATGACGGCATCGAACCCAGCCAGCGTGAAATCCCTCGGCAGCCTGCGAATCTCGTGCAGTTCCACCTGATGGCTGCTCCTGGGCTCCCGTCAGCGGGACGACAAGGAGAACCAGCGTCAACCACGCTCCGAGTAGCCATTTGGCCATGTTGCACACCTCGTTCTTCACAATGCACGGCTTGCCGCAAGTCATGCTGGTCAAATCCACTTACCTTGCCAAAGTATCGAGTGCCAGGACTGCCAACGAGGTCGTCTCGACGTTCGCCAAACCGACTGGCTTGCCGTCGGCAGTGTAGTCGGTGATCCAGCCGCCACATTCGGCTTGCTGCTCTAAGAGCCGTTCAACGACGCCGTTCATCATGGCGGGGTGCTCGTTCAGCCGCTGGGCGGCCATCACCACCAATGCCAGCTTATACACCGCATACATTCCGATTTTCGTCGTCGCTCGGTCCCTCAGCCCCATGCCGTCCCACATGACGAGGGCCTGATTGAATCGCTGCTTTGCTGCCCCAGCGTCAGTCTTCGACAACGAAATGGACGCCAGCAGAAGCAAGTCGGCGTAGTCTTCCCAGCCTTTGGATTCCCGGTCGGTAAGCACCTCCGTCTTGATGGTCTTTTCGCCAAGTTGTTTGACCTGGATCAGTTCGGGTTGCCGGAACGGCAGAGGACACTTGGCTTCGTCGAAAATGATCTCGATCTTCCCAGATTCCGTGACGCCGAAGTTTCGGATCGCTTTCTGGAGACGTAGCGAAAGATCCGAGCGGCCCTTCTCCAAGACCTTGGCGGCGAGGTAATTGTCGTGAAAAAGCCAGAAGACCCTGGCGTCTCGGTATTCGGGCAACAAGCCAATCGCCGGATCAAACAGGCTGACGAGAAACTGGCGGCCCTTGGACGCAGCAATCGTGAAGCGATCACCGCAGTCGGCAGCTTGTGCCCCTTGGCCCGGTCTTTCCAGGAGCACGCACAGAGCGGCGTTGTGCAGGAAATCTCGTCGGTTCATTTGTGTGCGGCCTCGGCGATTACGGACACCCGGACGGCATCGGCTGGGGACTGCGGGTCGGCCCCTTGATCTTCAGCTTGCCCGACTCGTCAAAGCCAATCCGGTCGATGTTGACCACCCGCTCGTCGGATGGTTTCTGGGGATCGACGTGGCTGTGGTAGACGATGAACATCTCCTTGCCGTCCGGCGACTGGGTGATGCATCCTCGTGCTGGATCACGAAGGGATCGCCCATTTGCAGCGGCGTGTCGCCAACGGGATTGGTGTACGTGGCCTGGCCGTGCATTTCGCCCTGGGGCGACCTCTTCACCACCGCCCAGGCGATCTCCTGGAGCCGCTTTGCCTGATCATCGGGGAGGTCGGCCAGCACCTTGTCGCCTTGCTGGATCTTGCCCGCCAGACCGACCGGACTTGCATCGAGCAACGTGGCGTAGAACACGCAGGCCGCTAAGTACGTGCCGGCCGGATTCGGGTGGCTCTTGTCCTGGCTGTGCAAGACAAACGGCGGGTCTGCCGCCAACGCCATCTTCCACGCCATTCCGACCGGGGCGACACCGGCCCCCAATTTTCTGGCGATATCGAGGTAGGCCCCGTTCAGCCCGCCGACCAAACCTGCACTTTGTTGCTGGCACCACGTCTCCAAGTCCGTGGTCTTTGCCGCACCGCTGAAGCCGTACATGGCCTTGGCGTATTCGGGCGATTGGGCTGGGTCGGTCCCTTCCTGCATGTCGGGGATGTGCTGCCGAGCCCAGGTCAAATAGAAAATGGTCTTGGCCCCCTGCTTCTTGACCTCGGCATCCAGGAGTCGGGCGAACTCGTGCATGGACTGCCGGTCGATGACGGGACGAAGGCTTTGCTCCTGCAACACCACCACGTCCCATTTTTTCGCACGGATCTCGTCGATAGCTTTCTGGTCCTTGACGTGCTTTTCCAACGTGCAGCCGCCGACAAGGTGCCGATCCGCTTTGATCTTCCGCCCACCAGCGGCTTCAGCCAGTCCGGCGACCATGGACGGCAGATCGTTGACCGACGTGTAGCTGTTGCCGATGAACAGCACCTTGAGCGGTGCGGTGGGCGTCTCCTGGCCGACCACCGGGGCCTGGGCAATCAGGAGAACGGCTGAGGCGAGTAAGCCCAGGAGTTGGCGTCGAGTTATCTGGATCACGGTGGTTTCCTTGTGCGGTGTCGTTTTGCTGGCAGCGAGTTTACAATGTCGGCGTGTTGCTGGAAATGCAGGACGTCCAACCGTGGTCTTCCTCCAGGAGCTTTGCGTTCCGCTGGGCCTGTGGGTCGGCAACGGCGGCATTGCTGGTGAGATCAGCGACAACGGGCCGCAGCAGGTCCGTGACTACCTTGACCTGTTTCCCAACGCCCGGTATTTCGTCATCGGCATGGGGACCAACGACCTGGGAACAGGGCCCGACACCGAATTTACGAGCCGCAGAATCATCGGCAACCTGGGCCGCCTGGCTCAAATGGTGCGGGACCGTGGCAAGCAGCCGATCCTGTTCAACGTACCGCATGTGAACGAGCAGATGTTCCCGCCCCGCATGGCCAGGGAAGTCCATGGCAAGCGGGATTACCACAACCCGCAACTGAAATCGTTCTGCGACGAACACGGCATCCCGTTGGCTGACATCTGCGGCCTGTTGCAGGACGAGCATTTTGGCGACGAGTTGCATCCGAATGACCAGGGTGCGAAAATCATCGCCGAGGCCGTGTTCCAAGTGCTGCCCAAGGAGTAACCATGTTTCGTAACACGCTGCTGACC
>CAIYOB010000984.1 GCA_903927685.1 uncultured Planctomycetaceae bacterium
CCAGTACGAGCGGAAGAAATACGAGTCGTCGACAAAGCCGACCTGGCAGAACAGATGGGCATCCTCCGGCGGTTGGTCCGCCGCGGGCAGCACGGTCAACTCTGATCGTCGGCCTTCAAAGTCGATTTTCTGCGAACGCATCCACAGATTTCGACCGTCGCACGACAGGACGTCGGACAGGCCCACCGGCATCGTATTGCCCGCGGTCTTTCGCAGGTAGGCATCGTGCATGCTCTGCTCGCTGTCCGGGTCCTGGTCGTCCCAAACGGCTTCGCCCAGCAGTCTCCCCGTGGCGGCGTCCAGACGCAGAAAGCGAATGCCGCCGTCTAGGAAGATGCTGCGGCCGGCGGTGCAGTACACAATCGCCTGGCCGTCCGCGTTTTCTCGCACCAGCACCGCGCCGTGCAGGGGCCAGGCGGATTCGAGTCGCTCCCAAGCCATCAGGCGTTGATCCAGCGGGGCCGCGCGGAACCGCCATGCCAACACGCCGTCCCGCGCTCGCAGCGCGTAGACGTAACCGTCTGCCGACCCGAACACCAGCAATCCGTTCCAGTACGTCGGCGGCGTGTCCGTCTGGCCGCCGGTCGTGTAGGTCCAGCGCGGCTGGCCGGTGCCTGCGTCCAGGGCGTGGACGGTGTGCGTCTCGCGACAAGCGACAAACAGCAGGCCGGCGGCAATCACCGGCTGGGTCAATTGGCCGCCCAGGCGAGTCTCCCAGTTGCCGCCCGCATCCGTCAACCCTGCCGGCGCGGCGCTGCTGCGGGCCGGATCGTGCCGGTACGTCGGCCAGTCGCCCGGTCCGGCCGCTGGTCCCGGCAACGGACCGTAAGCCGGGCCGCGCTCCAATCTCGCTTCCTCCGCCAGATCCTCCGGCGAAGGCTTAGGGACACGGGCCGGCGAAAGGGCTTTGAACCCGCTGAGTTTCGCCTCAAGTTGGCATCCGCAGGCGTCCATCGAGGCGTAGGTCAGCCCGTTGCAGGGCATAATCCCGTAGATACAGCCGCCGCGGAACCAGTGGTTCGGCGTCCAGTGCTCCGCCTGGAGGTCCACATACTCGGTGCCGTTCCGACCCGTGATCAAGAACGAGCCGCTGGCCTTGGACGGATAACAGCGGTGGTGGAACCAGTGCAGATCCACGTCCGGAGCGAATTGGCGCTTGGTCTCGCCGGTCTGCGGATCGTAGCCGGTCCAGATTCCGTCGTCCGTATTGCCGGCGATCGCGGCCGTCCAGGCCAGGCCATCCACGACGAACAGATCGCGCAACGAACTGTGGCCGCTGGGTTTCTGCGCCTGCTCCCAGACCTTGCGGCCGTCGCCCAGCGTCCAGCCCGACACCTTGCCGTTGTTCGCCGCCAGCAGGACCACGTCCTGGTAGATCAGCACGCGGGGCCCCGTGCTGCTGGGCACCGGCATCACGAGGGGCGTAGGTTCGGCCTGCCAGCGAACCCGGCCGCTGCTGCGGTCCAGACAGACAAGCTTCTGGCCATCGTGGAACACGATCGCTTCCGCGGTGGCCGCCAGCGAGCACGGCGCCACGGGCGATTCGAACCGCCAACGGAGCTTGCCGGAAACCGCATCGCAGGCCACGATGCTGCGGGGCGTGCCCGGCCAGCCCCAGTCGCGATTCGAGGCGTTGGTATTTGCCCAAGTGTAAGTGCCCACGCGGCGGAAGTTCGGCAGAGTCGACTTCTCGTGGTCCGCGACCAGCAGCGCGGTGTCCTGGGCCACCACGATCTCGCGGGCAAACTCGGTGCTTTC
>CAIYOB010000985.1 GCA_903927685.1 uncultured Planctomycetaceae bacterium
AGGGACGAGACGGTCGATCCGAGCAAGGGATCCCCTTGCAGAATGACTCGGTCGGCGACCGGGTCCGGCCCGGTGAAAATCCCCACGTCAAAGGTGCCCCATCGCCGAGCCTGAAACGCCACCGTCCCCGCGTCGTTGATCGCCGCCCCATAGCTGGCGAACTCGCTGAACGGGCTGGATCCGGACTGCGTGTTGACGACCTCGGTCAACGCTCCGCCGGCGCCGGTGAAAATACTCCAGTAGGAGCCGGTCGAGTCCTCTCCGTAAAACGCAACCACCCCGCTGCTGTTGATCGAGACGTGTTGCACCCGACGGACAGGATCGTCGTAGGCTTGGGCGATCACCGTCAGCGGTCCCCCGTCGCCTCGCAGAATGTACCAATAGACGCCCGTGTCAGGACCGGCCGCCGCGGCGACCATCCCGTGGTCGTTGATATCGGCTTCGAAGATCGCCCCGATATCCGGATCGACGATCGTACTGGTGTCGTACAACAGACTCGGCGGAGCGCCATCACTGAGATACAGGTCTTCTCCCGCGGCCACGCCGAAGACAATGACCGCCGTCCCGGTCCCGGCGACCCAGCCGGATGAAAACGTCCCGCTCCAGGGATCGGCGGACGACACGGCATAGGCTGCGATCGGGCCGCCGTTGCTGCTCCAGACGCTCGGCCGCCAACTCTGCCCGCCCCCCGGATCAGCGTTAGCCGCGAAGACCACCACACCCGCGTCGCTAATCGTCGGTGCGTCCTGCGCTGGGAGTTGCAAACTGCCCGTCACCACCGCATCTCCGGTTTCTGCGATCCTCGTCGTCGGTCCGCCCTCGCCCGTATAAATGCCCATCAAGCCGGCGCCGTCGCGCATCGCCTCGAACACCACGGATCCCCAGTTATTAATCGACGGCGGACCGCTGGTCGGAAACTGCTCGAACGGCGAAAGCCCGGCACCGTCTGCACGGGCGATCTCCGTGAATGAGTAGCGGGGCAGCGGTTGGCCGAGAATCAGATCCGTGGCGTCGGTCAGCGTCAAGGAGACTTCGTAATCATCCGACGCGGTACCGCTGGGAGCGTCATCCCGGTAGATGTGTGTTTCCTGGAAGCCCGTCGTCTCCGCGGCATACGAGAATGTCTCGACCGCGGAACCGTCGCCCCAGTCCACCTGCAGCGTCAAGGTATGCCCTTCCGGCGGATTGAGAATCGTCCCGCTCAGGATCGCTTGGCTGCCCTCGTCCACGGGCGAGGTGATCATCACGTTCGATAACTTCAGCTCGTCGGTGATGGTCAGTTGCGCCGCATCCGAATCCGTGGCGCCCAAGGAGTCCTCGACGGTCACGACCACGTCAAACGTCCCGATCCCGAGCGTCTGCAGTTCCGCCGGAGACAGCGCCGGATGGGAGCCCGACTTCGTCAAGAAGCCGCCGGCGATGTCCCAATGGTACGAGACGATCCCATCCCCGCAGCCGATATCGGGATCGGATGAGCCGCTGCCGTCCAGCGCGAGTCCCTCCCCCAAGACCGCCCCGTACGGCCCGCCGGCATCGGCCATCGGCGCCCGATTGCCGAGGCGAACGCTGACCGACGTCCCGGTCGTGTCGGTCCTGGCCGGCGCGTTATCATCGGTCACCGTGAGCACGGCAGAGTACGTGCCAAACGCCGAGTAGGAGTGCGTGGCCACGCCGTCAAAGGCTCCGTCCGGAGCTTCCCCTACCGTCTCGACATACGAGCTGCCGTCGCCGAAGTCCCATGCATAACGGATGATCTCGCGGCCCGGCCAGCCATGCCACGAGCCGCTGCCGTCGAAGGCCACCGTTTGCCCGCAGGCACAGGGGTTCGGGCCGGCCGACAGGACCGCATACGGACGGTTGTTGTAGATGCTCAGAGTTGTCGAAGCAGTGCCGCTCGCACCGAAGCTATCCCGGACGCGCAGGCGAATCGTGTTGGTTGGCAATCCGGTGGCCGGATCGGCCGGATACGCCACGCCCAGGCCGGCCAGCTTCGCCCAGGGAATCGTCGGCCTCGCCCCGACGGCATCGTCGAATTCCCCGTCCTGGTCCAGATCCCATTCGTAGACGACGATCGCATCGCCGCTGCTGGCGTCCGGATCCGACGAGCCAGTCCCGTCGAGCATCAGCGCGGTTCCCGCTTCGAGCACGTACGGACCATCCGCCGCCGCCACCGGCGGGTCGTTCACCGAGGCCACCGTCAAGGTGACCATGGCCGCCGCCGACGCACCGCCCAGGCTGTCCACGGCCCGGTACGTGAAACTGTCCAGGCCGTTGTAGTCCGCGGCCGGCGTGTAAGCGAACGAGCCGTCGCCGTGCAGCGTGAACGCCGCCGCGTGACCCGGA
>CAIYOB010000986.1 GCA_903927685.1 uncultured Planctomycetaceae bacterium
TCTTATCAAGTGAGCGGACGGATGGCCGAATACCCCGAGACGCAGTCCCAGCAGAACGAACTGCTCAATCAGCCTGGGACCCGGCCCGAGGACAACGTCGTCCCCGAGTCAATCACGATCGCCAACATGGACGGGCAGACCGAGCAGTGGGACTATTCCTGGAGCCGGGCGCTCCGGAAAGGCGAGCCGATTTCCGGCGAGAAGAACCTCGTCTATTTGAATCTCAGGTCCAAGTACAAACATTTCAATATCGCCCAAACCGGTTCGTCCTGGGTCCCGTATAGCCAGTGGAAATCGATGCAGCTCGCGCCCGGATTCTCGCGCTACAACGCCTGGAGCCATTATCCCGTCGGCCTGCTGCCGAGCGACGGCACCGTGGCGACCGGGAGGGATCGGACCAGCAGTTCCTGCCTGGGCACTCTGAACGGACGGCGGCATCTTCTGAAAGACGGCCGGATGGAGGCCTACAACATCTACGGGCTGACGGATCTCCCGGCCGCCGACCTCAAGGTGCTGAACCGCTCCTGGAATTCCGCCCCGGCGATCGTGGACCTGAACGGCTGTCAAAGCACCGGCTATGACCAGAGGCAGAAGGCTTACGTGATGACCCGGAAGTCGGAGAGGCTGTCTTTCGGGCTGAATGGCTCCGAAAAGAATCCTATCTCAAATCCTTGCTTCGTTATCCGAGGTTGGGGCGGACCTTCTACCGCCCGCTTGAAAATCGACGGCCAGGCCCGGGTTCCAAGCCCTGATTTCAGGCAGGGGATCATCCGAGACACCGACGGCACGGAAACGATGATCATCTGGGTCAGGCAACAATCTTTCCAAGGGGTGAAATATGCCATCTACTGAGAGGACATCGCCATCCGTACGGCGTGTCTGCGAGCGTTCGTCGCTCGATAGGAAGGAAGGTCACGAATGACGACTGATGGGATCCTTAGGCGGGTCCCCGGGGCCACGGAATGGACGAGCTACCGGCGCCTGGTCACGGCTTTGCATCATCGGGAACCGGATCGTGTTCCGTTCGACCTCGGGGGCTCGATGGTCACCGGCATCAATGTCCGCGCGCTGACAGCGCTGCGCCAAGTGCTCGGCCTGCCCGGCGAAGCCCAAGTCCTGGATCGGGTCACGCAGTTGGCCGAGACCGGGGACGACGTGCGCGATCGCCTCAGGGTGGATGTGCGAAGCGTTCGACCGAACGCTCCGGGCCGGACCGGGCTGGCCCGGGACCTCGGCTGGGTCGGCGATCACGACCGCTTGATCGACGAGTTCGGAATAGGCTGGCAAATGCCCAGGCACGGGGGGCATTACTATGACCTCTACCTCAGCCCCCTGGCGGACTGCCGGACCGTGGCCGATATCGAGCGCTACCCCTGGCCCGACGCGCTCGATCCGGCCCGCTTCGAAGGCTTCGAGCAGCGCGTCAATCAAGTGGTCGAACAGGAGCGCCGCGGCGTGGTCGTCGAGCGGATGCATGCGGGCATGTGGGAGCATGCCATGTGGATGCGGGGGTATGAGCAGTTTTTCATGGATATGGTCATGGATCCCGCGATCATCCACGCCATCATGTCCAAGGAACTCGAGATCAAGATGATCCCCGATGCAAACGACGCGCACACTTCAGCCCCTCACTCGCGCCAACCGTCAAAAGCAATTTCCGAGTGAGTCATCCCCACACGATCCTGAAACTCCCGATCCCGACGTTCCCATGAAATCCAAACCCGCCCGGTTTCTACTCGCCGTCCTGCTGCTGGCGACATGCGCATCGCTTCCCGCCGCCGAGTTGTCCGCGCCAGCGCAACTGGCTGAATCCGCCGCTGACGTCGCAGCTCCGGAAGCCGCGTTGTGTCTGTGGTATCGCCAGCCGGCCACGAACTGGAACGAAGCCTTGCCCCTCGGCAACGGCCGGCTCGGCGCGATGGTCTTCGGGACTCCCGGCAAGGAACGCTTGCAGCTCAACGAGGAGAGCTTGTGGGCCGGCTGTCCTGTCGAGGCGTGGCCGCCGGATTTTCCCAAGCACCTGGCCGAAGTCCGCCGCCTTCTATTCGCCGGAAAGAACGCCGAGGCGCAGGCCTATGGGGTCGCCCATCTGACGGCGACGCCGACTTCGTTCCGCTCCTACGAGCCACTCGCCGACTTGTGGCTCGATTTCGGGGCGGTGGAAAACGTGACTGGCTACCGGCGCGAACTCATCCTCGCCGACGGCATCGCCCGTGTGACCTTCCGCCAGGGCGACGCCACGCGGACGCGCGAAACGTTCATCTCCGCGCCCGACAACGTGCTGGCGGTGCGCGTGAAAACAGACAGACCCGGCACGCTGGCCTTTGCGGTGAGTCTGACGCGTCAGCGGAACGCCACGGTCGCCGCCACACCCGATGGGCAACTCCACCTCGACGGGCAAATTGTGGACGTGGAGGAGAAAGACGGCGGCTACGAAGACAATCCGGGCGGTTCCGGCCCCGGCGGCGCGCACATGAAATTCGCCGGTCGCCTGCTGGCGCGCGTGGATCGAGGCAGGGTGAGTGCGGAGGGCAGCCAGTTGCGCATCGAAGACGCCGGCGAGGCGGTGATCCTGTTCACGGCCGCCACCGACTACAATCTGGCCACACTCAACTTCGATCGCGCGATTGATCCGGCACAAACCAGCGCTGGCATTTTGGCGCGCGCGGCGAAGAAGTCGTGGCCAGAGTTGCTCCAGACCCACCTGGCCGAACACGGCGCCATGTTCAATCGCGTCTCACTGCAACTCGAAGCCACGGACGCCGCGCTGGCCAGGTTGCCGACCGATGCCCGACTGGCGGCGGTCAGCAAGGGTGGCGATGATCCCGGGTTGGTGGCGCTCTATTTCCAGTTTGGCCGTTACCTGCTCATGAGCAGCTCGCGCCGGCCCGCGCGCCTGCCGGCCAATTTGCAGGGGATTTGGAGCGAGCGTCTCTGGGCGCCGTGGGAGGCGGATTACCACCTCAACATCAACCTGCAGATGAA
>CAIYOB010000987.1 GCA_903927685.1 uncultured Planctomycetaceae bacterium
TGGGGGCAGAAATCCAGTTTCAGCGTCTGGAGTCGCGTCAAGCCTTTCAGGTGCTTCAGGCCGGCGTCCGTCACCTGGGCGTGCAACCCCAGGTCCAGCGTCTGGAGTTGCGGCAAGCCTTTCAGGTGCGCCAGCCCGGCGTCCGTCACACGCGGTCCCCTATACTGCACCCAGACGACCGGCTGGCCGGGGCTCTCCCCGTCGAAGAAGAATTCTCCGTCCTGCATCTCAATCTCCGCGATCGCATTATTGGCGGCGATCCGTCCACACCCTGCGCAGCCCAGGAGCAGGACGCTCACTAGAACGCCCGTCTGGGTTAATCGGTTTGCCATAATCCAGGTCCTTTTCGTTTGGTGAATAAAGCAAAGGCCCATTCCCTAGCAGTCGGCGGTTTCTTGCTGCGAGGGTGTCACCGACGCCAACCGTGAATGCGATCCAAGTAGTCGAGCGAGAATACGTTGTTCCAGCCGCCCGGTTCGAACTCTGACTCCTCCATCGCGATGAACCAGCTGCCATCCACTCTCTGAAAACTCAACCAGCAACCAGGATACGAACCTTGACGGGCTACGTGAAAGACCGGAACAAGTCTGCATGACGAACAGGGAACCAGCACGCGAAGGACTGCGTCTGTCGCTTATCGCCGCGGCGACGTCAGAATCGCCAGCCATGAATCGTGTCGAGATAATCGAACAGAAACAGGTCGTTCCAAGCGGCCGGCTCAAAGGCCTCGTCAGCAAAGGTCACAAGCCATGCGCCGTCAATCCTCCGAAACCGTATTCCCCATCCAGGACCGGAACCAGCAACCAAGTAACCGATCGCCGAGTCTCCATCCGTTGCTAGTTCCTCGATTTTGACGGACAATACTTCCTGTCCGGACTCGCTCCCATAATTCTCTTCGGCCCAGTCCAGGATGGCCTCAGCAAAAGCCTCCTTGTCCTTAACCGACTGCACATAGGCTGTGACGACAAGTCGCCAGTTGGGGATTTTCTTCTCCTTCTCAGCGGCCGTTTTCACGACATTCGCGCCCGCGCTGGCTTTCGCCGGGTCGAAAGCGTGTCTCTTGAGAAGCTCGTTGAGCTTCTCCTCGCGCTCCCCGCGCGCCGCGAATCGGCATATCGTGATCAGGTGCGCAACATACAGGTCTTGCGCCTCTGGCGCAAGGCACCGATAACAGGCCCGCCAATCCTTCTCGGTCGTGGCCGTGACAAACGCCTTGGCGGCTTCGTCAGCCGTTCGGTATTTTGGCGGTTCGGTTTTCACTCCCGCGGCTTTGTTGTGCGCGGCTGTCTGCCGAGCCAGCTTCTTCGCGTCCCTGCGTAGCTCCGCGCACCGCCAATTGGCCCATCCCCAGAGCACATCCAGCATTTCCTTGGCCGCGCCTTCGATGTTCAGGTCCAGTTCATCGATGGGGGGAGCGACGCTGCGGCCGTCGTTTCGCTGGAAGAGCCAACCGAGCTCCTGCGGGTCGATGGAGTCCGGCAGACGATGCACGGCTCCATCGACCATCAGGACGTTGAAGCCTCCGCCGGCCTGGCCGGTCAGACCCGTGCGTGCATCTTTCGGATCGATGGCCAGGTCGTCGGGTTTCGTCCAGACCACGGCCTTGGCGGGCGCGGCCTCGACCACGGCGACGGTGGTGGAGGTCCCATCGGTGATGCTGTAGAACTTCGTCCCCTCGGTGCCGCCAAAGACGGTGCCCGGTCCGACGGGGGCGGCGTACGTAGTCATCCCCTTGGCACGCAACTCAGCCGGCAGGTCAGGCGAGGCGAAGACGGCGGGCATCCGGGCAATTAGCTGTTGGTTGTGCTCGCTGTCCCACGGTTCGTCGAGACGGAATTGCTTGTACAGTTCGCCTGCCCCCAGGAACGGCAGAATGGCAACGCGCCAACTGAGCAGGGGCTTGCCGTCGCGCGACGGGCTGGCCTGGGCCGGGAACTTCAAGTAGGTGTCGTGGAAGTTCTGCAGCCCGAGGCCGATTTCAATCAGCTGATTGCGGGCTAGTTCGTCCTGATTCGCTCGAGCCGTGGGGCTGGCGGCCTGGGCCACCGCGGTCAGCATGGTTTTCACCCCGCCGTTGTCGCCTGTTAGAACGATTCGCAGTTGCCGGTCACGGAGCGTGGGCGTGAGTAGCTTGGCCAGCTCATCCAGTTGCGAGATATCTCGCCGCAATTGCCGATCCCGGCGTACCAAGTCGAGCGACTTGGTGACGCAGCCCTGAATCGTACCGGCCGCAGTGGCGTCTTCCATTTGCAGGATCAAGGCCACCGCCGGCTGCGGTGGAGCAGTTGCGGTCAGGACGGCCCACTGGCCCTTCTGCTGCGCCGTCACAAGGCCGGTGACGGACTCCTGGGCGGTGTTGGGCCCTGCGGAGGCAGCGACCGCCAGCGGGATCCGGCGTACGTCTGCATTGGGAATGACGGCCAACTGCAAAGCCGTGTCCTCGGCCGCCTGCAACGGCGCCAGGAAATCCTGCCGCGGTCGCGGCTGAATCCGTTGCCACGCTTCGCGTTCCCCCGCGAAAGCCAGCAACACGCGGTTGCCTTTCACCGTCCACGGAACAGGCGAGACGGCGGACAGCATTTCCAGGACGGCTTGCGGATCCTTACCCGCCGACACGGGCGCCGCCAGCAAGATCGAGGCCGGGCTCCGCGCAGAGGCGAGATCCATCCTGGCTACGACGTACACATCGGGGACACCTGCCTGGATAAGTTGCCGCTGGAGTTCACCGACCCCTTCCAATACGACCGCCACGCCCGCGTCATCCCCCGGCGCCGCGGGCGCGCAAGCATGGAACAATTCCAGTGCTGCGTCGAGGTTGATCTTGGTCAGATCCACGTGGCCCACCGCCACCGTGCTGGCGTCCAGGAAGTCGGCGATCGGCATCAGTAGCGCCGCGGGATCAATCACCGGTTTCGCTGGCGGATGGCCGGTTCCTGCCGTAGCCGACGGCTGCGAGGTGGGCGCTGTCGGCGGTCGAGTCGGCGCCCCCTGCAACGACTTCGCCAATTGCTGACTCTCAGCGCTGAGTTCCTGGAACGGCACCTTGATCGTGACGCCGTCGGCCTTCCTCTTCAAATGGACTTCGCCGGCGTGCACGCCAACGAAATCTGCCTCAAACGTGAACTTGCCCGCGGCATCCGTCCAGCTCTCGGCCCGGAGCAGTTCCGCCGCCCAAGCGAGCATCAAGATCAGTCCCGCGAGGAAGCCGAGGAAACGGATCCTCTTCGCGGCCGAAGCCGGTCTGAACACGGGGAACGAGAAAGAGCGGTTGGCAGACTTATTCACTAGTAGACTCTCCACAAAGGAACTCGGTTGTTAAGCCCCACCCCATTCGCCCTCAGGAAACACGGTCCAACAGCGTGAGTACTTGGGGATGGTCGGGGCCGAGCTTGGCGTTCATGTCCGCGAGCCGCTCCAACATCAGCGGTAGGCCGAAGTCTCCCTTGCCGGGCACCTGCTCGACTACGAGCTGATCGGCATCAACCGGGGCTATGGCCGACACCGGCTCCGTGCCTCGCGGGACGGTGGCAGGGTCAGGCGGGGCCGGTTTGACTGGCGCCGATGGTGGGGTGGGCAGTGGACTCGGGGGAGGTTGCTCGGGGGCGGTCTGCGTGGGGTTCCGAGGTCCCTGCGGCGCGCGACTACCGGCGTTTGCCGCGTTCGATTCCGAAACCTCCGCGGGGGGCGGTGATGGCCGCGGTGCTGCGGCGGTTTGTCGTTGCCCGGCGGGCGACGGGGATGAACCCGGGATGTCAGCAGCGGTCCAAGCGAGGCCCAACTTTTCGAGCGCGGTGCCATAGGCTCCGAGTTCCCACACGACCACCGACTGATCTTCACCGGCCGAGGCCAACAGGCGGCCATCGCGACTCATGGCCAAGTTCCGGACGGCTCGGGTGTGTCGCTTGAGCGTGAGGAGTGGCCGGGGCTGCAAAGGCTGCCAGACGCGGAGGTCTGTGGCGGCGGTCACGACCAGATCTCCTGTCCCGGCGAAAACCAGTGCCGCCAGCTCGCCTTGCCCGGCGTCCCAATCGCCCGCCGCCGCGCCCGTGCCCACCTGCCACAGCCGCACCTGGCCGTCGACGCACCCCGCCGCCACGACCTGGCCGTCAGGCCGCAAGTCCACCGCCCTGACCGGACTGGGGGACGCGAGGGTTCGCACCACGCTGCCGTCCGGAGTCCGCAACAGGATCACCCCGGTCTTGGTCCCGGCCGCGATGAGTTCACCGTCCGCGCTCAGGGCCAACCCGGCTCCCGCGGCCACGGGAGCTTTCCAGAGCAGGGTTGCGTGGACTACCGCATTAGGTTGGAGTTGCGGCGGGGCGAGTTTCCAGAGCGTGACCGGGCCATCGGCGGTGCGGGCCAGGAGGCGATCTCCGGCTGGGTGAAAGGCCACCTGCCGGACAGGCATGGTAAGACCCTCGATCAAGCCCGCGTACCGGCCCGTCTGGGCATCCCACAGCCCAACGGTCTGATCCTGCCCGGCCGAGGCGAGCAGCCGGCCATCCGGACTGAGGGCTAGGTTCCAGGCGGTGATGGGCTGAGCCGCCGCCTCTGCAGCCTCAGGGGCCGCGGGCTGATGGTGGCCCGGCCTGGGCAACACCGTCTGCACTTTGGCCTGCGTTACATCAATGAGCCGCATCTGGCCGAACACGACGACCCCCAGGACTCGGCCGTCCGGGCTCCAGGCGAAGCCCTGCACCACCAACGTTCCCGGCGTGGCGGGCGGTGCGCCGACTTGCGGAATCCGCAAATCAAGAGTCTGGAGCAGCCGGCCGGTATCGAGGTCCCAGACCTTGATCCCGGAGTCCTGGCCCGCTTCGAAGGTGGCGAGGCGGGCCGAGTCCGGACTGACCGCCGCGAAGGGACTGCGGACATCGGCAGGCGGGGAGGCTTTGCCCACGGGGAGCACGACCATCCGTTTCTGGTCGAGATGCCAGACCTGGAGCTGGCTCCCGGCGGACGGCCGCACCAGGAGCTTCTTGCCGTCCGGAGTGAAGGGACCACCCTGGTATCCGCTCCACCACGGCTGCCCCTCCAGGGACAGGCTCTCCTCCCGCCGGGTGAGGTCGATCACCCGGAACTTGGCGCCGTGTTCCAGCAGGTACTTTCCATCCGGGCTCAGCTCGCAATAGGGGTGGAATTCGGCGACAACGTTGCCAGTATCGAGATCGCGGAGCTCGGCACGGACGTAGTTTTGATAGGAGGCGGAACCCTGGTAGGCGATGAGTAGGGATCCGGTCGCTGGGCTGATTCGAGCCCTGGAGACGCTGCCTTTCACGTCCGCGGTCGACACCAGCAACTTCGCGGCCTCGACGTCCCACAGTTCGAGCACGCGCCCCCGCGACTGGTCCCGTTCCAGCTCGGCCACCGCGGGCGGCGTTTCGGCTTTCGCGGATGTACCTGGGCCGACGACGACCAGGCGTTTGCCGTCCGCTCTGAATTGAAGCCCAAGCTCAGACGCTTGCGACGCCCCCCCATGCATGAGGAACCA
>CAIYOB010000988.1 GCA_903927685.1 uncultured Planctomycetaceae bacterium
CGAGGAACCGGCGAGCGACCATTTCATCGCCTGGACTCAGTCCGTCGCCCTCGGCGCGGAACTGACCGAGCGGACGACGATGTACAGTGAATTCTACGGCATTTTCTCTCACGGCCTGGAAGACGACTACGCCGAGTGCTATTTCAACGTGGGGTTCGATTACTATGCGACCCGGAATCTCGTGCTTGACGTGCGCGCCGGTGTCGGCCTGACGCCCGATTCCGACGACTTCTTTAGCGGCCTCGGTGGCGGCTACCGGTTCTGATAGCAGTCCGTGACTTGGCCACTGGACAAGTTCGGCATTCAACCGGGCGGCAATTTGGCGACAAGGTCCGGCCTGCGGCAGTCGTGGACAATTAGCCGGTGTCGACGTCGGTGGCCGGGCCGACCGCAGTCTTCGAAGTTGCACGTTTCCACGGTCCCCATTCGGCTCCGTGCCGGTGGCGCGGTCCCCGTGGCCGAGATGCGCAACGCCCAAGCCAATTTGCCCTCAGCGACAAGGAGCGTTTATGGCACACGCTGAGCCCTCACGTTGCGCTGCAGGACACGCTATCATGTGGCGAGCGGAAGAGGCTGGTCATAAATCTGTGGTTGTGAATGGGAAGAACAATGCCGGTGGGAGATTGCGTTGATAACCACGGATTTGGGTCCTCTCCTGCCGCATCGCCCGGACGCCGTCTGCCGCCAAGTTGGCTGTTGCGGCCGTCTTGGTTGACGCGGGCGATCTTGGCCGCGGCCATTCTCGGCCCGTTCGTCTGGTGTTTCGGCTCGGTCCTCTGGTCCGACCGCGGATTTGCGTTTCGCGACGCCGCGCATTTCTACTATCCGCTGTTCGCTTGGGTGAATCGCCAGTGGGCGGCGGGGTCGATTCCGTTGTGGAATCCGCAGGAGAATTGCGGCCTGCCGGTCCTGGCCGACGGGACGTCCAGCGTCTTCTATCCCGGCAAGCTGGTGTTTGCTCTGCCCTGGGGATACGCTTGGAATTTCAAGCTATACACGATGCTGCACGTGCTGTTGGCCGCGGCCGCCGCTTTTCGGTTGGCGCGCCGCTGGTCCGCTTCCCGCTACGCCGCCGGTCTCGCGGCCGTCGCTTATGCCTTTGGCGGCAGCGTGCTGTTTCAATACTGCAACGTCGTGTACCTGGTCGGCGCCGCCTGGCTGCCGCTGGCCCTGGCCGCGGCCGAGCGCATGCTGGTCGCGCGCAGCCTGCGGGCGGCGCTGCTGCTGGGGGCGGTACTCGCTGTGATGGTCCTGGGGGGCGATCCGCAGATGGCCTATCACGCGGGCTTGCTGGCCGCCGGCTATGCCTGGCTGCTGTGGCGGAGCGATCGCCGCGCGCGCCGCGGGGCGACGGCCACGGTATCCCCGTCGGACAGGCAGCGGGCCAGCGCGGAATCCGGCGACCGTCAGGAAACGCGCGGCGTGCCGCGGCTGGTCCTGTTGAGTCTGGCGGCCATTTCCGCTTTCGCCCTCTCGGCCATCCAGGTGCTGCCCAGTTCCGAGTGGTCGCGGCACTCGGAGCGGGCTGCGTTTCGAAGCCCACGCTCGGTCTACGAGATCCCGAGTTATCTGGCGCGGGACGCGTTCGAAGGCGACCGCAGCTCGGTGGCCCGGGGCCTGTTCGGCGTGCCGGAACTGGGGATGCACCACGACCACATCTATCAGTTCAGTGTTGGGCCCTGGCGACTGCCGGAGTACGTCTGGCCGAATTTCTCCGGGCAGATGTTCCCCGTGCACCGTCGCTGGGCCAGCGCAATCCCCGCCGAGGGCCGCGTCTGGACGCCGTCGCTGTATCTGGGGCTGGTGCCGCTGCTGTTGGCGTTGAGCGTATGGCGCGTCCGCGGCGGTCCGCTAGCGGTCCGCTGGTTGTCGTGGGCCAGTCTGCTGGCGACGTTGGCCAGTCTGGGCGGGTACGGTCTCGGCTGGCTGCTGCACGAGTTTCGCGGCGGCGTGCTCGGCGCTCCGCCCGACGACCTGCTCGTCGGCTGGCCGGTGGGCGGCTTGTACTGGCTGCTGGTCGTGGGCTTGCCCGGCTACGCGTACTTCCGCTATCCCGCCAAGTTGACGGTGATCGCCGCCTTGGCCCTCAGCCAATTGGCCGCCTGCGGACTGGACCGGCTCCGGGAGCGCGAACCCACGGGCCTGCGCCGCGGGACGTTGGGGTTCGTGGTGCTGAGCGCGGCCGCGTATCTGGCCAGCCTGGCGATCACGCCCCTGTGGAGCGGCTGGACCGGAAGCTTGCCGCCCGACTCGCTGTACGGGCCGTTCGACGCTTTCGGGGCGCTGGTCGGTCTGCGCGCGTCGTTGCTGCACGCGGTACTGTTGGGCGGCCTGGTCTGGTGGCTGTTGGGCGAAGCCGGCCGCCGAGCGCCGGCCTGGCTGGCTCCCGCCTTGTTGCTGCTGACGGCAGCCGACCTCAGCATGTCCAATGGCTGGATGGTCCTGACGGCTCCCGCCGGCGACTGGCAGGAGCCCTCCCGCGTGGCGGCCGCGATTGCCGACCGCGAATCGCGGGCCGGAGACGGCCAGCCGTTTCGCGTCTTCCGCGCGTCGCGCCGCGATTGGTATCCCGAGGATTGGCCGCGGCGGTCGTCGCTGGATCGCCACCGCGAGAGCTTTCGCTGGGACCGGCAAACACTGTACCCGAAATACCACCTGGAAAACGGCTTGGCGGTCGTCGAAGCCTACGGCAGTTCGGCCGCTTACGATTACCTGGCGGTCCTCGGCGCCGCGCGCCGCTACGGCTGGCGGCGTCCGGACGGGGTCCGGGAACCCAGCCCCCTGCTGATGGACGCCCTGGGCGTTCGCTACTCGATCTTCCCGGACAACGTGCGCTGGCCGCAGGCCGAACGGATCCCGCTGGCGGCGGGCGAACTGCCAGTGCCCGACGCGGCGCTGTGGCGCCACCCGCAGGCCTATCCGCGGGCTTGGATCGTACACCAGGTCGTGACGGTCCCGCCGCTTCGGCATGCCGGCCCTGACCAAGTCGCGCGGCGGACTCAACAAGTGTTCTTCCCCGGCGACGCTCCGTACGACCTGCGCGAGACGGCCGTGGTCGAAGCAGAGGCGAAGCCGTTCCTGGCGACGTTGCCCGCCGCGTCGGCGGTTCTGGCGGGCGAGCAATGCCGGATTGCGGTTGCGGATCCGCAACGCGTGGTCGTTCAGGCCCAGTTGCAGCAGCCCGGCCTGCTGGTGCTCAGCGATCTGTTCTATCCCGGCTGGACCGCCGAGGTCGCTTCCGCGGACGGCCGCCGCGAGCAAGTCCCCATCCTGCGCACCAACCGGATCATGCGGGGGGTGGCTTTGCCCGCCGGAACGCATCGCGTCGAGTTCGTGTACCGGCCGGCGTCGTTCTACGCAGGCGCCGTGGTCAGCCTTTGTGCCTGGCTGACCTGCGGCGGGGCGTTTCTCTGGCTTGCGATTCGCCGTCGGCTGAATCCGGCGTGGCTGGGGTCGAGTGCAGCGAGCCCCCAGCGTCCGAAAACTGGGGGCTCGCCACTCGTCCCTCGTGGCTCGACCCCAGGCACCCGATGCGAGAATCGACACTTGAGGGCACGCTGAGCGTCTCAGTGCTGCCCGCCGAGCGGTTCGTACAACTCGATTTCCCAGATGCGGCTGACGTCGATCTTGGTCGCCCGCACCAGCAGTCTCAGGCGGTTGGTCGTGAGCGGCTCGAAGCGAGCTTGCCAAACCACCTCACGGTTCCCAGCGATAGCGGTGCCGGGCACGTCCTTCCAGTCGTCGCCCTCGTACGTCTGCAGCACAAACGACTCGATCGGCTCGACGGCCTGGCCACCTTCGTCATAGCCGGAGATGATCCGCGCTGCCGCGAGCCGCTGCGGCTGGTCCCAACGGAATTCGACCCAGTTCGGCGTCTGGGCATGGCTCAGCCAGCGCTGCTCGTTTCGCCGCAAGTCGGCCAAGCCGTCGGTGATCAGCGCCGGCGGCGAGCCGGCGGCGTCCTTGTCGCCCGAGGTCAAGAGGACCGCGGCGGGGGCCAGGTTCCGGCCGAGATTCTCCAACTTGGGCAAGGCGACCGGGCGCCCGACGCCCGTGGTCATCAACGCCTGGAGATCCGCCAGGCGATCCGGATACACACCGCGCGGGTCGAGGCCGTGCTGCTTGCACAGCGCCGCGGCCATGCCGACGATTTCGCCCATGCAACCGCCGGTGCGCATCACGCGCGTCGCGCCCAACGCGTCGTGGGTGACGCTGATGTCGCGGCCGGCCATGAACAGGTTGGCGATGTTCCGCGAGTACAGGCAGCGATAGGGGATCCAATACGGCCGCGGGTATTGCGTATAGTACGCTTTGGAAATGAACCCGTCACCCTCGAAGCCCCGGTCGTATTTGGGGTCTGCCAGGTGCAGGTCGATCGGCCAGCCGGTCGGGACGCAGCCGTCCGGGAACTTGTGACTGGCCAGTAAGTCCTCTTTCGTCAGCACGACATCGCCCAGCAGCCGCCGCGACTCGCGCTTGCCCGCCACGTGGGCCGCCCAGTTCAGCTGGTGATTCGGGTACGCGCCGTCGACGTTCTTGAGCGCATCCCACGCCCCGTACATCGCGCGGAAATTCCAGTCGCGGATGTATTCGGCCTTGGCGATCGGATCGTGATCGAAACCGCTCTCCCAATACCAGCCGCCCAGTTGCAGGATCCCTTGCAGGTCCTTGTTGCGCCCTGGAAAAGGCTTGTCGGTCAAGTCCAGGGCCCAGGGGCAGCGGGGGAACGGCGTCGGCTGGTCGGTCTCGCTCACGTTCCACAAATTGCACGGGCCCATGTGGCCCGGCACGGTCATTTCGTGGTCCGCTCCAGCTAGGAAGCCCAGCGCCGCATCGCCGGTGCAGTCGGCGAACCAGCGGCCCGCCAGCCGGAATCGTTGGGCTGTGCGCGTCTCCTCGGCGACCGCCGCCTGGATCCGCCCGTCGCGGACTTCGACCGCATTCACGCGGCAGTTCAGCATCAGGCGGATGTTCGGTTCGGTCCGCACCAAGTCCAGCTTCTTTTCGTCCTCGTACAGTTCCGCCTTGTTATCCGGCCCATAATGCGCCGAGCGGCGTTGCTCCAATTCCGCGACGATGTCGCCGACGCGAGAATAGGGAGCGACGTTGCGGGCTCCTTGGAGCCAGACGCGGACTTCGGAACTGTTGTTGCCCCCCAGCACCGGGCGGTCCTGGACCAGGGCGACTTGCAGCCCCAGCCGGGCGGCCGAGACCGCGGCGCACGTGCCGGCGATTCCGCCGCCAACAACCACCAGGTCGAACTCGCCAACCGCTTCCGGGACCTCCGGCAGCCCCAGCAATTCCCGGCGGAAGGCAGCCAATTGGGGCTCGGTGTTGGGCGGCGCCAGTTGCGGATCGGTCGTGAACAGCAGGGCATCGCAACGGCCTTCGAACCCTGTCAAATCGTGCAGCGCGAGCCGCACCGGGCCTTGGGTGATCTCGACTTGCCCGCCGTCCTGCCAGTGCCAGTCGGCCCCTTCCGTGCCGAAGACCGTCGGGACAGGCTGGCCGTCCACAACCACCTGGAATCGTCCCGGCGTGCCGGGCGCATTCCAGGTCGCCACCCAATCCCGCGTGCGGACCCACAGTCGGTACGTGCCCGCAGCCGGGAACTCGACGGTCGTCGTCGCATCCTGGACCGGGACGCCCAATCCGTGCGCCAACAGGAATGGCGACCCCATCTGATCCATGAACTGGGAATCGTGAACCCAGCCGCCGAACTCGGCAAACCGCTCGGCTTCCACCAGCACGGTCTGCGGTTCCCCGGCGGCCAACATGGCGAACAGGAATGCATGCATCATGGAGAGAGTCCTTTGTGCTGTGAAACCGTGATCCGTTGTTTGCCTTTGCCGACTTTCACGCCGGGCAGCGTGACCAGGCCCAGCGAGTCGACCGTCGCGGTTCCGCTGGTCGCCGCGGTACGGTCCGCCGACGAGCGGTTGGTCCACTGGACCTGCGTGCCCGGCGCCGGCTTGAACTGCTGGACGCGCCGCGGGGTGATGTCGACCGTACAGACGTCCTGCGGGGCGCGATCGATCAACCCCACGGTCATTTCCCAACGCTCCGGCGTATCGACGACGTCGTCCGTCGCCCAGAACAGGTACTGGTTGCTCTGGCCCTGCGACGCACCACTGGCCGGCTCGCCGTCCCCCGGATCATCGTCCAGGCTGCAGCGTGTGAACGCGGGCTGGCTCTGATCGTTTCGCAAGTCCAGCGACAGGAACCGGTCGGACAGCGAGATCGGCAGGACGGCCCGCTGGCCGTGGCCTTGCTGGCCCCAGACGAAAACATGCGGCCGGCGCGTCTCCTGCAAAGCCCGATGAAACTCGACGGCCTGCCGCCAGCCGATGCCGTCGTCGTTCTTGCCGTTGGAAAAGGCGATCAAGCCGATTTCGGCTTGCGGGTATTTCCGCAGATACCAAGTATCGTCAAAGTAGTCCCAAGCCGGCGTGCCGTCCTCGAACTTGATGTGCCAATCCGGCTGGCCGTACACGTTGGCGTAGGAGCTGCGAAAGGTCGGCGACTGCAGCGGCACGTGGACGCCGACCCAACTGGCCGCCCAGGCGATCCGTTCCGGATGCCGGATCGCGAACATCGGCGCACCCGAACCGCCCATCGAGCTGCCCGCGACGTGGGTCCGGGTCAGATCGAGTTGCCAGCGGGTGGCCATCCAATCGAGAAACGACAGCAACCGCCGTTGCGAGTACGGGCGGACGACGCCCGCCTCCCAGGTCGCTTGGTCCGCCGGGCCGTCCCAGTAACGCTCGTGATAGCCGGTCCACCAGTCGTAGGGCACCTGGTTGGACGCCAACAGCAGATGGCCTTGTTCCGCCTGGTACCACCAGCCGTAGCCGCCGTTCAACGAACCGCCCCAGCAGTGCAAGTGGATGCCGACCGGCGCCGGCTGGGCAGGGTGCTCGGGAACGGCGACCAGATAGTCGATCGGCATGCCCTGCCGGGAGCAGTTCGGCGGCGACTCCCAGCGAACGAAATAGTGCAGGGTGGGATTGCGGACGTAGTTGAACTCCCGGGGCTGCTCCGTCCGCTGCAGCACGGGGACACCCTGGCCGACGACTTCGCGGACCGGAGCGGTCAGCGAGTTGGCGGGGCCTACCTGCGTGTTCTCTCGGCCGGCGATCACGGCCGTCACGGCATAGTAGGCCTCGCCCGCCTCGGCGGGATTCACGGCACAGATGCCCGTCTCGGGCGAAACCGGCGGTCGGCCTTCCTGGACGACGTACCGCAGGGCCATGTGCTCGGGGCGGATGTCGCCAAAGTAGTCGATATTCCAGCCGGTCAGCGGCGGCAGTTCCGCGATGGGCGTCAACCCGACCACCGAATCGATCGGTCGACTGCTGCGATACACGCGATAGCGGACGTGGCGCGAACGTTCCGCCTCGCGGCGCAGCTCGCGGATGCGTTCGGCCGCGATCGAGTCCGTCCCGACCAATGGCTGGACCTCGGCAAACGTCAGCAGCGTCTGGCCCGCCTCGTGGCGTGCCCACAGCTGCGACGGCTGTTGCTGGGCCGCCAGCCGCCCGGCCAACGCGCTGAGCGAAACCAGCCAGACCAAGAAGCCGGCGGCGTGCCAAGTCGTGCGCTCATTCATAACGGGCACTCGAAAAAAACAGACAAGCGGGTGTCCAACGTTGAAAGCTCCGCCGGGTTATCTTATCTTGTTGCGTGTTGAGTTCGCAATCCTTGGGCCGCATCCAATCCCCACCTGTTGATCAAGGAGTCGAAATCATGTCCGACCACGACTGCGGTTCGCACCTTCCGCACGCTCATTGTTGCCCCTGCACCCCGCAGCGACTTGTCGAGCAAGGCGTATCGCGGCGGGCCTTCCTGGGCGGCACGGCCTTGGGCGGCGTCGCGCTGACGGGCCTGTCCTGGTCGCTGCTGTCGGCCGCCGAGGGAGAACTGGAGTCGCCGCCGCCGCGTCAGCCTTTGAAGGTCAAGCCGATTCTCGTGTACAACGTCCCCAAGCGGCGCGAGCAGAGCAGCTGGCGAAATTGGGGTGGAATCGAGACGCAGGCTCAGGCAGACGAAGAGGTCGTTCGGATCAAGGGCGAGTTGGAGCAGCTGAAAGCCTCCGCCGATTTTCCCGTCGAGTTCCTGCCGGTGGCGGCAATCCAAGGCGCCCGCGAACTGGCCGAGATGCCGGATGTCGCCGCCGCCGACACGCTGTTGGTGTTCGCCGCTGGAGGAGGCACAGGCGACTTGAACGCGATCGGGAACCTCAAGAAGGACACGATCCTATTCGTCCGGCACAAGTCGGGGCCGGTGTACTTATGGTACGAGATCATCAGCCCCCGCTACCTGCGGCAGCATACCGACACGCTGAAGACCGTGGGGATCGACGACCAGGACGTGGTCGTCGACCGGATGGACGAAGTGCAGTGGCGGCTGCGGGCGCTGTGCGGCTTGAAGAACACGATCGGCAGCCGGATCGTGGCCATCGGCGGCCTGGCCGGCTGGGCCCAGCCCAACGATGCGATGGCCAAGCTGGTGCAGGAACGCTGGAAACTGGACGTGCGGGCCGTCGAGTATCCGCAGTTGGCCGAACTGATCAAAGCGGCGCGCGCGGACCAGGCCGTGATGGAACGTTCGAAGAAACGGGCCGCCGAGTACTTGGCGCAACCGCAGACCGTCCTGGACACCGAGAAGTCCTACGTCGAGAACGCGTTCGTGCTGGACGAAGTCTTCCGCCGGTTGATGAAGGAAGCAGACTGCCAGGCGATTACCGTGAATCACTGCATGGGCACGATCATGCCGATGTCGGAAACGACGGCCTGCATGACGCTGAGCACCTTGAACGATGCGGGGTACCTGGCCTTTTGCGAATCGGATTTCGTGGTCATTCCGTCCGGCATCCTGCTGGCTCGCATCTCCGGGTTGCCCGTATTTCTGAACGACCCCACGTATCCGCACGACGGCGTGATCACGCTGGCCCACTGTACCGCGCCGCGGAAGATGGACGGCAAGACGCTGGAGCCGACGCGGATCATGACGCATTTTGAGTCCGACTACGGCGCCGCGCCGAAGGTCGACATGCACACGGGTCAGATCGTCACGAACATCATCCCGGACTTCAAGGCCGAGCGTTGGGTTGGGCTGACGGGGGAAATCGTCGATCATCCGTTGCTGCCCATCTGCCGGTCGCAGATCGATATCCGCTTTACCTGCGACAGCCTGAAACTGGCCGAACGCATGCCGGGCTTCCACTGGATGACCAGCTATGGCAACTACCTCCGCGAACTCGGCTACGCTTTAAAACGCGTCCCGATCCAGTGGGAGGTGTTAGGCTAACGGAGTGCCATGCAGCCCGATCTCGCCGTGGCGTAAGCTTCCAGCTTGCGGGAGATCGCGACATCGCAAGCTGGAAGCTCACGCCACAGGTCTCTCAACGGTGTTTCGCGAACCGCCATGCAGCCCGATTCATTGGCGCGGCCGCAAGACCGCGAATTGTTGACGGCTTTCCTCCAGCGGTTTCGGCTGCCGGCCGATCAGCCGCCGCTGGACTTGTTGCGGGCCGTGGCGGCGGCGTTCACGCAGCTGCCGTACGAGAACCTGACCAAGATCATCAAGCAGGACCAGGAGCAGGCAGCGGTTCGCGCCCGCCGCTTGCCCGCCGAGGTCCTGGCGGATCACGTCCGGTTCGGCGCCGGCGGGACGTGCTTCTCGCTGACTGCGACCCTGCTGCACCTGGTCCGCGCACTGGGCTGGGAAGCTGAGCCGCTGCTGGCCGATCGGCGGTATGGCGAAAACACGCACTGTGCCCTGCTGGTCTGGATCGACGGCCGGCCGCATTTGCTCGATCCCGGCTACCTGATTCTGAATCCCATTCCCTTGGACACCGGCAGCACGACGCAGATCGTCACCGAATTCAACGAGTTGCTGCTCACGCCTTCGGCCGATGGCCGTCGGCTCGATCTGGCCACGCTCAGCCAGGGCCAACAGAAGCACCGCTTGACCTTCAAGACGTCGCCAGCCGATCCCGGCGAATTCTTGCACGCCTGGGACGCCTCGTTCGACTGGGACATGATGCGGTATCCGGTGCTGACGCGGGTCTGCGCGGGTCAGCAGTTGTACTTGCAGGGCGGCCGATTGCAGACTCGCGATCGCCAGTCGGTACGGCGCGAGAATGTGTCGGCGGCCCAGTTGGTCGCGCGGATCGCGGAGCGGTTCGGCCTGGCCCCGGAGATTGCGGCCCGGGCGTTGGCGATCTTGCACCGTCAAGGAGAGCCCTATGGCTAAACCGCAGGCGGTGACTCCCGTCAAGTTGTTCGTGGCGGTGCTGTGGACGGACGCGGACTCGCTGCACGCGGCGGTCGGGGAATTGCAGGCCCAGTGGGGCGAGATCGATTACACCGGGGCCGATCGTCCATTCGACCGTACGGACTACTACCAGGACGAGATGGGTGCGGACTTGCAGCGGCGGTTGGTCACGTTCACCGAGTTGGTCCCGCCGGAGTGCCTGCGGACCGCCAAACTGCGCTGCAACGCAATCGAGGACCGCTTGACCGCCGCCCACGGCCGCCGCGTCAACTTGGACATCGGCTACCTGGATCACAACAAGCTCGTGCTGGCCAGCGTCAAGTACGCCGGCCAGAAGATCCACCTGGGCGACGGCGTCTACGCGGATCTGGTCGCCCGCTACAAACATGGCCGCTATCAGCCCTTCGAGTGGACCTTTCCCGATTTCCGCGACGGCCGCTACGACGGCGAACTGGCCCAGATCCGCGGGCGGTATCTGCACCAGTTGCGGCACTGGCGGGTGGCGCGTCCGTAACGCTGCAGATTCCCAGAACTCGCCGGGTCCATAAGCACCCACCCCAACCATCCCTCCCTTGTTACTTCTCTTAACCTCGTGCAAGTCGGCCCCGTGCCGGGGGAAGCGGGTCTGGTAGAATGTTGAAAGCATGGAACCCGCTGCCAAACGAAAAAGGGAAAAGCCGCAGAGGGCGGAGCAAGCGGCGGCTTGGCAGCGGGCAGGCTGGTGGCAGGGGTTGAGGCACAGCATCAGGAGCAGCGGAAGGACGTGTCATGATCGAGCCGGGGACGGACAAGGTCGGCGGTAAAGAAACAACTGCGTCTTCCACTTCGCCGAGCAGCAGGTCGCCATCCGTCCGACGGCTGCGACTGGTGGCTCTGCTCGGTGCCGGCCTGGTGCTGCTCTGGAAAGCGACCTCGCTGGGCCAGATGCGACCGAATCAGGGCTGGGGGTTTGTCGTGCTGTTCCTGGCCTGCGTGGCAGTCGGCCTGACCGGCGTCATGGTCCTGCCGGCCGCGACGCGAAGATTACGCCGGTCTCCGGACCTGCTGGTGCCCCTGGGGCTGTACCTCTCCGCCGAGGCTCTGTGGAGCCTGTTGCTGGCAATTCCGATCGTTTCTGCGGTGTTTTCCCCAGCGTGGAATCTGAGGATTTTCGCTTTTAGTTCGTCGCTGTCCCTGAACTTCCTCGTGCAGGTGGCACTCGCCGTCACGTACGCCGGCTGGACGACCAGCCTGATTGTCCAGTCCGTCCAACGCGATCAGGTAGATCTGCTGGACGCATTGTCGGCTTGGCGGGTGTGGTTCTGGCGAGTCTTGGGGGCCGAGGCCATCGGCTGGTGCGTGCTGTTCGGGGGCCTGACGCTTGTCCTCGGGCTGGGAGCGATGGCCCTGCCGTTGGCTCTGTTGTTGATCGGAGTCCTCAGCCTGCTCTGGAACCTGCTCACCGCCGCCCTCCTGCCGATGATCGTGGCCGAGCAAGGAGCCTTCGTCGAAACGGTACGCGCAGGCTTGCGGGCCGGCTGGGCGATGAAGGGCCGCTGGTGGCTTCCGGTCGTGCTGCAAATGGTCCTGCTGGGTTGGGTGACCTTGCTCTATGTCTCGTACACCGCCAACCCGCAACCCGGCACCTATCACACCAACACCAAATCGGATTTGAGCGTCAATGGCTTCTGGACGGGCGGCTACGAGAACACCTGCCGATGGCACACGAAGACGATGAAACTGGTCGAGACCGAGCCGCTGCCGCTGGTCGAGTACCTGCTGGGCGTCTTGTTCGCCGTCCTGGCCATCGTCGTGAAACTCCGGATCACATCCGACGTGTACGGTCCAGGGATCGCGACCGTCGGACCCAGCGGGCAGTTCGCTTCCGTTGCGTGACGGACGGGCGTACTGCGTGTCGCACCGCTTGCTCGCCCGCTGCGACAAGACTTCGATCTGCTGAACAGCCAGGCCGGCGGGCGAGTCAGCAGTGCGGATGCGCTGCCAACCGTCGCCCCGCGTATCCCGCACGGCTGACGCGCACACCGGAAACGTTCCATCCCCGAACTGCGGCTCGGCACTGCACGCCCTCAATACCGCAAGAACCCGCTCCGACGCCGCAGGAAATCCTGCAATTCGCTGGACCACGCGGATTCCATTTCGTCCACGGTCTTGCCGGCCAGCACGGCATCCAGCGTCTGCTGGTCAGACAACAGGGCGTTGAACCGCTTGGTCTGCCAATCCTGCGGGGCCAACTGGTGCAGTTGCCGGGCGATTTCCAGGCCCGTGCGGACAGGCTGGAACGCGGCCCGGTCGACAACGACGATGTTCACTCCGCCGCACAACTGGCCGGCGTACTGGCTGCTCTCGGGCGTGAAGCGGATGGGGACAAAGCGGACGCCCGCCAAGCCAGCTTGGTTCAGTGCCCGCGCCAGCCGGATGCCGTCCAGCCACGGGGCGCCGATCAGCTCGAACGGCGTGTCCGTACCGCGGCCGACGGACAAGTTCGTCATCTCCAACAGGCCGATACCGGGATACAAGACGGCTTCCGCCAAGCTCCGCATGTTCGGCGACGGATTGACCCACAGCTGGCCGGTGCGGTCGAAGTAGTCCTCGCGCCGCCAGTGTTCGACAGGCACCACCTGCAAGTCGACGCCCAGCTGCAGTTCCTGGTTGAACATCGCCGCCAACTCGCCCACCGTCATCCCGTGCCGCACCGGCAAGGTGTGGAAGCCGACAAACGACTGGCTGCCGTCGTCCAGCAGCGGGCCTTCGACCGCGACGCCGTTGATCGGATTGGGCCGGTCCAGGACCACGAACCGCAGCTGATGTTCGGCCGCCGCCCGCATGGCGTTGCCCATCGTGGAAATGTAGGTGTAGAACCTGGCTCCGACGTCCTGGATGTCGAATACCAGCGTATCCAAGCCTTGCAAGCTGGCGGCGGTCGGCGCGCGGTTCGCGCCGTACAGACTGTATACCGGCAGGCCGGAGCGAGCGTCCTGCGTATCGCCGATCTGAGCCACGTCCAGCTTGCCTTCCAAGCCATGCTCCGGGCTGAACAGTGCTTTCAAGTCCACGCCCTCGGCTTGCCGCAACAGCTCGACCGTGCTGCGCCCCGTCCGGTCCACGCCCGTCTGGTTGGTGATCAGGCCCACGCGGCGGCCCTGCAACTGGCGAAACCCGTCGCGGACCAGGACGTCGATGCCCGATAGCGTCTGGCCCTGGTCAGCCGGCTCCGCCCCCGGCGTGGCGGTCGAGTCCGGTTCGATCGCGGCCGCGGCGATGGTGCCGATGCGGCCGATCAGCGGATTGACGCTGCCGTTGCCGTCGGGATGCAAGCGGTTGCTCAGGAAGACGACCGTCAGCTGCAATTGCGGATCGATCCAGATCCCGGTGCCGGTGAAGCCCCCGTGCCCGAACGCCCGCGGCGAGAACAAGTCGCCGCGGTTCGACGAGTAGCCCGTGCGCATGTCCCAGCCCAGTCCGCGCAGACCCGTGCCGTCGCCGACCCGTTGCGCGGTCGTCATCTGGGCGACAATCTCGGCCGGCAGGATCTGCACGCCGCTGTATTGGCCGTCCTGCAACAGCATCTGGCCGTAGACCGCCAGATCCTCGGCCGTCGAGAACAAGCCGGCATGGCCCGCGATGCCGCCCAGCAGGTACGAGCGAGGATCGTGCACTTCGCCGCACATCCAACGCCCTTCCCGCTGCTCGGTGGCCGCGGCCCGCTGCCGCAACGCCTCGTCCGGCAAGTATCCCGTCTCGATCAGGCCCAAGGGACCGAACACGTGCTGCCGGCTGAATTCGTGGACGGTGCTGCCCGAGACCCGGTGGACCAGTTCTCCGAGGACGATGAAGCCGACGTCCGAGTACATGAACTTGCTGCCGGCCGGAACGGTCAAGGGCAAGGCCCAGATCCGCTGCCAGGCTTTCTCGACTCCCTCCTCGTAGTCCCGCAGCGCGTTGTCCGGCGTCAGGCCGCCCTGGTGCGTCAGCAATTGGCGGACGGTCACGTCCTGCTTGCCGTTCTGGGCAAACTCGGGGATGTACTTCGCCACGGGCTCGTCGAACTTGACCTGCCCCAGCGCCGCCAGTTTCATCACGCTGGTGGCGGTGGCGATCGGCTTGGTCAGCGAGGCCAGATCGAATAGGGTGTCGGTGGTCATCGGCACCGCGTCCGGCTCGAGCCGCCGATGCCCGAAGGCCTGCAGGTAGACGATCCGGCCGCGA
>CAIYOB010000989.1 GCA_903927685.1 uncultured Planctomycetaceae bacterium
AGGTCCTGAACCGTCGAATCCGGCAACGGTTCTCACTCCTTCAGCCCGCGCAGGTTGACTTCGCGTGTCTGGGCCTCCTTGATCGCTTCGTCCATGGTCAGCCACGCTTTCCGCAACATGGCCTCGCGACCGAGAATGGCGGTCAAATGGCAGTCCACGGAACGCAGAGCCGTCTCGTTGTCGAACTGGCCGGCGGTGACGCAGCGATAGAACTCAGCGATATTGGCCTTGGCTCCGTCGGCGTAGATACTGCCCGAGACCTCGCCCGCGAAATGTTTCGGGCCCCCCCGCACAAACACCTTGCCGTCGTACGCGAGGTGGGCCGTGGCCTCCCGTCCCATGAGATCGGCCGCCAGGTTGTACATGACGGCGTTGTTCTGCAGAAGCTGGTTCGTGTGCGTCCAACAGGTTCCATCCTGGAGTTGGAACACCACCCCGCCGCAGTCCGTGCGGTCGCCGTGCGGGTCGGGCCGGACGATGCGCGAGTAACCGCTGGCGCCGACCGCGCGCTGGCCGGTCACCCACGTAACGCCGTCGATGATGTGGATGTCGTACAGGAGCATCAAATCGCCGCTCAGCGCGATGTGCGAGTACCAGGCCCGCCGGAACAGGTTCTCGATGGTCGGGCCGACCGGCGGGTCCGGCAGCTGGCCGCAGGTGCCGCCCGAGTAGATGTGCGCCAGGCCGCCCAAGGCGTTCTCGGCGATCCGCTGCTTGACTTCCTGGTTGGCGGGATCGGTGGGCAACTGGTAGTCCACCCTGAAACACAGCTTCCGCTCCGTCGCCTTCTTGGCCAGCGCTTGCATCTGGAACACCGCCGGGACGTCCACCGCGAACGGTTTGGCCATGTACACGTGGCAGCCGGCGTCAATCGCGGCGGCCGCTTGCTCCGGATAGAAGTAGGGGATGCCCTCCAGCACCAGCGCCTCGACGCCGCTGTCGAGCGCCCGCTTGTAGCCCGCCAGCCCGCTGAACCGCTTGCCCGCCGGGACACCCAGCTTGTCGCCCACCGCGTTGGCGGTCTCCTCGAAGTAATCCACCGCCGCCGCAATCTCGTATCCGGGGTGTTCTTTGAACAGACCGGCAATCCAGCTGCCCCGGCTGCCCAGTCCCACGATCCCGATCCGCAGCTTGCGTTCGACCGCGACACTGGCCGCGGCCTGGGGGGCCTCTTGTTGACCGAGCGCGCCGGACGCGACGGCCAGCAGTGGGACTGCGGCCGAAGCCGCTGTCTGCCCAACAAACGCCCGTCGGGTGATGGAACGATAAGTCGTCATCGCAGTGCCTTCCTTTCGTGATGGTAGCTTCGTTCCCATTTCCTCCGCCCGTCCCCCATTTCCTCCGCAAGATTGTACCGACAACGAAACGCAATCGCATCCTGCCAAGGACGGCCGGCGGCTGTCGCGGCGGCTGTCGCCCGACACGGCGGCTGTCGCCATTCCTGGACGCGCGACGCGGAATGCGATACGCTGGTGACGGTGCAGACCCACCAACCCGACAACGTGCCAATCGCAGTCGAGCGAGCCACGCGGTTTTCCCGACCGCGGCTAAGACAGGATGGAACTCGCCATGCCCAAACCAGTGCGTCGCTGTGTGTCGTCCCTGATCCTGCTGTTCTGGCCCATCCCGTCCGTCCTGCCCGCGGGCGAGCAACTGCGCGAGCCGCTCAAGGCCTACTGCATCGACTTCAACTGGGGCGAGGGCGGTCCGAACGGGTTTGCCCGGCCGGGCTTGTGGGCCGATGCTGATCCGGCGAAACACGTGGCCTGGTACAGGGCCCTGGGCGCGAACGTCAGGCAGACGTTCTGCGTCTCGTGCAACGGGTACGCCTGGTACAAGCACGGCGTCGTGCCGGAACAGCCGGGCCTGAAGCATGACTTCTTGACTGAATCCTCCCGGATGTACCAGCAAATCGACTGGCTGATGAATGAGGCCGGGGACATCGAGCGAGTGCAGGCGATGCAGCCGATGATCGGCAAGCACACGCGGCTGCTGACCTGCCTGGCGAACTGGAACGCCAAGGACCCGACGGCGATCGTGCCCGTCGCGTTGCACGAAGGCATCGGCCTGTATGGCTTCACCAGGCCGCAAGCCGATTCGCTCGTCCCGCTGGAACCGTGCCTCACCCAGCCCGTGAGCCAACTAACCGGCGACGCGCGGAATATCGGCGCCCTGGCGCGAGCGTATCACGGCGTCCCGCTCGATTCCGGCCAGAATGAACAGGGCGAATTCGCACCGGGGCCGCGGTAACGGTTCCGTTCAACCCACGGCGCCGGCCACGGGCCCTGCCCACGTGCCGGGCGACCAGGAAAGACCCAGCAACACGAGGTGCATTCGTGAGAACCGATCGAAGCCCCCTCCGGCCACTCGCCCGACGCGAGTTCCTTCGGCACGTCGTCGCCGCCGGCGCTCTGCCAGCCATCGTGTCCGCCAGGGCTCTCGGCCGAGCCCCCGCCACGCCGGCGCCGTCGCAGCGGATCACGCTGGGAGCCATCGGCATCGGCGGCATGGGACGCCTGGACCTGAGCGGCTTTCTGCAGCAGCCCGACGTGCAGGTCCTGGCCGTGTGCGACGTGAAGGCCGGAAACCTGAAAGCCGCGGCCGAGCTGGTCAACGGGCAGTACCAGAACCAAGACTGCGCCACGTATCGCGACTGGCGCGAACTGCTGGCCCGCCCCGACTTGGACGCGATCTACTGTGCCACGCCGGACCACTGGCACGCGCTCATTTCGATCGCCGCAGCCCGAGCCGGCAAGGACATCTACTGCCAGAAGCCGATGAGCGTCACCATCGCCGAAGGACGAGCCATCGCCGACGCCGTGAATCGCTACGGCATCGTGTACCAAAGCGGTACGCAGCGGCGCAGTCAGGCGAACTATCGCTTTTGCGTCGAGACCGCCCGCTCGGGACGCCTGGGCAAGCTGCTGTACGTCATGAACCGCATGGGCGGATCGCCGGGGCCGGCAGCACCGCCGATCACCGCGCCGCCGCCGGACATCGACTACGACCTGTGGCTTGGCCCTGCGCCGTGGGCGCCGTATTCGGACACGCGGGTCTCCGGCGCGTTTCGCTTCATCTACGATTACGCGGGCGGCAGCATGACCGACATGGGGGCGCACTACAATGACATCGTCCAAATGGTCCGCCCGAGCTTCCGGGACGCGCCCGTGACGTTCCAGGTCAAGCAAGCCCGCTTCCACGAATCCGGCATCTTCGACACGGCGTGGGGCTACGAGTTGGTCGCGACCTACGAGGATGGCCTGGAAATCCGCATGGCTGAAGGCGACAAAGGCATGCGTTGGGTCGGCACCGAGGGCTGGATCGACTTGGCCGACGAAGGCCAACTCACGGCCGAGCCGGCGTCGCTCCTGAAGGACATCCGACTGAACACGCACTGGAGCGTCGTGGCCCAGCACCATCGCAACTGGCTGGACTGCGTGCAGACGCGAGCCCGGCCCGTCGCCGACGCCGAGGTCGCCCACCGCTCGACGACGATCAGCCATGCCGCCAACATCGCCCTGCGGCTGCGGCGCGGACTGTTGCGCTGGGACCGCCACGCCGAACGCTTCCTCGACGACGACGCAGCCAATCGAATGCTCGCCCGTTCGCTTTCGGTATGGGACGCTCCCCGGTACGCTGACCACTCGGATCCTGTGCCCTGACTGTCCTGACCGCCGCGTGTGTCAAGCCCGTGCCCATGTGCCGCCGCCGCGCTCCCCATGCCTCCGACCTGTGACGGCTGCTGGATCAGCATTTCGAGACCTTCCAGCAAGTCTACGACGAGCGGCTTGCGGCCAAGTACGGCTTCTGGCGCCCGATCGTCGAGCGGGCGGTGAAGGGCAAGTTTGACGGCAGCTGTGGAGGGCCTACGGCGCCGGGATACGGTTCATCGTCGGGAGCGCGGCCTGCTGGGCGAGCACCTGGCCTCCCCACGACAGCTCCTGGCCTTCGTACAACGAGACCGCGCTCACCTTGCCTCGGCTGTGCCGGATGCAGGCGACCCGGGCGTCGGTCTCCAAACCGTCGAGCTGCAGTGGCCGGCCGGACGGGTTGAGCACGACGAGATTGCGTGTGCCAGCGGCGTCAGGGAACTCGACCACGGTCCCCGCTGGATCGGATAGCAGCACGCGCACGCCTTCCGCCAGCGGCCCAGCGCTGCCCGGGGCATGAGGCACCAGGAGCGACACGCTGCTCAGGGGCGTGTCGGGCTGGCCGTCTTGGCGCAGCGTGTACTGCACGCGCAGCGGAAGCGGCAGCGTCGCGTCCCGTCCGCTCTCGTCCACGAGTTCCAGCCGGCCATGCCGATCGGGTAGAAAGTAGATCAAGAGATCCCGCGGGCTGTTCCGCCAGCGGGTGTAAACGGGCGCGTCGCGGCCCAGGCCGCGGAGCGGCATCCACGGCCCGGTATAGGTGTTGATCCAGTTCGGGCCTTGATCCGGGCCTGCGTTGCGGGCGCGGAACACCTGCCCCCACCGCAGCTTGAGTTCCTGCCGCAAACTGAGCGTGTCCTTGACCACCACACCGCCCTGCTTGACGAAGACGATTTCCCGCACCAGCGTGGCCGGGTAACCCTGATAGTTCTCGATGCGGACCCGCCCGTACCCCGCCGCGCCGAGATCCACCGCGATCGCTTCCTGGAGCCGGTTGTTGTTGCTCTGGATGTGATAGGGCGTGTTGTCGTAGGGGTAGCCGTCGTAATCGGCAAGCAGCGGGATGTTGTGCTCCTCCGGCAGTCGCTCCAAGTAGCCCAGCGAGGCCAGGAGTACCGACTGGTGGTCGGCCAGGGCGACCAGCGTCGGCCGCCGCGCATGGCTGTGACCGGCATCGCCGACGACGTCGACCAGCATCGAGAGCGCGTCGCGGTCGCTGCCGCCGTAGAACACGAGCTTGTCAGGCGCCAGCTCGGGCTGAAGGTCGAAGAACTGCCCCGTCGCGACCCGCTCCGCCTCGCTCCGCTGCACCGCCTTGTGACGCATGAGCACCGCCACCTCGCACTCCCGGGGCCGCTCGGCGATCTTGTCGTCGGCGACCTGGTAAGCGTTCAGCAAGGACCACCCGGCCTCGCTCCCCGTGTAGGACCAGCTGTCCAGTTTCTCGATGCGGCTGACGCCGTAGTCGTAAAGCCGGTGGGCTGCCCACTTATAGCGGCCGTCTCCATACTGGGCGGCGCAGGACTCGAACAGGTACACCCAGTGGCCCCACGACACGTTCCACCCGCAGCTGTCGGAGTAGTGTGGAAAGGCTCCCATCGGGAAGACCTGGTACAGGTAACGCTCGAACAGCCGCCGGACCCCGGGATCGGACCAGAACTCCGGCCCGCAGCCGCGCATCTGTACCCAGTCCAGCAGGTAGCGGAACCAGAGGGCGTTGTAGTGGTCCGTGCTCTCGTCGTTGTCGCGGAACTGCCACCAGTAGCGCCAGACCTGCTCCTTGAACTCGCGCCACTTGCCGGCATCCGGAGCGTCGGGCAGCAGGAGCAGCAGGGCCTCGCCGGTGATCGCCCCGTGGAAGGCGCGATTGAACGCCCCGTATTCGACCGCCTGGGCCGGAAAGCTCGGCACGGCCCGCAGCACGATCTCGCGGATCTGCTTCCGGTGCGCGGGAGTGTACGACGGGCTGCGAGCCAGCCGGCGTTCAATGAAGTACAGGTCGACCACGGTCAGCCACGAAGGTTGGGTGTTGCGCTGGTCGGTTTGCGGCTCGACGATCAGCCGATACGCGTGGTCCAGGCACTGGGCTGCGAGTTGAGCGTACGCCTCGTCGCCGCGCAGCGCGTACATCGCGGCCAGCCACTTGGCGTTGTCCACGTTGGCCGTCATGTTGGGGTAGGGCGAGGGCTGTTTGGCCCAGGCGTCCGCCGTGCGACGGACGCCCTGGAAGAAGAAGTCGGCCGTCTGCAGATACTGGTCCCTGGTCACTTCGCCGGCGCGGGGGATCGCCAGGCTCTCAGGCCAGGACTCTCGCCGGGCGATCGGTTCCCGGATGTCGGCGGGATTGGTGGTTCCTGGCCGGGCAGCGTCCGACGCGGGTGTCAAAGCGGCTGCAGCCGGCTCCGGGGATGCCAATCTTGGCGCCCCAGTCCCCATGAGCGCATCGACATCCTCCTGCGCGAATACCTGCTCCTCGACGATGGTCACCGTATCGACCCAGGTCGCCGCGTGACCGTTCCACGTCAACCGGGGATCGATCCACGCCACACCCGGCGGAAGGACGAAGCGGACGGGTACTTCCTGATATTCGGCCGGCCGCTGAAAAACGGCGGTATCGATCGAGCCGGCGCTCAAATAGCCGGTGGAATCGGTATTGATGTCCCACGTCAGAAGTGTGCGGGAGCCAGCGGGAATCTCGCCTGACTTGAGCCGAAAGACGGCCCGATACTGGCCGGGCGGCAGCACGCGGGTGTACAGATTGGCGGCCAGGTAGCCGGGCTGGGTCTGGAACCGAGGATTGGCCAGCACGGCGAAACCGCTGGCTGTGTCGTCGTCGGCCACCCGCCGGAACAGGTTCTGTTGGTAACCGCCCTCGGCCACCGAAAACCGCCAGGTCTGGCCGCCCGGTTTGGGCTCCCCAGGCCAGGCACGCAACCTGACGTCGTCGAGCCAGAAGCGGGAAGGCCGGCTGGTTTCGCTGACCGACATGGGAAAGCTGATCTGGACGGCCGTGGCGTTCGCGGGGACGGTGAGCAGGGACACCGTGAAACGCCACTCGGGTACCGCGCCATAGGACAGTCCCATGCCGCCCGTGCCGACCGGCTGCCGGTTCGCATCCAACCAGGTCAGCACATACTGCAAGTTCACGCCCGCATAAGCGTCCGTCGCGCTGAAGCCTTCCGAGCGATACCAGAACGAAAGCAGATAGTCTTGGCCGGCTTGCACGGACGCTGGCGGGCTCGTCATCGCGGCGCTGCTCGGTCCTGGCAGTCGGATTTGAAGTGACCTGCCGCCCTCACGCGAGGTCGATGCATCGCTGGTTAGGGCAGCGCCGACGCCCCGGGGGTCGTTCAGCGAGGGGGCCCAGCCGGCGAGCCCCTGCTCGAAGTCGCCGTTGTGGATCAGGTTCGGCTGGGGTTGGGCAGCGGCGAGGTTCGCCGAGCTGAAGAGGACAATCAGGGCAGCGGTCACTTGTCGGCGCATGGCGTCCCAGGGGGTTTGACTTCGCTTGCGGATTTCGTAACGGCCGTCAGGTCCGGTCCATTCTAGGGGACATTCGACACCGGGTGAACGGGATGCGACGCGGACAGGATGCGACGCGGACCTTGTCATGCGACGCGAACCTTTTCCGGTTCGGCGCCGTCTGAATGACACGGCGATGGATGAGCAGCTGGCTCAAGACCAGTGGCTCCAAGCCAGGAGACGCGGATTCAAGTCCCTCTGAGTTCGCGACTGGGCGGCCATCGCAGGACCATGCTGCGCATGGTGCCCGTTCGATTCCCGGCGCGGGCCCGGGACAAGTTGGCGCCGGAGCCAGACGGCACGGCGGCTGCCTGCAGAGCAGCTTCAAGTGGGTTCGACTCCCACCGGCGCTTCTGATACGGCCGGGCCAACGGCGCACGCGGCTCCGTCCTCTGGCGAGGCGGTCGGCGGCGTATGTTCCGTACATGGGTTCTGACCGCTGGTCGTGTCAACCAGGGTAGCTCAGTGGTAGAGCGCCAGGTGGTTAACCTGGATGTCACGGGTTCGACTCCCGTACCGACACCACAGGCTGAAAACCTGTACCAAGCGGCCCGAGGGAGGCGGGCCAATGTGTGATCGGCCACCGGCGGACGAGCGACCGGCGGCGCTGACGAATCTGAGCGGACTGCCCCCGGAGGGCGGTTGCCGGAGGAAGCGGCGCCCACGCGGCGCGCAACTGTCCGGTGGCAGCACGGCCGAGCGCCCTGTAGTGCGTGGATACCGCGTCTACCGGCCTTCGGCAAGCGGCAGTGAATGTGCGGCACATCACGTCGGGGCTCGCCTCGGCGACGATCCGCCGCACGGACGCTGCTGTGCCGCCCGAGGCGATGTCGATGCTCAAACGACACTCCGCACTCGATCGTGTGATCGCCGCTGGTCCCGCCGCCTGACGGTCTTGCCTGACACGACGCCGACACGAAATCGAAGCGGTCCGCACGAGACCACTGGAAGGTTAAGGTGAAAGATGCTGAAGACGATCAAGATCCGCAGCTACGAAGTCGGTCTGCACTTCCGCGACGGCGAGTTCCAGGGCCTGCTCGGGGCGGGTCGGCATTGGTTCGTTGACCCGCTGCGCAAGGTCGCGGTGGAAGTCGTTTCGCAGCGGAGCCCGTGGTTGGTCCACGAGAAGCTTGACATGATCGTCAAGTCGGGTGCGCTCAAGGACCGCGCCGCGGTCCTGGACCTGAAGGACTACGAGCGGGCGCTGGTGTGGGTGGACGCCCGGTTCAGCCACATCCTGCCGCCGGGCCTGCACGCCTACTGGACCACGTTCCGGGAGGTCGTGGTCGAGGTGATCGACGCCCGCCAGGTCCGCTTCGAGCACAAGGACCTCCGGGTGATCGTCCGCTCGGCCCTGGCGGACCGCGTGCTGGAAGCCTGCGCCGTCGAACAGGGCCACGTTGGCGTGGTGTTCGAGGACGGACGATACGTCGAGACCCTGCCGCCGGGCAAGTTCGCCTTCTGGAAGAACCTGGCCAAAGTCACGTTGGTGCCGGTGGACCTGCGGGAGACGATGCTGGACATCGGCGGCCAGGAGATCATGACCGCCGACAAGGTCACGTTGCGTCTGAACGCCGTGGTCACCTATCGGGTGGCCGACGCCCACCAGACGCTGAGCGCGACCGAGGATGCCCGGCAAGCCCTGTACCGTGAGGCCCAATTGGCTCTGCGGGCAGTGGTCGGCGGCCGGGAACTGGACCAGTTCCTGGCCGACAAGGACGCCATGGCCAAGGAACTGGAGACGATCGTCCGACAGCGGGTGGCGGCCGTGGGGCTGGAGGTCAGCTCGCTGGGCATCCGCGACGTGATCCTGCCGGGCGAAATGAAGGACCTGATGAACAAAGTCACAGAGGCCAAGAAGGCGGCCGAGGCCAACCTGATCGTCCGCCGCGAGGAGACGGCGGCCATGCGCAGCCAGGCCAACACGGCCAAGGTGCTGGAGGGCAACCCGACGCTCATGCGGCTCCGGGAACTGGAAGTCCTGGAGAAGGTCGCGACCAGCGGCAAGCTGAACGTCGTCCTAGGCGAGAAGGGCCTGGCCGAGCGGATCGTGAACCTGCTGTGATCAAAACCGATGCCCGGCGGCTGGGAGTGGTCCCGGCCTCTGGGCGTTCTTTCCGCGTGCGTCGTTCAAGTCGTCGGCGACGCTCACAATCTGAAAGCAGGCCAAGTACCGCGGATCGCTGGATGAGGGCGTCGAGGCCGAGGGACATCGTACCGGCGAAATAGGCCCAAAAACATGGCCCAGTCAAGTTGCGTGAAATGGTGGTTCAAGCCATTTGCCTGATCGTCCACGGATGGTGCTGGGCCCACGGATGGCAGAGCGGACCCACGGATGAAATGCAGTGACATTCAGTTGGTACGACTGCAGCGCGAACAGGATCAGCTTCTCCGTCACCTGTGCGCCATATCCGGTCTCGTGTTCATGGTAGATCGCGCGCAAGGCATCGCGGACGGAAATCCCGACGTCCCGCGCACGGCCGGAAATTCGGCCGGACCAGTAACTCCAGTTTTCCTCCAATCTGGTTTCTGGTCTTTCGTAGGCAACTCGTTCAACATGGACGCGATCGAGCCCCATGTTCACGAGCAACCCAAGGCGATCGTTCCGGCACTTCAGGTAGTCGAACAGCTGTACAAATTCTGTCTGTCTTGGGCTTTGTTTCGACGTGACCAGGTGGATCACTCCGTTGACCGCTTGGCAGATCGAAAGGTAGCCCGCGCGGTACGGCGGACAGGGCGCTCATCCTGAACCGCCCCGTATTCCCGCCACCCCGAACCGTCCCCCCGGCCTCGCCCCGCTGGCCTTGAGCGACGTGAATCGTCTGGAGAGCGATTGACGCGTGGCAGCCTATCCCGCGGACGCTCAGTCTTCCATCCTGATCAATTGGGCGTCGTCGAACCAATCCACGTCGCCCGGGTTGGCGTACAGGAACAAGAAGTTCTGCGTGGCCCGTTTGGGCTGAGCCGCTTTCAGGTCCGCGACGCAATCGGCCAGTTCGCTCCACTCCCCGCGTTCGCGCGAGAAAGCACAATGCGCATGCCGCGTCTGCCCGTCGGCCGTCTTGCGCGTGGGAAAGATCGTCGTGCCGTCGAACGCGGCCCACTTCTCGAACTCCGCCAGTTCCCGGCGGAACCGGGCCGCCGTGGGGGAATCCCATCCGGTGGCGATCAACCCCGTCTCAGCCGCCGGCGCGGCGGTCCAGGCGAACACGGCAACACTGAACACGCAACCGAGCCACAGCAGGTTCTTCATCAGCTTCACCCTTCGATTCGTTACGGCTTGGAAGTGGGACAGGCTCCCAGCCGGTCAAGGTCCGGAAAACCGATGACAGGCTGGAAGCCTATCCCACGTGCCCCCAATTTGCGACCATCAGCAATCCAACGGCCATTATGCACGAACGTCTTTCCGGCCGGCAACCCAGAAGCGTTAGCGACAGGACGATCGAACAGGCTGCCACGCGCCTCCGGCCTTGTTACATGGCGTTTACACACAGACGCCGCTCCAGCTCGTCTAATGTCCTTAGACGAGCAACGATTCCTTCTTTGCGGAGCCGAGTCATGGGTGTTCAATCGTTCCCCGCTTGCTGGGTGGGCCTGTTCGCGGCGGCGTGGCAGGCCGTGGGCTATGCGCAAGTCGCCGAAATCCGTTCGTCGGAGCACGCTTCCTTGCGGTCCCTGGCCGCCAACGTCATCGTGCCCCAACGGCGGGTCGTCGCGCCCCGGCGTCCGGATGCGGACGGGAGGGTGAGCATCGAGGGCGTGCGGGCCCAGGTGTCGATCGTCGAACAAGTGGCGACGACCACGTTGGAGATCGACCTGCGCAACCCGACCGGCCAGCGACTGGAGGCGGAAGTGATCCTGCCGGTGCCGGAGCGGGCGGCGGTCCGCGGGTTTGATTTCCAGGGCGCCGGCGCCGAACCCAGCGCCCAGCTGTTGCCCAAGGCGGAGGCGCGGCGGATCTACGACGAGATCGTGGCCCGGACCCGCGATCCGGCCCTCCTGGAGTTCATCGACTTTCGCCTGATCCGCTCCAGCGTCTTCCCGGTCGAGCCCCACGGAACCCAGCAGGTCCGGCTGATCTACGAACACGTCTGCGAGGCGGACGGCGACCGCTTTGACTATGTGCTGCCGCGCAGCGAGGCGCTCGACTATGGCGTGCCGTGGCAGATCAGGGTGACCGTCAAATCGCAGCGCAAGCTGGCCGCGGTCTACTCGCCCAGCCACCGCATCGAGACGCGCATCGCGAATCAAGGCCGAGTGGTCAGCGCCCAACTCGCCGCCGACGCCGAACGGGAACCGGGCGCCTTCCGGCTGTCCTTGCTGCTGGGCGAGGGCGAGGGCTTGTGCGCAACCTTGCTGGCCTATCCGGATCCCAAGGTTGGCGGCGGGTATTTCCTGCTGCTGGCCGGCGTGCCGCACGAGCCGGCTTCCGAGCGGCCGCGGATCCAGCGCGAGGTCACGCTCGTGCTGGACCGCTCGGGCTCGATGGCGGGTGACAAGCTGGAGCAGGTCCGGGGGGCTGCCCAGCAGATCCTGGCGGGACTCGAACCGGGGGAATCCTTTAACCTGATCCTTTACAACGAAGCGGTCGACATTTTTTCCCAGCGCCCGGTCATCAAGAACGCCGCCAACCTGGCGGCCGCCAGCCGCTACCTGCAGGGCACGCAGGCTCGGGGCGGTACAAACATCCACGACGCGCTGGTCGAGGCACTGCGCCAAGAACCTACACCGGACCGGCTGCCGATCGTGCTGTTCTTGACCGACGGCCGGGCGACGATCGGCCAGACCGGCGAAAAAGCCATCCGCGACGCCGCCAAAGCTGCGAACACCTACGACAAGCGGGTGTTTACCTTGGGTGTGGGAGTCGACGTCAATTCGCCGCTGGTGGAGCATCTGGCCTACGCCACGCGCGGGACCGCCGCGTTCGTCCTGCCCGGCGAGGACATCGAACTGAAAGTCTCCCAAGTGTTTCAGCGGCTTTCCGGCCCGGTGCTCGTCGAACCGCGATTGACGGTCGTGGACGGCGCGGGCCATCCCGCAGCCGGACGGACGCGCGACCTGATCCCGCTGCGGCTCCCGGATCTGTTCGACGGCGAACAGCTGGCCGTGCTGGGGCAGTACGTTGGCGAGCAGCCGCTGGCGTTTCGCTTGACCGGCCGATACCTGGGGCGGCAGCGGACCTTTCAGTTTCGCTTCGGCCTGGACAAGGCCACGACACGGAACGGTTTTGTGCAACGCCTGTGGGCGCAGCGCAAAATCGGCGTGCTCGTCGATGCCATCCGCACCAGCGGTGCCGATCCACGCGATGCGGCCTCCGGACGAGCTGCTCCACCGCTGCAGGAGCTGGTGGACGAAATCGTGCGTCTGTCGACGGAGTTTGGGGTGCTGACCGAGTATACCGCGTTTCTCGCCAGAGAAGGCACGGATCTGAGCCAGCGCGAACAGGTTGCCGCCCAGGCGTGGCGCAACTTCGACTCGCGGGCCCGGCAGGTCCGCTCCGGGCTGGACGCGGTGAACCAGGATTTGAACTCCCTGTCCCAGAAATCGGCCAGCCAGCTGAATTACCGGAACGCCTACTGGGACGCGAATCTGGATCGCGCCCAGATCGCGTCCGTCCAACAGGTCGCCGACCGCGCTTTCTACCAGAAAGGCGGCCGCTGGGTGGACAGCCGCCTGGTCGACGATTCCGATCTTGGCGGCCCGCACCGGGTGATCGAGTTCGGCTCGGACGAGTTCCTGGAATTGGCCCACCGCCTGGCACGGGAAGGCCGGCAGGGCAGCATCATGATGCGCGGCGAAATTCTCTTGGATGTCGACGGTCAAGTGATCCTGGTGCGGAACCATTGATCCGCGGTTCAAGGTCTGTATTGCTCTAACCCAAGGAGTCCCAAGCATGTCTCGAAACGTAATTCGTGTGCTCGCCGTCTCGTTGGTGGCTACGCTGGCTGTGGCCGTCCAGGCTCAGACTCACGCCGACGCCCAGCCGCTGAACTCACCCGCAGCGGCACCCGTCCAACCGGCAAGCGAAAACGCGGCTCCCGTGGTCCAGCTGGCGATCCTGCTGGACAACTCCGGTTCGATGAGCGGCTTGATTGAACAGGCCAAGAGCGAACTGTGGCGAGTCGTCAACGAACTGACCACCGCCCGGCGGAACGGCCAGCAACCTCGGCTGGAGGTCGCCCTGTACACCTACGGCGATCCTCCACCCCGACAGCTCAACGGCCTGACGGACGACTTGGATCGAGTCTCCGAATCGCTGTTCGCCGTCTCGATCAGCGGCGGCAGCGAGTTCTGCGGGCAGGCCATCCAGACAGCCTCGCGGGAATTGGCGTGGAGCCCTTCGCCCAACGACCTGAAGCTGATCTTCATCGCCGGCAACGAGCCGTTCACCCAGGGCCCCGTCGATTACCGCGAAGCCTGCCGGGAGGCGATTGCCAAGGGAATCATGATCAACACGATTCACTGCGGCGAGGGCATTCCCGATGACTGGCGGGACGGCGCGCTGCTGGCTGACGGCCAGGCGATCAGCATCAACCAGAACGCCCAGGTCGCACATATCGAAGCGCCGCAAGACGCGGAGATCGCCCGCCTGGGCGCCGACCTGAACCAGACGTACATCCCGTTTGGGGCCGTGGCGGCGGAGAGCCAGGCCCGGCAACTCGTGCAGGACCAGAACGCCTCGACTCAGTCTCAGGCCAGTTCCGTCCAGCGGGCCGTGTCCAAGGCGAATGCCTACTATCGCAACAGCGCCTGGGATCTGGTGGATGCCCTGAACGAGGGCCGCGTCAAGCTGCCGGATGTCAAGGCGGAAGACCTGCCGGAAAACATGCGCGGCATGAGCTTGGCCGAGCGGCAGCAGTACGTGGCGCGGCAGTCCGCCGAGCGTCAGCGTCTGCAGGATCGAATCAACGGGCTGAACGGCGAGCGGAACCGGTTTGTGGCGGAACGGCAAAAGCAAGCGGCTGCCCAATCCGGCGAAAAGACCCTTGACCAGGCACTGGTCGAAGCCATCCGCTCGCAAGCGTCGGAGAAGCGGTTTATATTCGAGGCAGCAGGGTTGTAAGTTCCATGGTCAATCCCCAGCGCATCGTGGTCGTCGAGGATGACGCGGCCATCCGCCGCGGCATCGGCGACGCCCTGCGCTTCGAGGGCTACCAGGTGGTCGAGGCGGCTGACGGCAAACTTGGCATGGCCCTGGCCCTGGAAGTCGATTGCGAACTGGTGCTCCTGGATCTCGTGCTCCCCAAGACGCCGGGGCTGGAGATCCTGCAGGCCGTCCGGCAGAGCCGCCCGACGCTGCCGGTGATCATCCTGACGGCCATGGGCGACGAGGCGGACCGGGTGCACGGCCTGCGGCTGGGCGCCGACGACTATGTGGTCAAGCCGTTCAGCGTCAGCGAGTTGATGGCGCGCGTTCAGGCCGTGCTGCGGCGGTCGCCGCAGCGACCGAGCGACGTCAATGCAGCTCCGGTGCCGGGCGGCGTCATCGATTTTTCGCGCAACGAGATTCGTTTTCAGGAGGGACGCCGCGAAAGCCTGTCCGAACGCGAAAGTGAATTGCTGCGGTACCTGGTCGTGAATTCCGGGCGCGTGATCAGCCGCGACGAGCTGCTGCGGAGCGTCTGGCGGATTGAACCGCGCGGGCTGTGGACGCGAACGATCGACATGCACATCGCCCGTTTGCGCGACAAGCTCGGGGACGACGCGTCCGAACCCCAACTGATCCTGACCGTGCGCGGCAAAGGCTATATGTACGGCAAACCGGAGAGCCCGCCATGAGCCGTTCTCGGACCATTCTGGCGGCACTCGCGGTCTGCCTGGTGGTGGTGTTGGGGGCCATGACGTGGGTCAGCGTTGCCGTCGTCACGCTCGACCGCCGCGACGCCGCGGCGCAGCAGCAGGCCGAATTGCAGGAAAACGTCCGGCTGGCGCTATGGCGGATGGACTCGGCCCTGAATCCCATTGTTGCCCAGGAGCAGATGCGGCCTTTTCACGAGTATCAGGCCCTGTACATCCCTCCGCTGACCCTGGACGCCGCGTGCCAGCCCGTCGTGGGGAACCGCGTCCGGTTGCCGTCTCCGCTGCTGCCCCACACGCCGCCGTTCGTCAGGCTGCATTTTCAAATCGATGCCGCCGGCCGTCTGAGCAGCCCGCAAGCCCCGGACGGCATCGCATCCGGCCCGACTGAGCCCGGGTGGTTGGAGCCCGGCCGGCTGGCCCAGGCCGCCGAGCAGTTGCGCGGGCTCGCCAGACACCTGGATCGTGCCGCCCTTCTGGCCGCGGCCCCGGAGCCGGATGTGACCGCGGAGCCGGCGGAGGCGGTCGCGCGCACGGTCGCGAGCACCGAGCCCATCGCGGGCGAATCGCAACAACCGGACGCGCAGCGGCTGCTCAACGACTTGAGCTCGAGCAACGCGATGGCCCAATCCGCGCTGCCCCTGGAACAGCGGCAGCAAGGCCGCGCCCGCAACGTGCCCGCCCAGCAGCAACTGCGTTCGGACATGGAATACCAACAGCATGTCGAGGCCAATGTGCAGAGCAAGCTGCTGGGCAAGTTCAACCGCGCGCCCGACAGCCGCAGCCCGCAGAACTCCGCGCCCGACAACGGGCAGGAGGCCGGCGGCGAGCCTGCCGAGCGGATGGGATCGACGGCCGACCCGCGACCGCTTGTGGGCGACATGCAACCGTTGTGGAGCGGCGGCCGCCTG
>CAIYOB010000990.1 GCA_903927685.1 uncultured Planctomycetaceae bacterium
CCCACCGCCCCCTCAGCGCCGCCGGCGCCGGCCGCTGTCACGCCGGCTCCCCTGGCGCCAGCCGCGCCCGCTCGACCGGTCGCCCCCAGTCCGGTTCGCGTTGCCCCAGCGCCGCCCGTCATGCCGGCCCAACCCCAAGCCGCGCAGCCGCCGACCGCTGCAATCGGGCCAGCTCCCATTGCGAACGTGGTGCCGGCCACACCCAAGGTCCCGGCCTGGAGCGAGCCGCCATCGGAGCACGAAGAGGCCGATGACGAGGACATCGTCGATTTGGAGCCCGTTTCCCCGTGGGGCGCGCCCAAGTCCAGCGGCACCGAGCGGTCCACGTCCGACCCGGCTCCGCCAAGATCCGCGACACCTGCCCCTCGTCCGGCTCCTCCCCCTCGTCCGGTACCTCCCGCGGCCAAGCCCGCGGCGCCGCCCGCTGCCCCCACGCCTGTGACGCCTCCGCCGGCTCCGCCTCCGCCCGCTCCGCAACCGCCCGCTCCGCAACCGGCCGCTCCCTCTGCGGTCGCATCGCAACCGCCTGAACAGGAGCCTGAGGACGAAGCGGGAGAAGAATCGTCCGAGGCCGTCGCGGCCGCCGCGAAAGCCGCCGCAGACAAGAAAGCCCCTGGACGGCCGCTGTGGGTTTGGCCCAAGCAGATCCCCGGGCAGCCGTATTCCACCTCGCCCGTGCGCTGCTGTCCTGTCCTGTTCGGCAAGACGCAGTTTGCCGCCTGCCTGGGCTCGAAACTGGTTGCCTTCGACTGGAAGAACAGCGGGCTCGAAGTCCTCTGGCAGTACGACTGTGTGGGGCACATCCCCGGGTCGCCCGTATTGGGCAATGACGGCCTGATTCGCGTGCACTCGGGCGATGGCTGGCTGCATTGTGTCGATCAGGATGGCGCTCGCGCGTGGGATCCCGTCCCGGTGGGCGAACCGCTGGGCTGGGCGGCGCCGGTCGTGGACGCCGATGGCAATGCGTACATTTCGTCCTACAGCGGCGGCCTGCTCAAGGTCACCGCCCGCGGCAACTTCAGGAGCACGCCGTTCTTCCGCACGCGCCAGAAATTCGACTCCACCGGCGTCATCTACCAAGGCGTCCTGTACACCGGCTGCGAAGATGCCTACGTGTACGCGATTGAACTGGGTGAGGACGCCGGACGCAATCTGTGGGACCAACTGGACAACCGCGGCAAGACCGACTGGTTCATCAATTCCGCGCCCGCGGTCACGGCCGACGGCACGATTGTGGTGGCAGGCCGAGACGAAAACCTGTACGGATTCCACCGCGACGGCAAGCTGGCTTGGAAAGTCAATATCCCCGGCCAGATGCTCTCGTCGCCGCTGATCGGTGGGAACGGAGACATCTATATCGGCAACAGCGTCCTTAAGGTCGCCCAGAAGGACCGAGGCAAGATGTTGTGCATTGACGGTTCGAGTCATCGGATTCGCTGGGAATATGATGCCCGGGGTGCCGTCGAATCCATACCTGTGATCGGCGATGATGACGTCTTGTACTTCGGCGACAACGCCGGGTACATCCACGCCTTGCGTCCCGACGGGCACTGCCTGTGGTCCACCCATGTCCGGACGGCCGTGCGTTCGGCCGGCATGATCGTGGGACCGAACCGCCTGGTTTTCGGCACGGACAACGGGACCCTGATCGGGATCCTGTGTTCGTCGGGAGCCGTGTCCCGCAAGGGCTGGGCGAAATACATGGCGAAAATTCGCTAAGATGAGTACAAATCGGCGTCTTGGCCGTTTGATGTGTTGGCAAGGGTGAGTTCGGCAAACAGTTCCGCGGTTCGCCTTATTTCCTTTCCTGGAAGTCACTTAGGTCCGCTCGCAGTGGCGGGGATGCCTTGCGGCGGGGGATCGCTACTTGAGAGGAGCAGAGAAATGAGAGTCCTAGCACTGGGCCTATTGCTGGTGGGGGCGATGGCCACCAGCGCCTCGGCACGCATCTGGACGGATTCCACCGGCAAGGGCAAAGTGGACGCCGAGTTTGCCGGCATGCAAGACGGCCAAGTCAAGCTGCAGTTCGCCCGGACCGGCCGGGTGGTCCTGGTCCCGCTGGGCACGCTCAGCGAAGATGACCAGCAGTTCGTCAAGGGCGAGATTGCCAAACAGGAAGCGGCCAAGGAGGCCGAAAAGGGGCCGCCGGATCGCTTTACCCAAGCGATTAGCCAGGATCCCACGAACGCCGGCAACTACATCAGTCGGGGCATGGCTCGGATGAGCCGCCAGGAATTCGATGCGGCGATCCAGGATTTCACGAAAGCGATCGAGCTGAATCCTCAAGACGCGACGGCTTACAGCGGGCGCGGGCTGGCCTTTCAGCGGAAGAACGAGCTGATCAACGCCCAGAAGGATTTCAACGAAGCAATCCGCATGGATCCGAAACTGCCCTCGGCCTACCGCAACCGCGGCGAGAACCTGAGGCGGTTGGCCTTGGATCCTAAGCAGAGCGTTCCCGAGTTGGACGAAGCCATCGAAAAATGGCAGCAGTACTGGAACTAC
>CAIYOB010000991.1 GCA_903927685.1 uncultured Planctomycetaceae bacterium
AGCGGCCGCGCGAGCCGGTGATCGCGGACCAGACCGACCCGCAAGCCGCTCACGGCACGCTGGCCCTGGTCAACATCTACCGCGGCCGCAAGATGAAGAACGTCCAGCCTGGCACGGTCAAGAACCTCTTGATCTACGAGGTCCTGCCCAAGCCGATCAACTATGCCGGCGCCATGTCCGAGATGTCCGCGGGCGGGACGTTTTCCGTCGAGCGGCTGATCGGGTCCGTGCCGGTCTCCGCCGACGGCAGCGCGTACTTTAACTTGCCTGCGGTCCGCAGCTTTTTGTTCCTGGCGATGGACGCCCGGGGGCATTGCGTCAAGCGGATGCACTCGTTCACGTCCGTCATGCCGGGCGAAACCACCACGTGTATCGGCTGCCACGAGACACGCAGCGAAGCCCCCCGCGCCGACGATCGCGATCGCTTGCTCCGCCTACAAGGGACGCGGCCGGTTGACCCCGAACCGATCGCCGGCGTGCCGGAGATCTTCGATTATCTGCGGGACATCCAGCCGATCCTGGACGAGCACTGCCTGGCATGCCACAACCACGACCGCGAAGAAGGCGGGTTCAACATCTCGGGCCACTGGGGACCGCTGTACCCCATCGGCTATCTCCAGATGTCCTGGCGGCAGCTGTTCGGCGACAACCGCATCATCCTGCCGTACGCCGAACACAGCAAGAGCAACTTTGAGCCCTACGCCATCGGCACCGGGTCCAGCCGGCTGCTCAAGCTGATCGAAGAGGGCCACCAGGGCGTGCGAATGCCGGAGTTCCAGCAGAAGATCATTCGCCACTGGCTGGACGCCGGCGCCAACCACGCCGGGACGTATGCGGTCAACAGCCACGGCACGATCGGCTACTATTTGCACAGCGTCAACGTGCGCAACGACAAGGACTGGCCGGAGACACAGAAGCTGGTCGACGTGATGAACGGCCGCTGCGACCGCTGCCACGCGCCGACGGCAGCCGAGAAGCAGATCGGCACGTACAAGTTGCCGGCGCACTTCTATGCCCGCTATTACCCGCCGGACGAATTCCAGAAGAACAAGTACGTCGCGCACACGATGTCCGAGGACGGCGGGCGGTTCAATCGGCACCTGATCTACAACCTTTCCTACCCGGAGCTGTCGAAAGCGGCCCGCGCACCGCTGGCCAAGGACGCCGGCGGACTGGGCGTCTGCCAAGCCAAGTCCGGCGAGCCCGTGTTCCGGGACAAGACGAATCCGGACTACCTGGCCATCGTCGCCGCGGTGGCCCGCGGCCGGAGACACATCCTGGAAGAGAACAATCGCTTCTGCATGATCAACCCCAGCCCGAACAACGGCCCGGACTGCCCGGTCCAATTCGTGCCCCGCCGGGACTATGCTCGCGAGATGATCCGCTACGGCGTCTTGCCGGTGGACCACGATTTCGCCGCCTCGGTCGATCCGTTCAAGTTGGATCAGGACTATTGGAAGACGTTCTGGTATGTGCCCAAGTGACGACGCCCCACCCGCTCACGGACTTCCCGCCATGCGACACCTTCTCACTCTACTTGCCTTCTTGCTGCTCGTCCCCCTGTTCGCCGTGCAGGCGGCTGAGGGCGACCCGTCCGCGACCGCCCCGCCGGAGACCTCGCCGGACGCCCCGCGGATAACCGTCCGCCCCCACGACAACGGCGCGGCGCTGGTCAATCCGGACATGGGCTGGACGCTGATGTTCTATTCCAACGTTCCGCACAATTACGGCTCGAAGCTCGAGCCGTCGGACACGGTCGACGACTGGCCCGGGCTGTCGACGGTCTATCTGCGGATTCCGTGGGCTTTTGTCGAACCGGAAGAAGGCCGGTTCAACTGGGCGGTGCTCGATACGCCGGCTCAGCGGTGGATCGCCAAGGGCAAGCGGGTGGCGTTCCGGCTGACGTGCTCCGAGAACTGGCTGCCTTTCGCGACGCCCGAGTGGGTCAAGAACGCTGGCGCCCAGGGCGTGTTCTATACCTGGGGCAAGGGGCCGGACCCGCAAGGCAAACTGTGGGACCCGGTCTTCGACGACCCGATCTTCCTCGCCAAG
>CAIYOB010000992.1 GCA_903927685.1 uncultured Planctomycetaceae bacterium
CGTGTAGAAGTCGAGCCAGCCGTCACGGTCAAAGTCGCCGCAGTCCACGGCCATGTTCGCCAGGACTTCGCCTTCGGAGTCGAAGGCCATGCCGGTGACGCCGGCCACTTCCTCGAACTGTCCTTGGCCATCGTTTTGAAAAGCGAAATTCTCTTGGACGTCGTTGCAGATGAACACGTCTGTGTCCCCGTCGCGATCCCAGTCGCTGCAGACCATTCCCATGCTGCGCCCGGCATGCGCCGCCACGCCGGACGCCTGGCTGACGTCGGCGAATGTTCCTTCGCCCTCGTTGCGATACAGCGTGTCGGGCACGGGCGCGTACTCCGTCGGCGACGGATACATCGGTACGCCGCGGGACGTGTGCGTCACGTGGCTGCCGAGGTCCAGGTCGATATAGTTGCCCACGTACAGATCCAGGTCGCCGTCGCCCTCGATATCCAGAAAGCAGGCCCCGGCGCCGACCAGCGGCCCACGCCCCACTCCAGCCGACGCGGTGACGTCCGAAAACGTCCCGTCGCCGTTGTTCCGGTACAGGAAATTCGGGCCGAAATTGTTGAGGTACAAGTCCGGGTCGCCGTCGTTGTCAAAGTCGCCGACCGTAACTCCCAGCCCGTAGGCGTGGCAGACCAGGCCCGCCTGGTCGGTGACTTCCTGGAATCGCCACCCGCCCAGGTTCCGGTACAGCGCGTGCCGCGGCGGCTGCGGGGCGGTCATCCCCGGCAGCGGTGCCCCGTTGGGGAAATAGATGTCGAGCAGCCCGTCGCCGTCATAGTCGAAGGTCGCCAGCCCCGTCGACATCGCCTCGACGATATAGTGCCTGCCGCAGGAGCCATCGGTGTGCAGGAAGGTGATTCCCGTGTCCCGGCTGACGTCATGCAATTGGATCGTACTGGGGTCGGCAGGCGGGACGATCGTCGCTGCCGGTCCAAGCGGGGCGGCCGCCGGTTCGGACGCCGCCTGCCGGTCGGGCCGCAGGGACAAGAACGCCGCCGCCCCGGCGGCCGCCAGGACCACGCCGGCCAAAAGCCAGGCCACGCGCTGGGATAGAAAGCTGCTCATGCCGACCCGGGGTTCGAAATCGAAATCGGAAATTTGAAATCTAAAACCTGAGACATGGAATCTGCCTGAAATCCGAAATTTGAATTCTAAGAACGGAAATCTATTATCTACGACGTGAGATTTGAAACGAGTTCGCATCCCACGTCACTAACGTTCGAGACCTCCATTCTCAACGCCCCTCCCGCTTGTGGGAGGAGCGGACGCGGCCGGGGACGGCTGCCCGCGGCCTTCGATCAGGTTTGCCAACCGGTCCACTGGCACACCGGAAAACACCTCCGTACGGCCGCCGATCCAGTGGACTTCGACGCGGTCGACGCGGTCTTGACGCCCCAAGCCGAAATGCAGCCGCGAACCGAAATGGCCCTGGTAGCCCCGGCCGGCGTGGACCTCGTCGACCAGCGTCAAGTCGCCCGCGGTGACTTGGACCCGCGCTCCCACGCCGTCCCGACCGGTCTGCACGCCGCGCAGCTGCACTTGCAGCCAGTGGTGGGAACCGCCCGATTCCCGGTCCATGTTCCTCAGCACCGTCGGCCGATCGCGGGAATTCAAGATCACGGCGTCGACGTCGCCGTCGTTGTCCAGATCGTCAAAGGCCGCCCCGCGACTGCTGGACACCGCCAGCAGGCCGTCTCCACATTGGTCCGTGACGTTGACAAAGGTCCCCCGGCCCGTATTTCGCAGCAGCACGTTTCGCGCGGCATAGGTCGTGGGCGGATCCCAGCGGTCGATGGTGTCCTGCAGGTGCCCCAGGGCCACGAACAGGTCCCGGTGACTGTCGTTGTCGAAATCGACGAAGCCGCAGCCCCACTTCACATTCTGGGCCGTGCCGTCGCCCGCTCCGCTGCGCGTCGTGACGTCCTCCAGGATCCCGGTCCCCAGGTTGTGGAACAGGACGGGCATTTCCCGCTGGTACGATGTCTGGTAAAAGTCCAGCCAGCCGTCGTTGTCGTAGTCGCCGCAATCGACCCCCATGCTGCCCAGCGGCACCCCCTCGGCGTTATACTTGAACCCGTTCGCCAAGCCGACCTCCTCGAAGCGGCCCGTGCCGTCGTTCTCGAAGCAAAAGTTCTGGTACACGTCATTCAGCACAAAGATATCGGTGTCGCCGTCCCGGTCATAGTCCGCGCACACCAAACCCATCCCCTTGCCCGGATGGCGGCCGATCCCCGATTCACCATTCACGTCGGCAAACGTGCCGTCGCCGTTGTTTCGGTACAGGGTGAGCTTCTCGGGCGGGTAAGCCCGGGGACCGACGTATTCCGGGAATCCGTGCCGGGTCAGGACCATGTTCTGAGCGACGTCGAACTGCACGTAGTTGGCCACGAATAAGTCCAAGTCGCCATCGCGGTCGGCATCCAGGAAGCCGACTCCTGCGCCCAGCCGCCGGTCGTCGCCCACACCGGCCTGGTCCGTGACCGCACTGAATGTCCCATCCCCGTTGTTGTGGTACAGGACCTTCGGCCCGAAATTGCTCACGTACAGGTCCGCGAAGCCGTCCTGGTCATAGTCCCCCGCGACGGCGCCCATGCCGAATCCGTGGCATACGACGTTCGCCAGCTCCGAGACGTCCTGGAACTGCCAATCTCCCCGGTTGCGGTACAGCGCATGCCGCGGGGGCGGGTCCGTCGGTGCGCCCGGCAGCGGCGCTCCGTTGGGCAAGTAGATATCGATCCAGCCGTCGGCGTCAAAATCGAACGTGGCGACGCCGGCGGTCACGGTCTCGGCGATGTAGTACTTGCCGCTCGAGCCGTCGGTGTGGCAGAACGCGATCCCGGTTTCCGCGGTGACATCGCGAAGCTGGATCGGGCAGGGCGGAGATTTCGCGGCGGGGCGGGCCGGGGGCGGGGCGGCCTGCGAACTCGACGGAGCGACCTCGTCCGGCCCGCTCGCCAAGCGGGCGCCGTCTCGCGAGACAATCAGGTAGCCGGTGCCGGCCAACACGGCGCTGGCGAGAACGACAACCGGGATGAACCATACGCGGTGGACCAAAGCTCATTCTCCAAATCGTCGCCGCGCGGCTTCTTTAGCGTCCCATCGCAGACGCGGGCGGATCGGCCTTCGGTTCCTGTGGTGCCGGCGGATCGCCCGCCAAGTGCCGCAACGTCTTCACGTGGTGGGGATCGATGGCCAAGGCGGCTCGGAACCAGACCCGCGCCAGATCCGGACGTCCGAACTGGCGGGCCAGCTCTCCCAACCGGCAGCGGACCTCGGCGTTGGCGGGCTCGGCGGCGGCCGTTTCGTGCAGCTTGGAGAACTCCTCCCGGACCTGCTTGATCTCCGCCGCCGCCCGGGTCTGCAGATCGGCCTGTTCGTTGTGTCCCGCCCGGCGGTGCGCCTGGGCCAGCTTGAAGCGGGCCACGTAATCGTTCGGCTGGGCGGTGACCGCTCGAGAAAACGCCTCGATCGCCGCCGGCAACTGCCCCTGGTCGGAGGCAATCGTGCCTTGCAGCAACAGCCCCGCCAGGTGCGCCGGTTCCTGACGGAGCGCCTGGTCCAGCACCTTCCGCGCCTCGTCCACTCGCCCGAGACCGTACAGGCACTCGGCTTCCCGCACGCCGCGCTCCGGGCCGGGGCTGCAGCCCGTCAAGGTTTCCAGGGCCGAAGCGAACTGCCGCAACTTGATTTCGCAATCGGCCAACTCCGTCAGGATCTGAACCTGGTCGGGCTGGCGGGCGTCGCGGCGCAGCGATTCGCGGTAGTTCTCGACGGCCAGCGAGTAGTTCTCAAAGTCCTTGCAGATCAGGCCCATCAGTCGGTGCGGACGGGGATCCCGCGGGTCGAGTTCGGCCACGCGGGTCAATTGGGCAATCGCGTCATCGGTCAGCCCGAGATCGTAGTACGTCGACGCCAGCCAGCGGAGGGCCGGCAACGAACGGGGGTCCAATTGAATCGCCTGGACCAACAGCCCCATGGCGTCCTTCAGGTGGCCAGCCCGGTAAGCCGCCTGTCCGGACAGCGTCAACGTGTCCAGTCGCAATTCCGGGTGCTTGACGGAGTACCCGAACTCGTCCAGCGCGGGATAGTACTGGCCCTTGTCCAGCAGCAAGGCGCCGCGCAGCAGGTGCCGCTGCGGCTCAAACGCGTCCAATCCTTCGAGCCGAGCCAACTCCCGCTCGACTTCGTCGAAACGGCCGGCGGCCAGCGCCGCCCGAGCGCGGGCGTAGGCCCGCTCGCCCCGGTGGCGGTACCAGGAGACGCCGCCGGCCACGGCGGCCAGCAGGGCGACGGCAGCCAGCAGCATGGCGGCACGGCGCAGCCTGGCCGGTCGACGTGGTACGTCGAGCGCGACTGCCGGTGTTGGTTCCGTGGCCGGGCCTTGTTCAGGTTCCATGATTCTGTTCCGGGGGAGCGGCGGCCGCTGGCCCAGCACCCTGGGCGGCCAGCAGGCGATGCCGTCCGGCCTGGGTTTGGTCGCCGCTTTCCGCGTAGTACTCGGCCAACAGCTCGTGCGTCCGGCGGTGACGCGGATCGCATTTCAGCGCCGTCAGCAGCCAGTCGGCGCCCTCTTTCTTCAGGCCGGCGTCCATCATGATCGCTCCGGCCTCGCAGCGCAGATCGGCGTTGGCCGGCTCGGTCGTCAGGCGGCGGGTAATCTCGGTCATGCGATCGTATTGCGTGCGGAGCTGCTGCATCCGGCTGTTGTGGTACTGGGCCTCGTCGCGTTTTCCCAGCCGGGCCAGCGTGGTGCCCAGCGCGTGATGGATCTGGGCGTCGCCCGGCAGGATCGCGGCGGCCCGAGTCAGTGGCTCCAATGCCTCGTCGGCGTGGCCTTCGTCCAACAGGACCCGCCCGTACTCGCGGAGCGCCATGCCGCGCTGCTGGGCCGTCAGCGTCAGCGGTAGCGCCCGCTCCAGGTGCCGGCGTGCCTCGGCCAGGTTGCCCTGCAGCCGGGCGCCTTGCGCCACGCCCAACAGCGCTTCGACGTCGTCCGGCGCAGCGGCCAGCAGGGTCTGGAACTCCAGCCGCGCCTCGTCGTATCGCCGGCGGATCATCAGCGCGTGGCCCAGTCGGAGCCGGGCCTCGCGGTGCTCGGGCAGCACAGCCAACGCGGCCCGGTAGTCCTGGCAAGCCAAGTCGTAGTCGCCCAGTTGCTCGTGGATGCTGGCCCGCATGACCCGCGCCGCCGGGGCGTTCGGCCGCCATTGCAGCCAGATATCCAGGCACATCCAGGCGTCCTGCAATTGGTACGAGCTCAGCGAGCCTTTGGCAAACGCCTCGTAGATTTCTTCCGTCGCCTCGTCGCTGGCCCCGGCTTGGACGGCGGCGAACAGCTGTTGCTTGACATCCGCCAGATCGCCGCGCTGGGCGGTCGCCAGCCATTGCTGCCGCGCGATGTCTTCGGGGTTCCAACCCAATTCGGCCGCCCGCTGCAAGTGGACCGTGAACTTGTCCAGCCGTCCGCTGCGGCGATTGGCCACCGCCAGCAGATACTGGACTTCGGCGCGATCCGGCTGCACGCGCTGGGCCGCTTCGGCCGCGTGCACGGCCGCTTCCAAGTTCCCCGCGGCCAGCGCGCGGTACGCGGCGGTCAGGTGCGTGGTCGCGCGGAGCGAGGGCCAAGCCGCCGCCGCGCCGGCTGCGACCAGCGCGAGCAATCCGCCCCAGACGAGCAACCGCCGCCGGGTGAATCGTGGTTCGGACAAGCGGAGCGTCTGAGACATGGAACTCAAGAAAAAATCCGCGGCCAAGGGCCGCGGATTCAGGATGCAGGTGGTCGCCTTACTCGGTCAGGTCAAACGTGTAGACGTTTTGCGAGGCATCCTTCGAGACCGTGGCGGTCAAGCCGCTGGTCTGGGGCGCCGCGTATTTCGTCGGCAGTTCGTTCGCCTGTTTGGGCATCGACCTGCCCTGCATCATCTTGGCCATGTCCTCCGGCTTGGGATTGGCGGGAGCCCCAGCCATGTTCGACATCTTGGCAATTCCCACCTTGTACTCGCCAGGTTGCGCGCCGGGGCGGCCGAATGTGACCAGCGAGAACTCGCCCTGGTCATTGGTCGTGGCGACCGACATCGCGCCCTCGGAACCCTGAAACGTGAGGTTCGCACCGGCCACCGGGGCCCCTTTGTGCGTGACCTTTCCTTTGGCCTCGTACAATTCCGGGCCGCCGCCGCCACATCCCAGCAGACCCACCGCCACCAGGCTCATCGCCGCCAGACTGAACAATTGACGCAACACGTCTCCAATCCTCCTTCTACCCAAGGCGTTTCCTCGGACCGGTTGGCACAGCATTAATATGCGCCAATCGGGACACCATCTCCGCGTCCGCCCAGCGCCTGGTAGGTCGCGTAGTTGACATCCTCCGAAATGAACTTGACCGTGCCGTCGACCAACAGGAACTGGCAACCGCCTGGATGCAGGGAGCGGAAGCCCCACGAGTAATTCCAATTGCTTTGGGCCGTGCAGCCCGGATTGGAGATCCGTCCCGAACCGATACAGGTGGTCATCTCGTTGACCGGGGCGGAAGTCGAGGCGTGGGCATTGGCCATGCCGTTGTAGTACCACCAACCGCCGCCGTGGTCGTGGCACATCGGCAGGATTTCGCCGATCAGGATCGTGTTCGACGTGCCATCCTTGACGTCCGCCATGCTGATATTGATTCCCAAGCGGCCGAACATGCCCGAAATGTTGCGCTTGCCGCCCCAGCCGGGAATCTGGTCCGTATCGTTTCC
>CAIYOB010000993.1 GCA_903927685.1 uncultured Planctomycetaceae bacterium
CAGACCCAATCTGGGAATATCTGGCCGTAACGGAGGACCTGCTGGTCGGGACGTTGGGGCAGGCCAACATCCAGCGGTCCTGGTGGTCCCGGGCCTATCCGGTCAGCCAGCTGGTATTCGCCCTGGAGAAACGCACGGGCCAACTTCGTTGGCTTCATCGGGCCGAGGAGGAAGTCGATTCGAATGCCATCGCGATCGACGATGGTTGCGTGTGCCTGATCGACGGACGGCCCCGCTACGGTTTTCTCGCCCGGCGAGGCGAGCCGCCGGCTGGAGGCGGTAAGCCGCCGCGCAAACTGGTCGCACTCGACCTGGCCAGCGGCCGTTGTCTCTGGCAGCAGGAGCACCTTGCCCCGGCGCAGAACTCGCTTTGGATGGACGACGGCGTGGTGGTCGCCACGCCCAACCCCGTCGGCAAGGACATGACGGACCCGGGGGTCATCAAGGCGGGCGGCGGGATCAGCGCCTTTGCGACGAAAGACGGAACGCTGCTGTGGCACGCGGATCAGGACGGCGCGGTCCAGCCGATGATCATCGACGGCATCTTCTATTCACCGGATGCCTACGATCTGCACACCGGCCGCCAACTCACTCATCCGGAGAGCAACCAGCGAGTGTCCCTGCGGGCCGGCACGGGCTGCAGCACCTATTCCGGCTGCCCGACGTTGGCGATGTCGCGGTTTTCGTCCCTCGGTTTCAAGGACCTGGACGGGCCAGGCGGCAGCTTTACGTATCCGATCGTTCGTTCGAGTTGCTGGATCAACATGATCCCTGCCGGCGGCCTCGTGGTAGTCCCGGAAGGCAGCAGTTCGTGTCAGTGCGCTTACAATTACAAGACATCGCTGGGGCTCATTTCCGACGACCGGCAGTTCCACTACGGCCTGGGCGGAACCGATCGGCCGGGCCATCCCGGGTTGCGTGTCAACTTCGGCGCGCCGGGAGACCGTGCGGATCGGGATGGTCAGATCTGGTATGCCTATCCCCGGCCAGTCGCCTACGGCCGGTGCCTGGGAGATCAGCCTTACGGTCCCAAGGTGGCCGGGCCCAAACTGCCCATCGAGGAGCATCCGGGCGAATCGTCCGCTCAAACCTGGGGCCGCAGTCCCGATTGGGTCGAGATTGCGGGCACCGAGATGCCCTGGCTTGTCGCCTGCGGCCTGGAAGGCCGGTTGAACCTGGCGATCCGTCCGCCGCAGGAATTGCAGGATCAGGATGTCGCTCGTTGGCGAGTGACTTTGTTTTTCTGCGAACTCGACGCGCCTCCCTCGCCCCGCGTCTTTGACGTCCAGCTCCAAGGGGAAACGGTCCTACGAGGCCTGAACATCGCGGAAGCCGCCGGAGGCATACGCAAGGCGATTGCGAGATCATTCACTGTGGAGAAGGCCACGACGGTGAGCCTGGAACTGGTGCGTTCCGTCTCCGACGGCCCTCCGCCCAGCATCTGCGGACTGGAGATCACCGCGGACCAGAATCCCAGCGGATCGTGACAAGTCCGTCGCACCTTGAAATCGGAGAAGACGATGCGAACACACATCTTGTTAGCTTGTGCCATCATCTCGGCGCCGTTCAGCGGCGTTTGGGCGATCGAGCCGGTGGACCGGGAACTGATCCCCGAAGGCCGGGCGGTGTTGAATTATCTCGAATCGATCAGCGGCCAGAAGACGCTGGCGGGCGGGAACGGCGCAAAAAGCGTCGAGAGCATTCGGGGCGTTTGCGGGAAAGAGCCGGCGATCGTCACGTTCGACCTTTCCGGCTGGAACAGCCCGCCCTGGGGTGACAGCTACAGCACCGTCGTGCAACACTCGGTGGATGCCGCTCGGGGCTGGTGGCAGAAGGGCGGGATCGTCACCATGCAGTTGCATTGGATTCACCCGGCGAACCCGGACGGCTCGGCTTGGCGGGGCGTCCATGGCCGCAAGACCGCCAGTCCGCCGTTCGATTTTGCCGCCGCATTCCGACCTGGCAGCAAGGCGAATCAGGAGCTGATGCGTGACTTGAAAGGCCACGCCGATTACCTGCAGCAATTGGCCGACGCCCGGGTGCCGGTGCTGTGGCGCCCGCTGCACGAAATCGACGGGGGCTGGTTCTGGTGGACCGACCCCGAGACGCCCGAGAACACCGCTCAGCTCTGGCGCATGATGTTCGACTATTTCGTCAAGGAACGGAAGCTGCACAATCTGATCTGGGTGTATTCCGCTTCGCTCCGCTGCGGTAAAGGGGTCGAGAACGCGGCGCTCCGCAGACGCTTCTACCCCGGCGACGCGTATGTGGACATCGGCGGGATCGACATCTATCCGAACGAGTCCCTGGGCCTGGGCAAGCCGCAAGCGGACACGTATGCCAGGAGTTACGCGGCGATGCAGCAGGTCGCCCCGGGCAAGCTGCTGGCACTCTGCGAATGCGAGGCGATTCCGAATCCTGACATGATCGCCAAAGACGGCCCGAAGTGGCTGTACTGCCTGCCGTGGTGGGAAGAAGGCAAACGTCATCCGACCGATTGGATCCGGAAGACGTATCTCCACGAGCAACTGATTTGTCTCGACCAACTGCCCAAGTGGACACCGTGAGCTGGAGGAGAACTTGGGAATCTGTCATTGAACGACTTCTTTCCTGCCCACACGAAAGACGCCGACCATGTACGACGATGATCCGATCTTTGAGTCACAGGACCACCATCTGATCGCCTGGGTCGGCACGTTAACCCCGGCTCAGCTCGATGCGTACCTGGACGAACCCGGTGACCGAGCCGACGACGAGCCGTACTCCGATTTCATGCGTGACCTCGGCCGCTGGTGCGACCACGACTTTGTCTGGGCCGAATCGTCCGAGCAACCGCTGGACATCGGCTCCCTGGCTGAGCGAGTGCCTGGAAGCGGAGAGCCCCATGTCCCGACAATCGGAACTTGAACAACTGGTGATCCACGAATCCTGTGCGCTGGACGGGATCGTGATCCTGATTCGCATAGGACAGGACCCCGGACGCGAGCGGATGCAGCGGCTCAACGCCGCCTTGGCGGAACTGGATGAGTACCTGCGCCGGCAGACCAGCTTGGACCGGCGCCTGGCCTACGCCTTTTGGTCACTCGCTCACTACGTCGATCAAGAGCTGCAAAGCTGGACGCGCGCGGGTCGGGAGTGGCCCGCGGAACTGACACACGAGGAGTTGATCGAACTCCAGATCAACGTCGAAAACCTGTTTGAAGGCGGCCTCACAGACGACGAGGTGGAGGAGCTTGACGGCCGGAACATCTAGCCCGGGGGATTTGCATTTCGCCGATCTGAGGTCGTGCCCCGCCTACCAGCCGGAGGCGTCGGCGGATAGAATCCCCGCAGTTCAGGGAGTTCATCATGCACTTCAACCGACGCTGTTTCCTGCGCACCTCGACCGCTGCTGCCGCGGCC
>CAIYOB010000994.1 GCA_903927685.1 uncultured Planctomycetaceae bacterium
CAGCGGCCCGGTCCATTGACCGCCCTTGCTGGTCTCGATCCAGGCGTACAGCGGTCGGCGGCCCGTCTGCTTGGCCAGCAAATCCGTCGCCTCGTGGACTAGGTGTATCCACTCGGGCTTGTTCCAGCCGTAGATCGGGTAGATGTCGTAGCCCAGGACATCGGCGGCCTGGAAATATCCCGCGTACAGAGATTTCCGCTGGGCGTCCGTCCATTTGTCGAAGTGCGGGTGAAAATTGCCGGTCACCGTCATGAACACGGGCCGCTCGGAGTCTACCGCTTTGATCTCCCGGTACTTCGCCAGCACCGCCTCCGGCTCCGCCCGCGGTTCGTGGCGGGGGGGCGACAGCAGCACGTTCCGCCCCGCCGCGTCATAACCTTCGACTTCGCTGAGCGAGCCCCAGACGTTCTGGCCGGGGTAGGTGGAACGGACGGTGAGCTGCAATTCGCGGAAGGTGGCCGGAGCGGCCAGAGGCAATTCCTGCCGCCCCTTCTTCGCTTCCAGCGTCGTGGTCACCAAGGGCTTGCCGTCGCCCTCGAAAGCGACCTCCTTGGCGACCGCCAGTCCGGGCGAGATGGTCAGCCAGACGGCCAGCCGCTCGACCGTGACGGACTGCGGCAGCTGGATCGTCAACGCCGCGTTTTCCAGCGGATCGAGCACCGACCAGCTGTGTGTCACGCCGTCGACGATCTTCCACAGCGGCGTGCTGCTGTTGAGCGCCAGTTGCGCCGCCGGAACCACTTTGGCGTCGTTCACCTGATGCGGCAGATCCGGCTCGTCGTCGTGGATATAGCCCAACAGCTGCGGATGGCCTTTCAATCGCGGTTCGTAGGGCATGACGCCGTACAGGCCGGCCCGGGCGACCAACGCCTGGTACTCGACGACGTCCCGCGTGCCGCTCGAACCGGTCCAGTAGCCTGCGGTTGTGTTCATCCCGCAGTCCCGGACGGCCGGAAAGTTGGCCGCGTCCTGCAGCCAAGCCATGATCGGAAAGAATGGCTGGCCGTTGATGAGAAAGGCTCGATTCGGGGCCAATTCAACTTTCTCGATCGCCGGCGCCGGTTCTGCGGCGAAACCCGACAGCGGGATCCAGCCGGCGCAGAACAAGACGCCGGCCCAGGCAGCAAGAGCTTTCACGGGGGGGACCTCCAGGTACGAGGTGAACGGCTGACGCGGGCCGCATTCGCCCGCCTCAGAACGACAGCAGGACTTGCCAAATGAACATGTTGCCCAAGCCCTCGACGCTGTCCCAGATCCGCCGGGTCAGCTGGACGTCGCCGGTCAGCGTCGGCAGTTCCTTGACCTTCTGATCCCAAGGCAGGCAGACGCCGGGCGGAATGGCGGGCTGCGGCCGGCCCTCCAGGCCGATTCCGGGACCGCCGTAGCCGGGTTGCGGAGCGGGCGGCACGACCGGGCCGCTGCTGGCATGGCCACGGGAATAGACGCCGAATTCCCGCGTGGTCTCGGTCATGGCTCGCAGGTTCTCGACCTTGGTGTCGTTCTGCATGATCGCCCCGGCGTCCATGATATATCCTCCGTCGCGGGCCACGCCTGCGAGCACCTTCTTGCAGCAGTCCCGCACTTCCTGCGGCGTGCCAAAGCTGAGCAGGAAATTCGGAATGCCGCCGCTCAGGCAGAACTTGTGGCCGATCTTCTTGTGGACGTCGAAGATGTCGTCCTGGTCGACGTGATAGACAATGCACTGGTCCGGCAGTTCGGCGAACGTCTCCAGGTGCGCGTTCCACTTGCCTTCAGCGTAGAACAACGTCTGGTGTCCGTGCTTCCACAGTTCCTCGACGATCGGACGCAGCGTGGGCCAGTAGTGCGAATGGAACTGTTTCATGTTCACGAACGGCACACAGCCGCGGTGCATCCAGTAGCCCACGGGAACCTGCTTGTTGGCGTCCGCCGTCGTCAGGGCCACGTTGGCCAAGTGCGGGACCAGGGCTTCACAGGCCTTCAGCACCTTGTCGGGCTGGGTGTGCATGTCCATCGTCAAGCCGATGTAGCCGCGGAGCTTGTCGGCGATGATATCGAACGGGGCTTTGAGGATCCCGGCGATGGCGGACACGGTGC
>CAIYOB010000995.1 GCA_903927685.1 uncultured Planctomycetaceae bacterium
TCCAGTCGGGAGTCTACCGGGCCACGCCGCTGTCGCGACTGAACGCCGCCGACGGCATGGCCACGCCGCTGGCCAACGCTGAATACAAGCGATTTTACGACGCATTGGGCGGCAAGCCGGTCCAGCCGACGCTGGCCACGCATTGGGCCCGCTTGATCGAGCTGCTGTACGCCACGGAGAACTGGGTCAAGCTGGCCACGGATCCGGAGATCACCAGCAAAGAGTACCGGGTCCTGCCGACCGAAACGCCGACCGAGGGCGTAGGTTGCGTCGAGGCCCCCCGCGGCACGCTGACGCACCATTACGTCACCGACGAGCGGGGCATTGTGACCAAGGTCAACCTGATCGTCGGCACGACCAACAACAATGCGCCGATCTGCATGTCGGTCAAGAAGGCGGCTCAGGGACTGATCAAGAAGGGCAACGTCACCGAGGGGCTGCTGAACATGGTCGAGATGGCCTTCCGGGCCTACGATCCGTGCTTCGGTTGTGCCACCCATAGCCTGCCCGGCCAGATGCCGCTGGAGGTCCGCCTCCGCGATCCGCAGGGCAATGTGGTCGAACGCCTGACGCAGTACATGGACTGAGCCTTGCTCACCGGCAAGACCTTGATCATCGGCTTGGGCAACCCGATCGTCTCGGACGACAGCGTCGGGTTGCGCGTCATCGAACAGTTGCAGCCGCTGCTGACCGGCCGGTCGGACGTCGACTTGGCCGAGGACTGCTGGGGCGGGTTGCGGCTGATGGAGCGGATGATCGGCTACGATCGGGCGATCGTCATCGACGCCATCTGCACGGGCGCCGCTCCGGGCACGATCCACCACTTGACTACCGCGTCCATTTCGACGCAAAAGAGTGCCTCGGCACATGATGTCAATCTGCCGACCGCATTGGCGTTTGGCCGCCGTGCCGGGGCGCATCTCCCGGCCGACGCGGACGTCCGCTTGATCGGCATCGAGGCCCAGGATCTAATCAACTTCAGCGATCATTGTACGCCGGCCGTAAACGCAGCCATTGGCCGCGCGGTCCAGGAAGTGATCCACACACTTGATTCCATGCTGGAAGGACAGGAACCATGATTTCTCCCGAACAACTGCGACGCTACCCGTTCTTTGCGAACGTCAGCGAAGACGCCTTGAAGGAAGTGGCAATGATCTCGGACGAGGTGACCGCCGAGACGGGCAAGACGCTGTTCAACGAGGACGATCCGGCGGACGCGATGTACATCCTGGTCGAGGGCGAAGTCGACCTGAAGTACACGCTGGGCAACGGCGAGAAGCGGGTGGTGGATACGCTGGTCGCCGGCGACCTGTTGGTCTGGTCGGCCTTGGTCGAGCCGCATCGCTGCACGGCGACCGGGACGACTCGCAAGCCGTGTAAACTGATCTCGATCAATGCCGGCAAGCTCCGCGGACTCTGCAGCACGAACCATGACCTCGGCTACCGCATACTGATTTCGGTCACTCAGTTACTGGCTACGCGACTCGAAGGCGCCCGCGTGCAGCTGGCCACGGTCTAGGAATCGCGTATGGCGCTCGGTTCGTTGGCCCAGCGGGGCGATCCACTCGCGTCCGCATCCGAGCAATTGCGAGTCCTGCAGTCGGCGGGACAGCAACTGCCGTTCGAGCGTGCGCTGGCCGACGCGGGATTGGCCCCGCTGCACGCCGGGGGGCTGCAAGTCTTGCAACTCAACGTCGGCCGTGTCTGCAACCAGACTTGCGTCCACTGCCA
>CAIYOB010000996.1 GCA_903927685.1 uncultured Planctomycetaceae bacterium
AACATCTGTTTCAGAGGAAAACTTTCCGACATAATGCGCAAAAAGAGGACTGGCGTCCGACATAATGCGCGAAAAGCGGAAAACTTTCCGGGGTAATACGCTTTAGTCGGAAAACTTTCCGGGGTAATTCCACAATCCCGGACTGGCACCAGCTTAGCAGGGCTGCATCCTGGTGGCAAGCTTTCTGTCGGGTTCGATGTCAAGTTCGATGCCACTTGCCACCAAAACGGCCAGTCGATCGCTTGGGTTTCATCCACCCGGCGGCTGGACGTTCCAAGCGGAAGCACGGCGAACGGAGCGCCCGACGGGCTAGATCGGCACATCATGCCGCGCCGCGGACGAGCGGGAAAACGAGGCCGCGACCCAGACGCCAGCCAGGGACACTGCGGCTGATGCGCTAGGAGCATCCATCCGCTAGTCGTTCGTGGATCTGCCGATCCCGGCACGTTGACCGCTGGGATGGCAGAGCCGGCCCACGAAGGAACCTCCTGGGCCGAGGCGCGGGGTGGCACTGCTTCCGTGGGATCCAGGGACGTCAAGGATTTGGCCGGCGAGCCTACGCGAACGCTCCCGTCGGCCCGCTCCACCTACGATTCGTGTGGATTCTTGCTGCACCAAAAAAAGCCGACGGGATGTTGCAAATGGAGATTCGATGCTGTACAAAAAGCTTTATAATGTTCGCATGGCCAGTGGATATTGTAACAGCATTAGGAGTTGTGTCATGGGGGAGCCAAGCGTTGCCAATGGCGAGCAGAAAGGCAAGAAGTTGCTGGAGCGGGCATGGGACGCGCTGCTGGACGCGGGTGTGGATGGGGAGAACGCCAGACGGCTGGTGGCGTGGATGAAGGAGTACATCCTGTTTCATGACCGGCGGCACCCACAGGAAATGGGGATGGCTGAGATTCAACAGTACTTGGGAGGCCAGTCGTTCCAGAACGGCCGGGGGCCGGAAGACAGGGCGGAAGCCGAGCGGGCGTTGAAGTTCCTGTACGAACGGGTGTTGGAACGGCTGTGGCCAATGCGGCAAGAGGAGCGCGCCGTAGGCCTCGGCGAATCCGTGACGGGAAACGGAAGCGGCGACAAGGGCGTCTATTTGAATGGGGGCGACCGGTCGGTGAAGCTGATGACGCGTGTCCGAAACGCCCTGCGGGTGGGCCAGTATGCCTTGGAAACAGAAAAGGCCTACGTCGATTGGATCTTGAAGTACGTCCGGTTTCACAAGCTGCGGCATCCGGAGGAGATGGGGGCACGAGAAGTCGAACAGTTCCTGACCCATCAGGCGGTCGATCGGCAGGTGTCGGCGAAGACGCAAAAGCAAGCGTTGTGTGCCCTGGTGTTCTTGTACGAAACCGTCTTGGGGCGCAAGTTGGGCCGCGTCATGCCGGTGCGCGGCCGCCACGGACGCCGCCTGCCGGTGGTGATGACGCGGCGCGAAGTGCCGTTCGTGCTACGGGAGATCGTGGGCATGGACGGCATGTTCCGCTTGATGTCAGAACTGATGTACGGTTCCGGACCGCGCCGGAAAGAGGCGTGCCGGGTTCGAGTCAAGGACGTGGATTTGGAACGACGGCAAGTACAGATCTGTGACGGAAAAGGAGACCAGGGACGGGTGACGGTGCTGCCGGAGCGTCTGGTGGAACCGCTGCGGCGGCAGATCGAGCGCGTGCGGCGTTTGCACGAGCAGGACTTGGCGGCCGGATTTGGCCGGGTTTGGCTGCCGCCCGCCTTGCGGCGGAAGTACCCGAACGCGGAATTGGAATTGGGCTGGCAGTACCTGTTTCCGTCGCGGACGCTGAGCATTGACCCGCGAGAACGGGCGGCAGCGGTCAAGCGGCGGCACCACGTGAACATCTCGTCCTTCGACAAGGCAATCAAGGCCGCAGTGCGGAAGTCGGGACTGACGAAACGGATCACGCCGCATACCTTCAGACATTATGCCGCGTGCCGGATTATGCCGACTCCCCTGCCAGCCTGACGTGAATTCCGGCGAATCCCGTGGGTTGTTCGTTGCCTGATTCGGCATAATCAGAGGCTCTCCAGGAAGGCCAAAAGCTTGTCATCCGGGCGATATCGCCGGGGCTTGACGCCTATCGGCGCAATTCGAGCCAGGGCGTGTTCCTTTAGGCGAAGGTCCGCATGAAGGTACATTTGGGTGGTCTCGACTGACTCATGTCCCAGCCACAGTGCGATGACCGAGCGGTCGATGCCGTGTTGCAAGA
>CAIYOB010000997.1 GCA_903927685.1 uncultured Planctomycetaceae bacterium
AGCAGAACGTTGGCCAGCAGGGAGATGTTGAACATCCGCCGGGCCGCCGCGGCGTCGCGGGTCGCCAGGTACCGCTGGATCGCCATCTGGTCCGAACCGGCCGTACAGATGTACCACGTGAACATGGACAGGAAGCCGCCGACAAACGTGAACCGCACGTCGGGGCTGTACCAGAACACGGGCGGTTGCCAGTGCGCCGGCCACTCGGTCGGCCACCATTTACCCACCCCGCCCAGATCCACGGAGATCACGACCAGGGCCAGGATTGCGCCTCCAAACATGATCAGGCTCTGCAACACGTCCGTCAGCACGACGGCCCGCAGACCGCCCACCGAAGTGTAGACGACGGTCACCAAGCCCAAGGCGATGCAGATCCAGGGAACGGCCGACGGGTCCAGGCCCAGAATGGGAATCAGCACGGTGTCGGACGTGGCGAAGATTACCAGCGACATCCAGAACAACCGCAACGTCAGAAAGATGCACGACCCGACCAGCCGCACGCTCAAGTCGAAACGTGTCTCCAGGATCTCGTACGCGCTGGTGACCCGCAGCCGCATGATGAACGGGATCAGCAGCCAGCCGACGACCAGGGCGATGAAGGGCATGGACACCAGTTGCGAGAGCACCATCGGTCCATACTTGATCATCTCGCCGGGCAGGGCCAGGTACGTCAGCGTGCTCAGCAGCGTGGCGAACAGCGACAGGCCGACCTTCCAAGGCGACATCGAGCGTCCACCCAGCAGATAGTCGTCCGTGGTGCGGGTCCGCCGGGCATAGTACCAGCCGACCGCGAGCATCCCCAGCGCGTACGCGGCGATCACGACCCAGTCCAGGGGCGTCATCCCGCCGGAACCGGGCTGGCCGGCATTCGCTGCGGCGAGGATCGCGTACGTCGCAACCTGAGTCGTCTGCATTGGCTGGTCCCTTTCGGCAGGCGGAACTCAACTCGTCCCGCCCCAGGCATGGTCTCCGTCCAGTCCCGCTGACAGCCCGGCGTCGGCGCGGGATAATCGCAAGCGACAGTATGCAACGAGCGAGGCCGGGCGGCAAGCGACGGGTGCTTCCGGCCGGGACACGGCGCCGAAAGAACCGACGCGCAACAAAGGCAAGCAGACCGAACATGCGGACTCCTCAACCGTGGACGATGACCGCCGCCGACCGGGCCGCCGCGCGCACGCTGGCCGGCCGGCTTCCCGCCCAACTGTTCGACGCCCATGTCCACTTGTACGCGCACGAGCATGTGTCGCCGCGCGGCCCGCTGATTCAGACCGGCCCCAGCCGTGCCGGAGCCGCCGCGTGGCGCCGTTGCCTCGGCCAACAGGTTGGGGCCCAGCGCCTGCAACACGCCCTGTGCCTGCCGTTTCCCTCCCGCGACGGAAACGTCGTCGCGGCCAACCGGTTTGTGCTGGGGCAAGTCGCGCGGAACCGGAATCTGCGCGCCCTGCTGTTGATCGGCCCGGCGACGCCGCGGGCGGAGATCGAACCGCAGTTGGAGATGCATCCGGAGATCGTCGGATTCAAGGTCTACCATCTGCTGGCTCCGCAGGCCGAGACGTTTCGCTGCCCGCCGGCCGACTACATTCCAGCGTGGGCCTGGCAGCTGGCCCACGCCCGCGGCTTGATCCTCCTGGTGCACCTGGTTCGGGATGGGGCGTTGGCGGATCGGGTCAACCAGCGGTATCTCCGCCGGCACTGTGAACAGTACCCCGGGGCCAAACTGGTGCTGGCGCACGCGGGCCGGGGCTTTCACGCCCCGAACACGGTCCGCGGACTCGCCTCGCTCCGCGGCTTGACGAACGTCTGGTTCGATACGTCCGGGGTCTGTGAGTCCGATCCGCTGGCGGCGATCCTGGACGAGTTCGGGCCGCGCCGCCTGTTGTGGGGCAGCGATTTCCCGGTCTCCCAGCTGCGGGGGCGGTGCGTGACGCTGGGCACCGGTTTTGCCTGGGTCACGACAGACCAGGTTGCTTGGAACGAGGGGGCGTGCTTCGGCCAGCCGCTGCTGGTCGGGTTGGAAGCGACGAAGGCGGCGCTGGATGCCGCCGACCGGCTGGGGATGAACGCGGCCGATCGCCAGGACATCTTTTTCGCCAACGCCGCGCGGCTGACCGGGTTGCTGGCCGAATCCGGCACGCTGACCCGGGATCTGTACCAGCACGCCAAGACGATCATCCCCGGGGGGACGCAGTTGCTGTCCAAGCGTCCCGAGCTGGCTGCCCCGGACCAGTGGCCGGCCTATTTCCGCGAGGCTCGCGGATGCGAGATCTGGGACTTGGACGGCCGGCACTACTACGATTGCGGCCTGCACGGCATCGGAGCGGCCCTGCTGGGGTACCGCGATCCGGACGTGACTCGCGCCGTCCAGCGGCGGGTCGCCCTGGGCAGTCTGTGCACGCTCAATCCGCCTGAGGAAGTGGAATTGGCCGACCGGCTGTGCGCGATTCATCCTTGGGCGGAACAGGTGCGGTTCGCGCGGACAGGC
>CAIYOB010000998.1 GCA_903927685.1 uncultured Planctomycetaceae bacterium
AGTCGTTGCGGATCGTGGACGATGGCAACCTGCCGTCGGTGGCCATGGCGGGCAGCGCGCCGGGCGACGGCAGCGGCCGGCTCACCGTGGCGGTCGAGGCCCGCGGTAGACCGGTCAATGCGACCCGGTTGTTCCTCGGCGATCTCGAACTGGCGTCGGGCCAGGGCGCAGGCCTCGAATTCACCGGTCCGCTGCCCGAGGGCGAGAGCGCGTTCTGGTCGCGCATCGTGTATGACGACAACCGAACGGCGGATTCCGCTCCCTTCACGCTGCAGGTGACGGGGCTCCCGCCCGCGTCGCCCTGGACGGTGCGCAACGTGGGAAATTCGCGTGACAAGGCCGGACTCTGGCAGACCGGAGACGGCGCATTTCAGTTCTTCGGCCACGGTCTGCACACAGTCACGCAGAAGGCGACAGGCGACTTTTCCGCCACGGTCCGCGTCGACGCGTGCAGCGGGCTGAAGGGGGAACCGGTCAACGGCAACTCGTGGATCGGCGTCGCCGCGTTTGAGAAGGGAGACCAACGGAATTGGAACTGGGGACACGCGTTCTACGTCGTCCAAACCGCGGGCGTCGGCCAGCGGACTTCGCCCGACTTTGGCGACGGCGCCGGCACGCGGCTGAGTTCTTACGCTCTGCCCGCCGGAAGGCCGTGGCTGCGAATCGCGCGGCAGGGCGACGTCTGGACGGCGTGGACTTCGCTGGACGGCCTGACCTGGGAACTGGGAGCGTCTCAGTTCCGGCCGACTTCGGCGGAAATGGACGTGGGACTGTTCATTCAGGCACTCAAGCAGGAGTCGCGAGCGCACTTCCAGGCGCGCGTCTCGAACCTATCCGTGACGCCGGGCCTGGCGGCGGGTTGCGACCTGCCCGTTCCGCCGGTGGCGCGAGGCACGGGCGGGGACCGCTTGACCGGGGTCGTCATGGCCCGCAGTGATGCCCGGGTCGTGGTCGTCCGTTCGACGACGTGCGGTTTGCTCAGGACCACGGACGGCGGCGCGACGTGGGCTCGAGCAAACGGCCCTCTGGCAGGCAGTGAGCTGGCCGTCCGGAGCGTGGCGATCCATCCGCAGAATCCCCACGTGATGCTGCGGGCGTGCGGTGTCGGCCGAGGCGCGGGTACGCTCTGGAAGACCAGCGACGGCGGGAGTACCTGGACCAAGCTCCCGCTTCCGGGCGACTTCGACGGTGCGGGCCCGTCGGCGCTGTGCGGAGAGGTCGTGGCGTTCGATGCGTATCGGCCGGAGTCACTCTACGCCGGCACCGAATCCAACGGTTTCTTCTTGAGCCATGACGGCGGCGAGACTTGGGGTGAGCTCAAGCTCGAAGGCGACGTAAGCCTGGCCGGACAGCGGATCACTGCGGTCACGCAGTGGCCCTGGTACGAACACCATCCGGCCCAGGGCAACCAGCCGCGGCTGTGCTTGACGACGGCCGGCGACCGCTGGATGACGTTCCTCGGACGCGGCGAGGCGAACACCGTGACGCAGCCGCTCGCCAGCCGGGCCATCTTCTCGCGACAGGACATGACGTGTCTGCAAGTGGCTCACACCCGCACCGACACGGGCCTGTACAACGCGGTCAACGACATGGCGATGGTGTTGATGCGTGGCGAGATGCGTTTTGCCACGACGCACGGTCTGATGTCGGAGTATTGGGGCCGCAGTATGTCCCTGTATTCTCTCCCTAAGAACATCGAGTGGATGCGGCCCATGACGGCGATGGCGGCGGCCG
>CAIYOB010000999.1 GCA_903927685.1 uncultured Planctomycetaceae bacterium
ATCGTCGCACAGGCACCCGCAGAAGGTGCACACCACATTGTGGTGGACGACCGTGCCCGCGTTGCTCGCAACGACTGCTTCGCTGGCCGCGGCCAGATTCGTGGCCTCGGACATCTTGAGGCCGCCGGTCCCGGCTCCCTCGCAGGCCCGGATGGTCACCGGCTGCCGCTTCCAGTCCGGCACGCCGGTGCCGTCGGTGTGCGCCCCGCTGAACAGCTGATTGGCGACCGGTCCGAGGGGCAGGAAGAAGGTTCTGCGGGGCACATCGGCCGGCTGGCACGTGACCGTCACCTCGCCGTAGGGGCTCGCCATACGGACCGGCTGCCCCTCGGACACCGCCAGCTCCTGCATGTCGTCGGGGTTGATCCGCAAGGAGGAGATCTCAAGCCCGTACTCGGGGCTCAACTTGCTGGTCATCATTTCAGCGCCCTGCTTGGCACTCCGCACGGTGACCAGCAGGCCGGATATGCCGCCCATGCATCTTCTCCTTAACTGACTAGTGGGAAATTCGGTTTCCACCGACAGGGCTGATTCTAGCCCGAGGGACCGTCGATTCAAGGGGCCAAGCGGCTCAGCATTTCCTCGGGAGGTCCGACGGTCGCCAGCGATCCCCGATGGATCGCTACGACCCACTGGGCGGCGCGGCGAACTTCGGCCTGAGCGTGGGTCACATAGATTGCCGGGATGTTCCATTCGGCTACGGCCCGCTCCAGGTACGTCAGGATCTTCAGCTTCAGCGGTGCGTCGAGCGAGGCGAGCGGTTCGTCCATCAAGAGGATCTCGGGACCGCTCAAGAGCGCCCGTCCCAAGGCAACCCGCTGCCGCTCGCCTCCCGAAAGATTGCGGGGATAGCGTGTCAGCAACTGGCCGATCTCCAACACTTCGACCACGCGGGCGAAATCGACCATTCTGCGTCGGCGGCGGTGCCTGACGCCGTACCGCAGATTCCGTTCGACGGTCAGATGCGGAAACAGCAGCGAGTCCTGGTAGACGACGCCCACATGCCGCTTCTCCGGCGGCAGGCAGACCCTGCGAGCCGTGTCCAGCAACACTTCGTCGCCCAGCATGCTGCGCCCTTGCCGGGGCCGCACGATCCCGGCGATCATCGCCAGGATGCTGGATTTTCCGCTGCCGGACGGGCCGAACAGGGCCGTGAAGCGGTGGTTCACCTGGAAGGCGAGCCCCAGCTGGAACCCACTCGGATACTGGTGCTGGCATTCGAAGCTAAGCAACGTCATGGGAGGTGCGTCTCCGCTCCAGGAACTCGCTGACGACCAGGGCGCCGCAGGCCAAGAGGATCGATAACCCAACCAGCCGCCAGGATTGCTCTCCCCCGTCCGGGCGATTGGTCCACATGTAGATGGCCAGCGGAATGGTCCGTGTCTGCCCCTCGATATTCCCCGCGACCATAATCGTCGCCCCGAATTCACCCAGGCTGCGGGCGAACCCCAAGGTCCACGCCGCGATCAGGCCGCGTTGCGCCAAGGGCAAGGAGACCGTCAAGAACGCCGCACAAGGACCGGCTCCCAGCCCTCGCGCGGCCAGCTCCAGCCGCGGATCCACGCCCTGGAATGCCAGTCGAGTCGCGCGGACCATCAACGGGAAACTCATCACGGTCGACGCCAGAGCAGCGCCCCACCAGGTGAACACAATCCGCCAACCGAACCAAGCTTCCAGCAGCGACCCAATCGGACCACGGGGCGCCAGGCACACCAACAACAGGTAGCCTGTGACGACGGGCGGCAAGACGAGCGGCAGGTTGACGACGACCTCGACGAGCCACTTGCCCACGAAGGACGCGCGGGCCAGAAGGTACCCCACGGCGACGGCCCACGGCAATCCCGCCAGCGCCGCACAAACCGCGACCTGCAGGCTCAGGCGTAACGCCGACCACTCCTCGCCCGTCAACAGATCAACCACGAATCGCTCCCTTGCGTAAGCCATTTGCAGATCACGGCGCGGCCGCGCCGGGCCATTGCTCTAGGGCGCAGGCTTGGGCTCTGGTTCGAGAACCGCGAACCCGTACTTCCGGAAAACGGCGACGGCCGCGGACGACCGCAGGTACTCGTAGAACTGCACGGCCGCCGGCTTCTGCGCTCCCTGCGACAGCAGCACGAGCGGGTAGCGAATCGGACTGCTGAGCCGCGGCGGGATTTCGAGAGCCATCTTCACTTTCTTACTGAGGGCCGCATCGGTGGCATAGACAATCCCCGCCTCCGCCGCGCCCGTCTCGACAAAAGCCAGCGTGTGGCGCACATCGTCCGCCGAGACGACGTTTCCTTGTAGCCGCTCCCACAGTCGCAGCTCCGTAAGAGCCTCCCTGGCGTACTTCCCCGCCGGGACGCCGTCGGGGTCGCCCAGCGCCAAGTGCTTGATCTCCGCCGCAATCAGATCCTCAACTCGTTGCACCCGAAGTTGGGAATCGGCCGGAACGACGATCACCAGCCGGTTGGTCAACAGATTCTGCTGGCGGGAGACCAGCCTTTGCTTGGTCAAGTACTCGGCCCACTTCTCATCCGCAGAGAGGAAGACGTCGGCATTCGCGCCGTTCACGATCTGCTGGGCGAGTGTTCCCGACGAGGCGTAACTGGATTGCACCCGGACGCCGGTCCGCTGCTGAAATGCCTGCCGGATCTCGTCCATCGCGTTGGTGGTGCTGGCCGCGGCAAACACCAGAACCGCTTCTTGCCCGGGCGAATCGCGCTGGCCGAACACGCTCGAACTCGTGACCGAGAGTGCAAGCAACCCGATCGCGAACCTCCGCGCCAGCGTGATTGTCGGCTTCATCACACGTCTCCATGAGGTGAAAGATTAGGACTTCAGGTCCCGGCGCAGCACCGGGGGGCGGCAGCGATCCCGTCGCCCACGTACACCAGGTAAAGCTGAGGCAGTTTTTCGCTCCCCAGCATGTCCTCGATGGTGCCCAGGGTCCCACGCACGACGCGCTCAGCCGGATAGCTGACATCGCAAACGATCGCGATTGGCGTGTCCGCGGCATAGCGTTCTCGGAGCTTGGGCAGCAGCTCTTGGAACTTCGTACGATGGGTGAACAACACCAAAGTACTCCGTAGCCGCCGGTTCGCATCGGCTGTCCCCAATTCGGTTCCCGAGGAGATCAGCAGCGAGCCCAGTCCCACGACGGGCTGTTGCAGGGCGGCATTGCCGGCATTGAACGAGCTGATTCCCGGAACGACCGTCACCCGGCACTCGGCGAACTGCTGCGGGACCCAACCCCAGGGGCTGAACAAGAGCGGATCGCCGTTGTCTGCGAACACGACGGTCTTTCCCGCGACCACCATTTCCTGGACGCGCTGCTTCAACTTGGCCAATTCGGCGTTCGTCTGGATCACCTGTTCGCGCAGTTCCCCCTCGAAGTCTGCAGGCTTCGCGCCGCAATACTGACCGCCCCGCAGCAGAGGCGAAGCCACTTCGACCACGCCCGGTCGGACAAAATCGGCCAGTTCGTCCTTCATCCAACTGTAGCAGAACACGACGTCGGCCTGCCGCAGCAGTTGCGCGGCCTTGACCGAGATCAGGGCGGGATCGCCCGGCCCGGTCCCCACCAGAAACACGCGTCCTTGGCTGTCGGTTGGTGCCTGCAGCGGGGTGGTCGGCATATCGGCGGGCAGGAACGGCGAGGCGGTTCCCGCCTGGACCAGAATCCGTGTCACCTGGCGAATCCAGCGATCGTAACGTTTCGTGCCCGGCACGATCACCTGGTACGGTGCGGCCTTCGCCGCCAACGGCCGGCCATCGACACGGTCAGCCAACAGCACCTGTCGGCCGCCCGAGCCGGGATCGATTTCGGCGGTCGAGAACGCGACCTGGTAACCGTCCGCGGCCTCGACCAGCACGTACGCGGTGCGCAGTGCCGCCAGCGGCCTGGTGGGCGTCTCCGGGTCCTCGAACTGAACGCCTGTGGCGCGCAGCACTTCGTGCAGCAAGACGCCTTCGTACACCGCGTCCTGCTCGCTGTGCGGAAGCTTGTCCCGGACCGTGGCACGGGGCAGCTTGGCAAATTCGTCGGCGGCAAGCGTGAGAGACTTGCCGGCCAGGTTGCGCACGATCAACGTGCGCAGGCTCGGTGCGTGAGCCGCAGCCGGCGGCGCAGGTTCAGCCCCCCAGGCCGATACGGCGCACAAGGACATAACGGCCAATAGCAATCGGCAGCGGCGAAGCATGTGAATTCCCTTCCAGAAACGGGATGTGAAGCGGTGAAGAAGGCGATTACCGGACGTTCACCGGCGGTGTGGCCGGCCTCCCGGGCGTGCGGGTTACGGTGGGGACGCGATTTCACCTCCGGCTCGCGTGCTCAAGGCCCGATACACGGTCGGATCGATCGAGTCGGCAAGCATCCGCATCGAGCCGTCGACGAGCGCGAAATTGGCGCCTCCAGGATGCAGGCTGCCGAAGGCGCTAGTCCGTAGGCACGCGCAAGTGTTCCAGATCTGACTGGCGTCGGCCCGGTAGTTGATCGGGGCCGCCGTCGTCATCGTGGCGTCGACGATCGCCAGTCCGGCGGCGGAATGCCAGAAACCGTATTGTCCGATCACCTGCTGGCCGCCGTTCGCGGCCGCCAGCGTGTCGAAGACCGGGTCCACATGGCTCCGTTCCCCGAATAACAGCGTGCTGCTCGTTCCGTCGATCACGTCGGCCATTCGAATCGACTCCTGTCCGGCGACGGGAGCCGAATTGGGGCCCGTCTCAATGAAAATGCCGTCCGTGCTCTGGGCCATTACGGTCTTGCAGTAGCCATAGAAGCGATAGTACGTCCCGCCCGTCCCGCCGTTGCCGCCGTAGCTTGTCACGCCGTAGTTGTAGGACGGGGTTCCCTGGGGCACGGGATTCTGCGGGATCACGTCCGACGGACAAACGATCAGTGGCAGCACCGTGCCGGCCAGGCCATTGACGATGTTGACATACGGGTCATTGGGATCCAGCTCGTTCTTGAGATTCGACTGCTCCATCTCGTTGAGGAGGAAGACGAGAAGCGCCGTCGCGCGGCTCTTCGGTGCCGTGGCAAACGTCTTCGCGAGCGTTCCCGGGGGGAAAGAGCGGAGCCGGTCGTGGTAGTTCTGTGCGCCTAGCGCGAGTTGTTTCAAGTTGTTGCCGCACTGCGTGCGCCGGGCCGCCTCCCGCGCCGCCTGGATGGCCGGAAGCAGCAAGGCCACCAGCACGCCGATAATCGCGATCACCACGAGCAATTCCACCAAGGTAAAACCAACGCGGCATGCGGCTGGAACCGAATGAATCGTCGTCGTTGAACAGGAGGGAACAGAGAGAACGGAGTCACGGCATTCTCTCGGTTGTCTCCGTTTTGCTGATTTCAGACCCCACATACATGCTCCTCCATCTCAGGACTAGTCATCAAAGAACAATGGCCTCGCAGCGCGGCTCAGTCCACCGGCTGCATCTCCCCCGTGTCGGTCACCGCAAAGCCTGGAAGCTCCCCCAACTGCCGGCGAAAATCGAGCGAGCGGACGATTTCCACCAGCGTCTGCAAGCGGGGATCTCCTGCCAGGTCTGCCGGATGGCAGAGGTCGTAGGCTTCTTGGGGAAACCCCAGGAATTCCAGATGTGCTTCTTCGCTAAGCAAACGATGGCAGACGCCGGCGTCGGCCCAGCCACAGCGAATCGCATCGGCGACGCCGCGATGGTCCGTTGCGATCCGGCGCGCCCCCTTTCGCCCGGCCAACAGTTCGTCCAGCCAGCGCCGAGCGGCCGAGCCGTTCTCGCGCCAGACCCAGCGGATGCCGGAGCGGGTCGCGGCGCGGAAACTCGACAGATGCAGTTCCGGCCGGTACGCCACGCCTTCTTCCCACCGGGCGATCCGCAACAACCGATACCCGCCCCCCACCGTCTCACGAACGACGGCGGCGTTTCCCGCAGGGTCAGACGCCTGGCCCAAGTGCAGGCCTGCGGCATGCACCAGTCCGCGGCCCAACAGAGCCAGGGCGTCGCGTGTGCAGCGCTGCAGCACAAGCAAGCGGAAGGGACTCGTCTCTGCCATCCGAGCCGCCAGCAATCCGGCCGCGGGATCGCAGGTGGCGATCACGAGCGTCTGGGATGGATCGCGGGTCTGGCTGGTCCACACTTGCCCCGCCTGGCTGACACCGTCGTGCGGCGTCAGGCCAAGTTGACTCATTTCGACCGGGTACAGCCAGCGGCGGCCGCGAACCTCGGCCAGCCAGTAGCGGCACGCATCCCGGAGCGGCTCCCAGGCCCAGGCAGGCGAACGATCGCGCGCGGTCGCCAACTCGAAAAGATCCTCGACCGTGCAGCCAAACACGCGGGCCAGGGTCAGGGCGGCGGCCGTAGAAGGCACCAGTCGCCCAATCTCCACGGCGCTGATCCCGGCCCTGGACAGCCCCGTTCGTTGGGCCAACTCCTCCTGCGACCAGTTCCGGGCCGAGCGGTAAGCCTTCACGCGATTGTACAGGCCGGCCTCTTCACCGGCGGGCGATGACGATTGCGGGTCCATCTGGCTGCGCATGGGATACTCTCTGGGCAGGGGCAATTCCTGGGAAGCGAATCTG
>CAIYOB010001000.1 GCA_903927685.1 uncultured Planctomycetaceae bacterium
CCCTTGTCACCGTCCTTCTGGCAGGGATCTTTGCAGCCGTCTTTGCCGCCGTCCTTCTGGGCGCAGCCGTTCAGCAGACCGCCACCGAGCAGGCCGCAACCCTTCTGGGCGCAACCCTTGTCACCGTCCTTCTGGCACGGATCTTTGCAGCCGTCCTTCTGGCAGGCGTCTTACCCATCGTCGCCCTTTTGAGCGCAGCCATTCAGCAGACCGCGGCGGCCACACTTGGGTCCGCAGCCGTCCTTTTGTGCGCAACCGTCTTTGCCATCGCACTTCGGGTCGCCACACTTTTGAGCGCAGCCGTCCTTCTGTTCGCAGCCGCACCCATTCGATCCGAGCATTCGGTCCAGCAGGTCACCGAAGCTCTGGTTGCTCAGGCCGAGGCCGAGCACCATCGATGCAACAAGGATGTTCCACTTCATCGAGCCATGTCTCCTATTACCTGGAACATAGTGAAATCGAACTGGCGCCGCTCCCATCCAGGCCTCGCAGGGTGATGTCGCCGTTGTGCTCGAAAGCGGTGGACGGCATCTTACGCTGGTCAACCGGCTCCCTTGGCCAGGGAGGCCGATCCGGGTCGAGTGATCGCGGGTGGGCCAATCGGAGGAGGTGGGTCATGCCTCCGATATAAACGGTGAGTAACGCCAGAACCGGTCGAGCCAATCCTTGACTCGATTGTGTCCGCCGGTTGGACTGATACGTTGCCCGGCATTCCCACGCCCAGGCTTTCGTATCCACTGACATGTTCGGTATCGGCGTGCTTGACAAGACGCCTTGAGGCTTCGAAAACAATTTTCGCGTCTTGGGTTACGACGAAAATTGTGCCGGAAATGAGGTGCCCGTAAGGTGCCGAAACTGTACCGGTTTTGCCGTGGACGCACCGCCCCGCACAGCCGTTACCGACGGTCGTGGCCGTCATATCCGGTACCGCTCTGGCGGCTCGGCCGACCCGGTCCGCCTGGATTTGTTCATGAGTCCGGAACCTCGCGACAACGGGCCCTCGCAGGCTGAATGTCAGAGAGAAAGAGAAAACTAGTCCTATGCCGTACTTGATTGGAACGGACGAAGCGGGCTACGGCCCCAACCTGGGGCCGCTGGTCATTTCCGCCACGCTCTGGCACACGCCGGACCAGCTCCGCGAAGACAATCTCTATCCGGCCCTGGCCCACGTGGTGCACCGCCCCGGCGACCCGCCTTCCGCCGGACCCCGGGTGCCGATCGGGGATTCCAAGGCGCTGTACAAGTCCTCCGGCAGCCTGCAAGCCCTGGAATGCGGAGTACTTACGGCCTTTCGAGCACTCGGCTGGCAACCGTCCGACTGGCGCGAAGCCTGGGCTCGAGCCGCGCCGGCCAGCGTGGACAGCCTGGCTCACGACCCGTGGTACGCGGACTTCGAGTTGCCGCTGCCAAGGCATCATGATTCCGCCACGCTGGACCAAACGGCAGACATTTTTGTGCAGGGACTGTCCGCCGCCGGGGTCCAACTGCTGACCGTGCGCTCGCTGGTCGTTTCGCCGGAACTGTTCAACGGCGAACTGGATCGCGTGGGTAACAAGGCCACGGTTCTGTCGACTTTGACGTTGGATCTGATCACAGCGATTTTGCCGGCCGGGGAAAGGCAAGCCGTGTTTGTGTCCTGCGACAAGCATGGCGGCCGCCAGCGATATGCGGATCTGCTCCAGGCGGCGTTCCCCGAGTATCTGGTCGAGATTCACGGAGAATGCCGGTCGCACAGTCTGTACCGCTGGGGGCCGGCGACGCGCCGCTGCGAGTTCCGGTTTCAGGAAAAGGCGGAACGCCTGCTGCCGGTCGCCCTGGCCTCGATGCTGTCCAAATATCTCCGCGAACTGGCCATGCTGGCTTTCAATGCCTTCTGGCGCCGCCACCTGCCGGACCTGCGGCCCACCGCCGGCTACCCCGAGGACGCGCGCCGCTTCCGGGCCGACATCGCCGCTTGCCAACAGCAGTTGGGGATCGCGGATCGCGTGCTGTGGCGGAACCGCTAAAGACGGACTCGCCGTGCTAGCATCAAGCCCCGCGTTCGCTCTTGCTCCGGCGGGCCGCATTTCGTACACTCCGTCGCCATTTGCACCGCACGCGAGCTTCTCGCGAACTCCGCCGGGAGTGGTTACGTAGAAGAAAGCGTGGGACGTGTGCCGGCGCAGGCGTCAAACGCGGACGGAATACGCGTCACCAGCACAAGGAGACAAGGAGGTTCGGCAATCAAGCGTCGTGGGGCCTCGGCCGATAAGGGAGTGTGTTCTCAGCGTTCGCCCAGTCACCTCCCCAGCCATGGATAGCGCTTTTCGACATGGACCGGCGACGCTTCATTGAGCGTGGGGTAGAATGGCATCGATGCGGAAACTCGCAGCCTGTCCGGCGACCGGATGTCCGCCGACTCGCTGGCGTCAGCCGCTTTCTCTCGGGGGAATCAGCAATGCAGATTTTTGGTCTTTCGCATCTTCACGGCGCGCAATCGATCACGGGCCCTCACCGCCTGCACGCGGCCGAGGCCGCCCCGCAGGCCAGCTCGTGGCTGGGTGTCGACCAACTGGACATCTCGCCGGAGGCCGAGTTGGTGAGCCGCGTCCGCGATCTGCCCGACGTGCGAATGGACCGCGTCGCAGAGCTGCGGGCCCAAATCGCCAGTGGCGTCTATGAATCGGAAGCCAAGCTGGACGCCGCCTTGGGGCGCCTGCTGGATGAACTGGCCGGCTGAAAACGTGAGCCCGGCGCGCACGCCAGCTGGGAATCTGCGCGCCACGAGTTCGGGTCCCTCGAATCTTCGCGCCACGTGTGCTCGACGGACCCTATGCCGGATGTCAGAATACCGGCATGACGACTGGACGACGACAACTGGGACGATCGGACCTGTGGGTTTCGCCCCTGGCCTTGGGCTGCTGGCCGCTGGCCGGAGTCACCAGCGGGGCGCTGACCGACGAAGCGGCCGTGGCGGTGATCGAGGCCGCCCTGCACGCCGGCGTGAACCATCTGGATACGGCTTCTAATTGCGGCCGCTGGCGGCGGCCCGCGGCTGCTCGCTGGCCCAGTGGGCCGTCGGCTGGACGATCACGCGGCCCGGCGTAACCGTCGCGTTGTGCGGGGCCAAGCGTCCCGAACAGATTCAGGAAACCGCCCAAGCCATGCGTCTGGCTGAGGCTTGGCAAGCTGAAAACGAGGAATCTGCATCATGAAAAAATCGACAACCTCCCTGCTCTGTCAATTGGCAGCGTTCGGCTTGCTTGGCCTGTGTGGCCTGGCGGCGG
>CAIYOB010001001.1 GCA_903927685.1 uncultured Planctomycetaceae bacterium
CAAGTCCCAGACGCTCATCTGACCGTCCTGATGACTCCAGGCAGCGAGCCAGCGGCCGGACGCATCGACGGCCAAGGCCGTGCCGGGGATCTTCGTGGCGGACCAGCGGCTCAGTTCTTGGCGTTGAGCCCAATCCAGGAGCACCAGCGAGGTCCCTTCCCGAAAGAGCACGCGGCGGCCATCGCCGACCAGCGCCGGCTGGGCCCCCTGCATGTTCCTCTGCCAGGCCAGTCGCACGTCATGCCGCAGCAGCGCACCGACCGCTTCGCTGCGCAATTCCGCTGCGTCGGGAAGCCGTTGTCGCTGCTCCGCTGTCGCCGTTTGTCCCGCCCGCGGTCGCCTCTGCAGGACGCGGGATTGTTCGAGGAGGCCGAGAATCCTCCAGCGGCTTTCCGCCGGAGCCGACAGGGCCAGACCGCGAGCTTGTTCGTACAGGCTGCGGGCCAAGTGGTCCTGGGCCTCGTCGCGAGCCAGCTGGGCCTGAGCCAAGGCTTGCCCCTCGCGCGCCAGGGCGGCTCGGGTCTCGCAATTCTCGTCCCACAGCGACCAGGAAAAGACGCCGCTCAGCGCCAGTACCAGGACTCCCCCCACGGCCAGCACGGGATTCCGCCGGCACCAGCGCCACAGCCGCTCGGCGGGCCCCGCGGGCCGAGCGGTGATGGGCAGGCCGGCGAGCCACCGCCGGACATCCTCCGCCAATGCCGCGGCGGACGGGTAGCGGCGAAGCGGGTCCTTTTCCAGGCACTTCAGGCAAACCGTCTCCAGGTCGCGATCGACGTCGGGCCGGATTGCCGTGGGGCGGACCGGCTCGTCCGCCCGGACGCGCAGGATCGTCTCCGCGGGAGTCGCACCGCGGAACGGCGGTCGGCCGGTAAGCAGCTCGTAGAGGATCGCTCCCAGACTGTACACGTCGACCGCCGTCGTGATTGTCCGTTCGCCGCGAGCTTGTTCGGGCGCCATGTAGCCGGCCGTGCCCACGATCGCTCCCGACTGGGTCAACTCGCCACTGGCGTCGACTTGCTTGGCCAAGCCAAAGTCGGTGATCTGCGGCACGCCGTCGGCGTCCAGCAGGATGTTCCGCGGCTTCAAGTCCCGGTGCAGGATGCCGCGCTGATGCGCGTGATGGATGGCCTCGGCCAGCGTGGCGATCAATTCGGCCACCGCGCGGGAGTCGCCGACCAGTTGCGGCAGACGCTGCGTCAGATTTCCGCCGTCGACCAGCTTCATGCTGAAATAATGCGTGCCCGCATGCTCGCCGACTTCGTAGATCGGAACGATCTGCGGGTGGTCCAAGCGGGCGGCGGCCTCGGCCTCGCGCTGGAATCGCTGGACGTCGGCGGCTGAGGCCAATTGGCCGGCGAGAATCATCTTCAGGGCCACGGGCCGCTTGAGGCTGGTCTGCGTCGCGCGATAGACCACTCCCATGCCGCCGCGCGCGATTTCGGCTGTCAGCACGTAGTCGCCGAACTGACGCAACGGCGGCGGCACCGCGGCCGCGGAGGACCCGGCGGGGCCCAGCGTGGAATCGCACGTGCAGGGCGGCGGCGGTTGTCGGGCCTCGTTCGAAGCGACTTGCCCCGCCAGATGCTGGAAGTAATCGTAGTCGGCGAAGAACTCCTCCAGCGGTCGGACCAACTCAGGGTGCCGCCGGAGGATCTCGCCCCGGTCGGGACGCTGGCCGGCCTGGATCGCCGTCAAGTACTCGGCAATGACGGCATCCAGTTCAGGATCCTGCCCCGCCGTCGATTCGGTGGGCGCGTCGGGCACGGGTCTCGGAACCATCGGGTGGCCCTACTCCTTGTTCCCCGCAGCTTCCTTGGCCGGCTGCGGCCGAATCGTGACGGTCATGTCCATGTCCTGGACCATTTTCTGCCCAAACACCTCGATGTCCATCTTCATGGTTGTCGTCGCCACGCTGTCCACAATCCGGCCGGCGGCAGAATCCAGGTAGAGCGTCCCCTTGGTCGCCTGTTCCCGAATCCCGACTTGCCCGTCCGGTTTGGCCCCGTCCGTCTTGAAGGCCGTCGCAAGACTGATCTTCTGCAGGGATTTGCCGTTGCGGGTCTCGACCCCTTCGTAACGGTAGGTGCTTTCGACGGTCTGGTTACCGAGCGGCGAGGCCTTCATCGCTCGCTGGCAGGACCAGCTCTGACCCGGATTGACGGGCTGCTCGGGCAGGACGGCCAGTTCGGCCATCTGCTTGAGCCAGTCGGGCGAGAACAGGCTCCCACCTTGGCCAGCGCCGCCGACCTTGTTCAGGCCCTCCAGCATGCCTTGGGGCAGCTTGATTTCG
>CAIYOB010001002.1 GCA_903927685.1 uncultured Planctomycetaceae bacterium
CGGGCGAACAGTTGATGGGCAGCAAGGCTTCGCGGGTATAGGCCAAGATGGAATCGCCAGACAGCAGGTCGTCAGGCAGGAGCAGTTCGGTATAGTCCGAGATCTTCTCGAACATGAACGGCATCAGGCGATGGTAGTAGTTGCAGGCGGCGACCAGCAGCAGGCGGTAGGCTTCGCCTTGGGGATCCGGACTGGGCCGCGATCCATCCAACAAGTCGGAGACCTTGCGGGCGGTCGCCTCGGGGACCAGTTCCGCGTCCATGTGCCCGGCCTTCGCCTCGGCCAGGATCTCCGGCTGGAATCGGCCCGGCTCGGGCGAGACAATCCCGATCCGGGTATAGCGGTTGATGTCCATGTACCGCAGGGCGCAGAAGCGGTTGAACCAGGTATAGGCGACCCGTTCCATCAGTCGCTCGCGGCCCACCGCCTGCAGCTCCTGCTCGAGTTCCCTGACCGCCTTGTCGTTCTCCCGCCGAGCCGGACTGCCTTCGGCCAACGCGGAATCCAGCTTGGTGCCGACCTGAGCCAGCAACGTTCGGCGGGCGTAGGCGGCGAATCGTTTGAGCTTTGCTGTTTCCATGAGTCGTTCTCAATTAGGGCGAGCCCGAACCGCCGGCTCCCAGTCGCACTACCGGCCAGGCGGTGAATCTGCGGTTCCACAGGTCGAAATTCAGGACAGCGGAACCGTTCGAGACCACGTTGATCCAGCGTCCCCCGACTCTTCCGACCGGCAGTTGCTTGCGAACCTCCTTGGCCATCCGGCTGATCAAGGCGGTTTCGAGTTCCAGGACGCAAAGGAACTTGATCGGCTTGTCCGTTTTGCCTTCCGCCCAGCGGTACAGCCAAGTATCGCGGTACTTCCGCTTCAGCGTTTCTCGGAGGTGGTTGAAGTGCTCGCCATCCTGGTAGAACGCCGGATCGTAGAAGTCCTTGACTTCCACGAACAGATAACAATCCGGAAGTTCGACGATCAAGTCCACGGCGAGCATCGCGTGGCTCAGGCCGTGATAGTGCGGACTGGCCTGGTTCTGTTCGTCGAAGACAAAGACGTCCAGGGCGTCGGTAAAGTCAAATTCAAAACCATCGCATTGGATCTTCATCGTCCCAAGCTCCCGAGGGAGCGATCGATATCCGAATTGATGACCGCTTCAAAGGTCTCGTCGATGGCGTTGGGCGCCACGGCGTCATAGTCCTCGGTGGTGTTGACCGCGATCAGTCCGGTCGCCGGATCGCGGTGCAGGGCATGGTAGCGAACCGAATCTCCCTCAGCCTTGTTCGCCTCCAGATGAAACCACTTCAAGACGAAGTAGTCGTGCGTGGCAATCACGACCTGTTGGCCTAGACGAGCCAACTCGATCAGGATCTTGACCAGCAAACGTGCTACCGAGGGGTTGAGATTGGCCTCCGGTTCGTCCCAGAACAAGGGGCCGCTAACGCCTGGCTGAATCACCCCGGTTTCGAGCAACCGGGAGAGGATACCGATCTTGCGAAAACCCTCCGCCAGGACGTTGACCGAATACTCGATGCCGTCGGCTTTGAACGTCACCTTGCCGCCGCCGTGAAACAGGAACCGTCCCCCGCACAGGGCTTGGATCTCGTCCATGGCCCACCTGGGTTTCGGCTGGAGGTTCTCGGAGCGGAGTTCGGGAAGATCCAGAAACAGACACAACTCGTGATAGGTCTGGTCAAAGGACAATTCGTATTTGTCGTACAGGCTGTTGAACCCCTTCATGAACGACAGGACTTCCTTCGTCGGGATGAACACGGGCTGCCAACTGTACCTTTCGTAGTCCTGGTTTTCCACGACGGTGACGGTCTTGGAATTGGCGTGGAACGTAACCGCGATCTTCTTATCGAATACGAAATCCGCCTCCAGCAGGACGCCTTCGGCCGCCCCCTGAGTTCGCAGCTTGCCGAGTTTGTCTTCCAGCGGCAGGAAAATGCGAATCAGCCTTTCGGTCAGCGTGGCTTGCAGTTCCTCCGTGCTGGACGGCGCCTTGCGCCCGGCGCTCGCCCGGTTTCCGGAACATAGGGTGTGGGCCGCTTTCAGCAGGTGTGTCTTCCCCGTGCCATTTTCACCGATGATCAGGTTGATTTTCGCGGACAAATCAATGTCCAAGTCGCGGAAAGCCGTGAAATTCTGAAGCCTGAGGCGCTCGATCATATCTGAATCCTCTTTCCCTCGCTAAGGTCCCGAAGCAACGCCGCCTTCAGCAGGTCCAGGTACCGAGTCACATCCTCGGGATTGTCCAGGCAAGGCTTGTCAAAGTCGACTCGCAACGAGCGGAGGGAGATGTAGACGGGTTCTGGTGCGGGGCGCTGTGAGGGCGTCGCGGGCTTCGAGTCTGGGGTGAGCCTGGGGGCCGGGCGGGAAATCCGGGACAGCAATTGACGATATTCGCCTTCCTCGAAACGGCGCACCGTGTCGCGAATCACGGCGATCAACGTCTGGTACTGGAGGGTCTGAATAACCTGGTCCGTCGCGGTGCGGATATCGACTTGCGTGTCCGGCGGCAGCGCGGCGTAGCCTTCCAAGGACTCCAGACGCCGCTGCAGGCTGGTCAACTGGTCCGCCGCCGTTGTGCGTTCCCGGTCGACTTGCTCCGCGACTTTCTGCCGCAGTCGTTCCAGAATGCCCTTGGCTTCCGGCAGACCGCGGTTCCGATAGCATTGCGGATCGGCCAGGATTTCGTGCAGTTTGCCGATCTCGTCGTCCTGGACATAGGCCAGGTTGGCCTCTTGCCCCTTGACGAATGCCGCCACATCGGCATACAAGGCGGCCTGCGGCCCGGCCATGAACCTGCGGATCGGGTCGAGCAGCGTTTCTTTTTCTTCCAGCAGTCGCTCGGCTCGAGATTCGAATTCCGTGAAGAAGAACTTGAACGACTTGGCGGCCAGTCTCTTCATCTCCTGGGCCGGTTCCGCCAATGCGGCCAGAAACGGGTACTCGGCACAGCGGGCGTGCAGTCCGGTCAACTCCTCGTGCAGCCTCTGGAAGTCGGCGGCCAGTTCGTCGCCGAGCGCTTTGGGCTCACTGGCCTTGGGGGGGCGGTCAAAGAAATCCTGACAAAACTCTTTCACTCGCCGGACCTGGGGCCCAGTGAATTCGATTTGCGGTTCGAGCACCACGTTGCCGTGGACGCGCGTGTTCTTCAAGGCGGCCGCCAGTTGGCTGTCCTCGAGTGTCTGGCTGTCCGCGCGGGCCTCGATCTTGCTTCGCCCGCACAGTTTCGCCAGCGTGCACAGGATGGCCGCGAGATACCAGCCGAAGGGCCGCCTTTCAAATTCCTCGACCAGCGCCTTGACCGTCACGCGGATTCCCTTTTTCGTGCTCCGGGCAATGTACGACAGCATCTCGGTTTCGGCTTCGCTCAGCGCCGTGGCGTCGTTGGCGAACAGGCCATCCGCCGAGTCGCACAGGCATTGCTCGATATTGGCTTCCGCATACGTGATGCCGCGGAGCATGCGGAGGTTGGGGTACGTGTGCCGGACCAGGGCGTCAAAGCCGTCGTGCACGCGCAAGTTGGGATCGTGTTTGGCCGATTCGATCTCGGACCCGGCGACGAACATCCGGGCGTTGCCGAGCGCGTCCTGGATGGTCTCCACGATCGTGGCATGGCGGAGCTTGTTGGACACCGTCTTGCCGCTCAGGATGCGTTTCACCGTTTCCTGCTGGGCCAAGGTAATGTTCTGCAGGATGTACTTGTCCGTCTGCTTGTATAGCGTCAGATCGCGGATCAACCGGTCGTCGGGCGGCAGTACGAGCAACAGTTCCGGGCGGCCGATGGCCAGCAGTCTCAACTGATCCACCCGCTCGAAGTCGGGGTGAAACGGGCTGATCACGTGCAGGGCCAATTCGTGCTCGCGGCCAAAGGTACGATCGTCCAGTTTGCGGGAGAAGGGATAATCCTGC
>CAIYOB010001003.1 GCA_903927685.1 uncultured Planctomycetaceae bacterium
CGAGCAGTCGGCCGTGCCGCAAGTTCCACTGGGCCGGGTCCGCGTGTCCCGGCTGATCTGCGGCTCGAACCCGTTCAACGCCGGGTCGCACTTATCGGATTTCGTCAACCGGGAAATGCGCAGCTACTACACACGAATGGCACTAGGTTAAGCATGGGCGGTCCTTTGTGCTAGCGGTCGCACGGCGGACGGATTGGCTGCTAGCGGCGGCCTCGTGATTTGTTCCAGGCGTCGTCACGTGCCGGCGATGGATCTCGGAGAGGCGGTCGCTGAGGAACGAGACCAGCGGTCGCTTCACGTGATTGCGGTGCGCATCGTACCGTGGGCCGGAAGCGCACGTACCGGACGCGGCAAGCTCCGTTCGCCGAGGTCTAGCCGCAGGTGGAGATCCTGCTGCAGAACGAACCCGGACTTCAGGCGAAGACGGTCGTCGACTGGCTTCAGGAGCGTGACTTCGGGAGGTTCGATGCCTGTCAACGCGGAGCGGCGGGGCCAACACTGGCGCGTGACCTGCGGTCCGGCTCGGGAAGCGATGTTTAGGCAAGTGCATCAGGAGGGCGATCTGGCGGCTTCCGACTTCACCGAGACGAGTTCCCTACGAGTCACCATCGCCGGTCAGCGATTCGAACACTTGGCGTATCATTTCGTGCTCACGTGCTCGAACTGGGAAACGGTGACGCTGTGTGCGTGGGAGTCCTTTGAGCTCTTGTCGGACGGTCTACAGAACGCCTTCTGGGAACTGAGAGGCACGCCTCGGCGGCAACGCAGCGACAGCCGGAGCGCAGCGGTCAGCCGGGCGATCAGGGCGTGCGGTACGCATGGTGATGTTCTGCCTGCTCAGCAGAAAGAAAGAGCAAGCCGCGCTGTGGCGCCGCTCGCCTTCGCTTTCCGCGCTAGAACCATTTGGAACGGTTCTGCGGCAGCTTGGCAGTCTTTCGCGGTTGCGTGAGGGGGGCGGCCGGCTTCGCTCGCCGTTTGCGCGCCCGCGGTTCCCAGCGTCCGGGACGATCGCCGACGCGATGGTAAGCAATGGTCGTCAGCAGCGCATCGATCAACGTCCTGCGCTGCTCGGGTTGGGCGGCTTCAATCTTCGGAGCGAAGGCCGTCACGGCTTGCTTGGCACCTTTGAGACTCACCTGGCGAGGCTCCAGGTCGTTCTCGTGGGCGGCCACGGCCATCACCGTGCGCAGCAAGTTGTACGCCAGCAGGTGAGTCCAAATCTCTTTGTGAACCATCTCGGGTGTCTTGCAACGGAGGACATCCATTTGCATCGTGGACTTGACCGACCTCAGATCCACCTCGCCTCCCCAGCGGCGGTCGTACAGATCGCCGATTTGCTTGCCGTCGATCGACACGTCGAGAATCGTCGTGATCACTTCGAATTGCTCGACGCGGTTGTTCCTGTCGCGAGCGTCCACGGTCACCCGTCGCATGGCGAGTTGTTCGGGATAGGTCCGGTATTTCTCTCCCGTCATTCCGCGCGGCTTGTTGGGGCGCTGCCAAACCAGGATCTCGCCCTCGGGTCCGCTTTTCGTGAGCTGACTTCCCGCGCGTTCATACTTTGCGTGAGCGACCAGGTCGATCCCGAGCTGGCGCAATTCGCAGGCGATGAAGTAATCGTCGAAGTTGGCGTCCGCCAAAACCACATCGCCGGCTTGGAGGGTGTGGTACATCTTTCGGAAGAGGCTCTTTTCCCCAGTCCCCTTGCCCTTGTACGGCGCGATCTCCAAGTCATGGCACGCGCCCGTCGCCAGAGACAACAGCACGGTGATTCTGGCGAGCGGAAAGCCGAGCCCCGGCTTCTGATTGGGCGGCTGCGGGTACACGGCTTGATTCTCCTCGGTGTCCGGCATCGAGACGTGAGAGCCATCGAGGATGAACACGGATCGGCCGTTCCACTTCCAATCGTCAGCAATGCTCTTCTGCAACTCCTCCGCTGTTCGTGTGGCCAAGGTGCGGAGGACACTTCTCGGAAGACGGCTCCGCGCCGCGCAGTAGCTGGCCGTATTGGGCGAACAAATGGGAAGACCATTGGCCGCACGATGGGCGATGATCCGTGACACGGTATCGCGGCAGCTGTGGTCTTCGCTGAGCACCTGACTCAGAAAGCCCCAAATGGTCGTGACCGGGGTGAACACTCGGTCCCGAAACTTGACGCCCGCTTCGTTGAGAACGTCCAAGATGCGGGCTTCGGTCAAGACCTCCGCAAAAGGGAGCCCCTCGTTGCGCGCGAAGCGGGCGCGGACGGCCTTCAAGCTGGTCATGGAATCGCTTTCGAGTTGACAGCGATTCCCACCGTCGGTCTAAAATGAGACGCCGACGGATCCCTTCTTAGGCGGAAACGCCTGGGTGTGATTCCACGTCCCGGTGGAAGCCGTTTTTTCACCGGATTGACTGGACTGGTCACCGTGACCAGCCGTCATCATATACGTAGACTACTCGTACGTTTGTTCATGCGATTTTGAAGAACCAGAAAACCATGGATGCAGACCACGTAATGGACAATATTCGGAAGGCGTTTGAACGCTCGGGACTCACGCTGAGTGAGCTCGGCGAAGGCCTGGGCTATCACCGCCCGACAGCAAAGAAGCGGGCGTGGGTGCTGCTCCATCGCACGCCAGACCCACGCATTTCGACGGTGCTAGCTGTAGCCCAAACGCTAGGTGTCAAGATAGGCGACTTGGTGAAGTGATGAGCCGGCCGTCGCATCCTCAGACGCTTAACCTAGTGCCATTCCTACTACACACCCGAGCAGGTCCTCAAGACGCTGCGGCGCTGCGAGGCCGCGGGTGTCAACTGCTGGCAGATTTCCGGCGTCCAGAACCTCGATCTGTACCGGCAGCTGGTGGACGAAGGCAGCCGGATGCACGCCATTTC
>CAIYOB010001004.1 GCA_903927685.1 uncultured Planctomycetaceae bacterium
AGATGGCGATTAACATGGTCCGCGCGGGCGGCGAAGGCGGCTTCCTGGAAGATGCCTTGGAGCGAGTCTCGCAGTTCACCGAACAGCAGGAAGACCTCAAGAGCCGGACGGCCGGCGCGCTGGCTTACCCGGTTTTCCTGGCCATCATCGGCAGTCTGGTCGTCGGCGGGCTGATCATCTTTTTCGTCCCGCGGTTCGCGGCGATGTTTGACAGCCTGCGGCAGCGGGGCGAGTTGCCGGCGATGACCGACTGGCTGTTGTCGTTCAGCACCGTGTTGCGACGGTATGGGATTGTCGTTGTCGCCGCCTTTGCGGTGGTCGTGGTGGTGCTCAAGCAGCAGTTGGAGACGGAACGCGGCAAGTGGTGGCGGGACTTTGTCAAGTTGCGCCTGCCGATGCTGGGGCCCGTGTTCACCAGCCTGGCCGTGGCCCGTTTCTGCCGCGTGCTGGGTACGCTGCTGCACAACGGCGTGCCGATCCTGCGGTCGCTGCAGATCAGCCGCATGGCCGCGGGCAATCGGATCTTGTCCGAGGCCGTCGCTAAAGCGTCGGAGAATATCTCGTCCGGCCAGTCGCTGGCAGCGCCGCTGGGCCGCTGCGAACATTTTCCGATGACCGTCGTCGAGATGATCTCGGTGGCGGAAGAATCGAATACCCTGGATCAGGTGTTGATTGAAATTGCCGACGGCCTGGAACGGCGCACCGTGCGGCGGTTGGACTTGGTGGTGCGTTTGCTGGAACCGATGATGCTGCTGGTCCTGGCCATCGTGGTCTTGTGTGTGGTGATTGCCCTGCTGATGCCCGTGATCAAGATGAGCAGTACGCTGGGAAGATAGCTCGTTTTTCGCCTTTGGAGGAGATTGCTGATGACCAACCAACGGAAGCGCCGGGCGCGTCGCGCCGGTTTTACTTTGATGGAAGTTCTCCTGGTGCTGGCGATCCTGGTGATCCTGGGTTCGATGGTCGGGATCTTCATCCAGAGCGCCCAGAAGGGCGCGTATGAAGATCTGGCCCGGACGCAGATCAGCAGCTTCGAAGGTCAGTTGGAGGTATACCGCCTGAACATCGGCTCGTATCCGACGACCAACCAGGGGCTGGAAGCGCTGCGGCAACCGCCTGCTGACCTGAAGAACCCGGCCAAGTGGCGCGGCCCGTATGCCGCCAAGGAGATCCCCATGGATCCGTGGGGAAACCCCTACCAGTACGAATTGGTCGGCCCGGAGCAGGTCCGCATCTGGTCCTGGGGCAACGACAGTACGGACGGCACGGAAGATGACATTGCGAACACCCAGTGATTGCGGCCCGCCGCCGCTTTCCGTGTTGCGATCCGAAAGCCGCCGCCGGACGTCGCGCCGAGCGTTGTCTCTGTTGGAGATGATGCTGGTACTGGCCGTCCTGGTCGCGGTCGGAGCCATGGTCTTGCCGGCCCTGCACGGCCCGTTGGACGACCAGCGGCTGCTGAAGTCGGCGGACTTGATCCGCGCGCAATGGACGCGGGCCCGCGTGACCGCGATGAGGAACGGGCGGATGTATGTCTTCCGCTATGTGACCGCCACGGACCAGTACGCCATCGAGCCGTGGTCGGGTGAAGTGGATGCCACCGAGGCGTCCCAGGAGGCGCTGACCTTGGACACCCAGCAGTCGCTGGCGATCGATCCCGAGATCGACCAGAAGCGGCACTTGCTGGGCGTGTCCGGCCAACGGTTGCCGGAGGGCGTCCAATTCTTCCTGGGCGAAACGCAAGCCGACACCCGATTGGATCAGGCAGGTACGGATGGAGCCGTGGCGACTGGGGACAACGCGGTGCCGCCGATCGTGTTCTATCCGGACGGCTCGACGTCGGACGCGCGGTTGGTGCTGACGAACGAGCGGTTGTTTGTCGAGATCACCCTGCGGGGCCTGACGGGGATGGTCCGCGTTAGCGAGTTATTGACTTCGGAAGAGCTTTCCGCGCGGGGAGGAGTGACCCAGTGAAACGTGGCAGCCCAATTCCCGCCGGGCGATTCGGGAACTCCAAGCCAGGGGCGGCGTTCGACCACAGCCCGCACGCACAGCGGGCGGTCCGGACTGTGGGACGGATTGCCAATCCGTCCTACGGGAATGCGTACGCTCCGCCGACGAACTCGCACCGCCGCGGCTTGTCGCTGCTGGAAGTCATCCTGGCCATTGCCGTGCTGGGCGGCAGCATGGCGGTGATCGGCGAGTTGGTGCGGATGGGGGTGTGGAACGCCGAGGAAGCCCGCGAACTGACCAAGGCCCAATTGCTGTGCGAAGGCAAGCTGGAGGAAATCGCCGCCGGGATCACGCCGCTGGAGTCGGCGGCGGACACGGCCTTTGAACTCGATCCCGAATGGTCCTACACGATCGAGACCGGAACGCTCGATCAACAGGGACTGATCCAGGTCCGAGTCACCGTCCAGCAGGTCGAATCGGAGCGCCTATATCCGCTGACGTTCACGCTGACTCGCTGGATCCTGGATCCCAGCCTGACCTCCGGCGAAACGACCGGCGAAACCTCCGGCGAGACCTCGACCGAGACCACCACGGGGGGCCAGACAGACACGTCTGGCAGCAGCAATGCTACGCCGTAAGGACCGTTCGAGAAACAAGTGGCGTAAGCTTCCAGCTTGCGATGCTGCTTGGTACCGCAAGCTGGAAGCTTACGCCACGGAGACCGGGGCTAACGTCCGTCCCGCGCGTCCCGCGATGACGCTCCTCGAGGTGCTCTTGGCGCTGGGGCTGACCGGCGTGGTCATGGTCGTCATCAGCATGGCCATTCACCTGCACTTGATCACCGTCGATACCCGCCGGGCCGACATCGAACATGCGCAGGTGGCCCGCGGGGTCCTGCAGTACATCGCCGCCGACATTCGCAACACCGTCTGGTACGAACCGCTGGACATGTCCGCCCTGGCCGACGTGACCGCCGTGAGCGGGACCGGCGGAAACTCGAATTCGAACGACCAGAGTACCGGCAACCAGGATTCGTCGAACGATCAAACGCAGACCAACCAAACGCAGGCCGACCAGTCGTCCTCCGGCGCGGGAGCGACTCAGCCCGTCGAAGAAGCCACGGATACCTCAAGCCTGGAGGACATGGCCGGCTCGGACCTCTTGGGCGACCTAGGGCTGGACACGGAACCGTCCGAGAATACGACCGATATCGCCAGCACGGTGGCGCCGACCAGCGTGCCCGGTTTGTACGGCAACCAGTACGAGTTGCGACTCGACTGCAGCCGCCTGCCGCGGGTGGACCAGTATTCCGCGATGTACACCCAGACGAGCGAAGGTGTCGCCCCGAGCATTCCCAGCGACGTGAAAAACGTGTCCTACTTCCTACAGACCGCCGATTCATCGCAGGCCAGCGTGACCTCGCCCACGGGGACCTCGGCGATGGGTCTGGTCCGCCGCGAGATGGATCGGGCGGCCGCAAGTTTCGCATCCCAGGACGGCAGTCTGGATGCCTCTGAGCATCCCGGCAATGTGCTGGCTGCCGAAGTCAACTATCTCGAATTCCGCTACTGGGACGGCACGACCTGGTACACCGAGTGGGATTCCGAGCAGATGGGCGGGCTGCCGACGGCGATCGAGATTACGGTCGGCATCGATCCGACCGCTGGCCAGAACTTGGAAGACATGGACGTCAAGGCCGTGACGGACTTGGATAGCACCGACATGAACCAGTACCTGTATCGGTTGACGGTCCACTTGCCGGTCGCCAAACCGCTGGTGACGGACGAGTCCACCGACTTGACTGGCGAAATGTCGAGCGACACGGGAGCCACATCGGGGACCGGTACGACGGGGGAGACGACGCCATGAAGATGTCGAGGCGGCGATCGCTTCCACGTAGTCCGGTCGCTCCGAGACCGGGGATCGCGTCTCGGAGGGACGCGGCTACGTGTCGCCACGCTGCACAACGCCGAGGCGTCGTGCTGGTGGTGGTCGCCGTGTTGGCGCTGGCCGCCTATGCCTTACACGACGTGATGTTCGCCGAAAACGAAGTCACGCAGATGTCCGGCAAGCGGATCCAGGCGTACTCGCTGGCCGCCTCGGGTGTGGCGCACCTGCAGGTCTTCCTGATGCAGGATGCGGCGACCCAGGTGGAAGCCGGCGGGCGATACAATAATCCCAGCTTTCAGGCGGTCACCGTGGTTCAGGAGGAGGGCGAGACCGACGTCGGGCGATTCACCGTGGTCGCTCCCGCGCTGGATACCGAGGGCAACGCGTCGGGCGTCCGCTATGGGGTCGAGGACGAATCCGGACGGCTCAACCTGAACGCCTTGACCTGGATCGAGACCCAGGCCAAAGCGTTGGGACAGGAGACGGCGGGCCGCGATCTGCTGATGGCCTTGCCGGGCATGACCGAGGAAGTCGCCGACGCCATCCTGGACTGGCTGGACGAGGACGAAGAGGCGCGCGAGTACGGGGCCGAATCCGACTATTACTCCAGTCTGAGTCCCGGCTACTCGTGCCGCAACGGTCAGCTCGAGACCGTCGAGGAGCTGCTGCTGGTCCGGGGCGTGACTCCGCAGCTGCTGTTCGGCGCTGACGTCAATCGCAACGGCATCATCGATGACGGCGAGCTGGAACAGTCGGGCGTGGCGATGACCGACACGGAAACCATCACGACGGGCTGGGCGGGCCAGTTGACGCTGTACAGCAAGGAGAGCAACCTGACCGCCGAGGGCTTGCCGCGTATCAATTTGAACGAAGACGACCTGCAGACGCTGTACGATTCGCTGGTCGAGGTGCTGCCGGAAGAGTGGGCCGTGTTCATTGTCGCCTATCGCCAGAACGGCGAATACACCGGCAGCGAGGCGGGCGAAGCGTACTCCAGCGGCGAACTGGACCTGTCGCAGGAGGGCAAGACCAAGTTCACCCAAGTCCTGGACCTGATCGGCAAGAAGACGCAGGTCAAATTCAAAGGCGCCGAGGAAGCCAAGGTCCTGCAGTCGCCGTTCGCCGAGGACCTGGTGTCGATGGGCACCTACATGTCGGACCTGGTCGAGCAGGTCACGGTCGTCACGGCCGAGGTCATCCCGGGCCGGATCAACGTCAACCAGGCGTCGCGGGACGTCCTGGCGGGGATCCCCGGCATGACGGACGAGGTCGTCGAGCAGATCCTGAGCCAGCGGAACCCGGATCCCACTGCGGACGGGACGGAAATGAACCATGAGACCTGGCTGCTGACGCAAGGGCTGGTGACGCTGGACGAGATGCGGTCGCTGTCGCCCTTTGTGTGCGCCAGCGGATCGGTGTATCGCGCCCAAGTGATCGGTTATTACGATGACGGCCGGGCGGCCTGCCGGCTGGAAGTGGTTTTGGACGCTACCCAGCAGCCGGCCAGCGTATTACTGTGGAGAGACATCAGCCACCTCGGACGCGGCTATTCCCTGGAGACTCTGGGAGTGGCCGCCACGGCGGAGGGAACGTAACGCAAGAAAAGCTAAACTATGTCAAAACTACTAGCCTTAGAATGGGATGCCCGCGAGGCCCGCTTTGTCGTGGCTCGCACCAGCGGCAAGTCCGTGGAGGTCGAGCATGCCTTTGCGATTCCGCTGGCGTCCGGCGAACCGGCGGAAGCCGCGCCGGCCGAGGCCGGCACCTCGGAATTGGGAGCCAAGTTCGCCGCGGCCTGCCGCGAGCGGAACCTGGGACGCTGTCAGGCCCTGGTCGCCGTGCCGCGCGGGAAGATTGAATTGCGGCTGCTGCAAGTGCCTCCCGCACCGGATGAAGAGCTGCCCGAAATGGTCCGCTTCCAGGCCTTACGGCAGTTCACGTCGCTGGGCGAGGATTGGCCGCTGGATTTCGTCCAATTGCAGTCCGCGGATCCTCAGCAGGTCCGCGTGCTGGCGGCGGCCGTCTCGCCGACCGTCATCGACGAGGTGCGGCAAGTCGGCGAAGCGCTCGAATCGCCTCCGACCAGCCTGGTCCTGCGGCCGTTTGCCGCCGCTTCGTTCTACAGCCGCTTTGTGGCTGCCGACCGCTGCCGGTTGACGGTCGAGTTATTTGCCGAGGAAGCGGACTTGAACGTCGCGGCAGCCGGTCAAGTGCTGCTGCTGCGTTCGGTGCGGTTGCCCAGCCACGACCGGGACACGGCGTTGGTCGGAGAGATCCGCCGGACGCTGGCCGCGGCGCGCAACCAACTGGGCGACCAGACCGTCGAGACGGTGATGCTGCTGGGCGGCGAGGCGGAATTGGGACCGTTGCCGGGGCTGTTGCGCGAGCAATTGGGGATGGAAGTCGAGTCCTTCGATCCGCTGGCCCGCGTGACGCTGGCTGCCGACGCCCGCCGCGCCCTGGCGGACCGCAGCGGCCGCTTTGCCGCGCTGCTGGGAATGGTGTACGACGAAGCCGAAGGACGCCGGCACGGAATCGACTTTTTGAAACCGCGGCAACGGCCTCAGCCGCCCAGTCGCGGCCGGCGTTTCGCCTGGATCGGCGCCGCGGCGGCCAGCCTGCTGATCGTCCTGATCGGCTTGGTCTACTGGCAGCTGCAGGGTTACAGTCGGCGCCTGACCCTGCTGCAAGCCGACAGCAAGAATCTGGACGAGCCGGTGAAGCAGGCCCAGAAGCTGCAGGGCGACATCGCCGAGATCGATGCCTTTGCGGCGGGCGACGTGAACTGGCTGGACCAGTTGCACTTGCTGTCGCAGAAGTTCCCCAGCGCGGCCGATGCGGTGGTGGACACGGCCGTCTTTAATACCATGAGCGAAGGCGGCGGTCAGATTAACCTGGATGGTTACGTCCGCGAGCCGGCGGTGATCGAGCAGATGGAGTCCCGGCTGCGCGACGCGAACCATCAGGTCACCGGCAGCGGCACCCAGTTTGACGAACGGCAGCCGGAATTACGCTGGACGTTCAAAGAGAGAATCGTGGTCCTTCCGCCTTCGGAGGAGGAAGCCGGCAATGAATGAACGCGAACGTATTCTCGCGGGCGTGGTGGGCCTGTGCCTGCTCGTCCTGGCGGTGTTCTTTGGAGCCCGGAAATACAACGAGGCCATCCGCGCCCGGAAGCAGCAGATCGCTGCCGCGGAAAAGGCGGTCCGGGACAAGAATCAGATCTTGCGGCTGAGCACCGACCCGGCCGCCCGCATGGAAGACTATCAGCGCCGCTCGTTGCCCAGTGATTTGGAGCGCGCCCGCTCGCTGTATCAGACTTGGCTGCTGAACCTCGTCAAAGAGGTCGGCTTTGAGGATACCCAGGTCAGCGTCGTGCCGGTGCGGAGCGAGAAGGGCCTGTACAACGTATTGGGATTTCAGGTCAGCGGTAAAGGCAACCTGCCCAAGCTGGTGTCGTTCCTGCATCGGTTCTATTCGGCCGACCTGCTGCACCGTGTGCGGCGGTTGTACACCAAGCGCGTGCCGGGCAGCAAGCAGTTGGATCTGGTGATCGCCATCGACGCCGCCTCGTTGCCGACGGCCGACAACACGGACAAGCTCAACGAGTCGACCACTCGGACTCTGGCTCACGGCAGCCTGGACGCTTACCTGGAGACCATCCTGGCGCGGAACCTGAACGGACCGGCGAACAAGGAGCCGGCGATCGAGGCCCCGCGGGAATTGACGAACTATGTGGGTGACATGGTGTCGTTCACCGTCAAGGGGCAGGATCCGGACAAGCTGGACCGGGTCAGCTATCGCCTGGCAAGCGAGGCATTGGCGGAGGCGAGGATTGACGAGCGGAGCGGCGAGTTCCGCTGGCCCGCGGCCAAGACCGGCGACTTTGAGGTCGTCGTAGCCGCGACCGACGATGGATTTCCGCCCAAGACCACGACCCAGACGGTCAAGATCCGGGTCTCCGAACGGCCTCCGGCAGCGCCGCCGGCGCCGGCGAGCGTTCCCAAGCCGAGCTTTGACCTGGCCAAATTCGCCTTTGTGACGGCGATCACCGAGGCCGGCGGCAAGCGGCAAGCCTGGGTCAGCCTGCGGGCCAA
>CAIYOB010001005.1 GCA_903927685.1 uncultured Planctomycetaceae bacterium
ACGAGATGGCTCAGCCCGCCACGCTGATCCGCGTCGCAGGCCAAGCCCCCATGCCGGCCAAGGTCTACGAACGCCAAAGACTGCGCTGCAACCTTTGTGGAAAAGTATTCACTGCCCAGGTGCCCCAGGACGTGGGCCCCGACAAATACGATCTCACCGTGGCCAGCATGATTGGCCTGTTGAAGTACGGAACCGGGATGCCGTTCAACCGGGTAGAAGGCCTGCAGGGGAGCCTCGGAATTCCCCTGCCGGCCTCGACCCAGTGGAAGCTTGTGGCTGACGCCGCCCCGAGCCTCCGCCCGGCCCACGAGGAACTGATTCGGCAGGGCGCCCAGGGCGACTTGGTGTACAACGACGACACCACGAATCGGATCCTGGAGCGGATGGGCAAACGGCTTGACAAGGCCGAGGCGAAAAACGGTTCGGCGGCCCAAAGCGAAAAAGAAGACGAAGAAAAAGCCCCCGAGCGTTGCGGGATCTTCACGTCGGGAATCGTGTGCTCGTGCGCGGGCCATCTCATCGCGCTCTTTTTCACCGGTTGGAAACACGCGGGAGAAAATCTGCGGGACGTGTTAGTCCAGCGCGCTTCGCAACTGGGGCCGCCGATTCAGATGTGCGACGCCTTGTCTCGCAATCTGCCCGGCGAGTTGAAGACGATCCTCGCCAACTGCCTGGCCCACGCCCGTCGCAAGTTCGCCGACGTGGTGGAGTACTTCGACAAGGAGGTTCGCTACGTGCTGAAAGCCTTGGCGGTGATTTACAAGAACGATGCCGACGCGCGAAAACAGAATCTGTCGCCCGAAGCGCGCCTGCAGTGGCATCAAGCCAAGAGTGCTCCCGTGATGAAGGAACTTCACCAGTGGCTGACACGGCAAATCGCGGACCGGCTGGTCGAGCCCAACTCGGGTCTGGGCCAGGCCATCAGCTACATGCTCAACCACTGGTCCGAGCTGACGCTCTTCCTCCGCCAGGCCGGAGCCCCCCTGGACAACAATATCTGTGAACGAGCACTGAAAAAAGTCATCCTGCACCGCAAGAATGCGATGTTTTACCTGACGGACAACGGTGCCCACGTGGGCGACATGTACATGAGTCTCATCTACACGTGCCAACTCTGTGGAGCCAATCCGTTCGACTACCTGACGGAGTTGCAGCGGTACGCTCCGCAGGTCGCCGCCCATCCCCAGAACTGGATGCCCTGGAACTATCGGCAGACGATCGACGGTCTCGCCGACGCCACGCCAGTGGAAACCACGCCCTGATCTCTCGTCCGCCTGCCGGTCGCTCGTCTCGGTCCTTCCGCCTGTCTGCCCTTCCATCCAACGCGATGCGCTTCGATGATGGATGGGGACGCAGCTTCCATGCTCGCTGGCCGCCGAGCGAAGGCTACCGTCTTCAGCACGCTCCCGCTTCCGCGGCGGCGCCCCCCCGATGATTCTCATCCACAGCGGTGAATTCGGCAGAAGCGGGCGGTCCTTCATCGCCCCCCAATCGCAGGCATAGCCATTGGCGTCTGTACCCCGGAGCCCTCCTGCCTCTGCAGGCAACGACGAACGCGCCCCGGCTGTCGGCGGCGGCTTGGGCGGGGGCCAGTGGGACGGGGCCAAGGGGGCCAGTCCGCGAAGGGCTGATGGGGAAGGGGCGAGTCGGTGAACGGGGAGGTAAGGTAAGAAGAGAAGGCGTTCGCGGGAACGCTCGGTAGTCA
>CAIYOB010001006.1 GCA_903927685.1 uncultured Planctomycetaceae bacterium
CGCGCCGATTCCGGCTCGTCGCCCCGTTTCCGCTGCCCCATCGTTCGACGCGATGGTCCCATGCCCATGTCAGCGGTGAGCAACATGTCGATCAATTCGGCAGAGCGTTCGCGGGATGCAGGATCGGTCTTGCCAGCTAACGCGTCCAGTTCACGATTGATCTCGCCGTACGACAAACGCGAATTGTCGCGGTCGGTGGAAGGCATGCGAAGCCTCCGTGAATTGTGGAAAGGAAGACAACGGGAGTAATTCGTCGGTGTACACCAACAATTGGCGTCAGGCGACGGAGCTGCCCGGTGTCGCTCGCCTCGGATCACGGAGAACTCGCAAAAGATGACGGCTGGCGTGGACGGATATCGGCGTTCTGTTGCGTCATCGTCAGTGCGAATTGATTGATGTAGTTTGTCACAGCAGGCCGCTTTTTCCGCCCTTCATCGCCGAAAAACGGTAGCTTTTGCAGAAGCACCGGCGGTGGCGGCAATCTTCCCGCCAGCTCACGCATTGACATTGCCGTCACTCCACCCTACTGCGTCGCCGCCCGCACCATCGCCAAGATGCCGGCCTTGATCGCATTGGGCAGGGCAGGCCAAGCGTCGATGATGCCTTGCAGGTCTTGCGGGATTCCTCCGCAGGTGTTCCCCGATGCGCTCCCCGCAGTCTCGGATATGCCTGTTTTCCCGTTGTTTTCCGGGGTTTGTCGTCGGTTTGCAAAACCGCCATTCGTGGGTTCGACTCCCACCGGCGCCTCTTTCCTCTTGTCCCGCAGCTTCCTGCCGCTTGTCGCTTAAAGTCACGTAGGGCAACACGTTAGGTTGCTCATCTTCATTCCGGCTATTCTTGTCGGGTTCGCAGCTTCCCGCAGCGTTTTGTGCCGTTTCGCGGCTGTACTGCTGGCGATTTGCTGGCATGTTGGGACCGCTGCCATCAGTTCCCGTTGCTTCCAGCACGCCCGGCTTGCTGTTCTGAGGCTGCATGTCTGGCAGGGCAGCCAGCGCCGCGGTCAGGTCGTGTAGCCGGGCGTGGGCATAGCGCCCGATCGTCAGGTTTGGGGTGCTGTGCCTGGCCAGTTCCTGCGCCGTCTTGACCGATGCCCCGCCAGCCACGATTCCCGATATGTACGTGTGACGCGTCCCATGGAAGTCCAGGACCCGACCGTCCGCATCGATGTGCTTCAGGAAGTCGGATCGCTCCCGGTCTGCCCGCTCCCGGTCGGTCTTGGCCTCGTTCAGCCACCACCGCCGGGCTTCCTCCAGGTCATCTTGCAGCATCCTGGCCGTTCGCTCGGGCATCTTGGCAAACGGGTGTTCGTCCCGCCCGTACTTCGCCAGCCACGGACGCAACAGTTCTGCCAGGTCGGGGCGGATGGGTTGCACGTCTTGGCGTCGCCGTTTGGAGTATCCCGCCGTAACGGTCACTGTAGGCGGCTCCGCGTCCAAGGCGAACGATGCGGGTGTCAGGCTTCGCAGTTCCTTGGCACGAAACCCTGTTCCGAGTGCCACCCGGTAAGCCATTGCTCGATCCGGGCCGGCCATGTTGTGGTTCGGCGTCGTGTAGCTCTCGACCGCCCGCAGCAGATAGGCCATTTCTTCGGGCGTCAGTTCCCGCCGCACATATCGCCGGTCGGTTTCCGCGTTGAATCCAGCCAGGGCCGCCAACGCATCATCAGGCGTGCGCTTCTGCAGTTTCAGCCACCGGGAAAACTGTTTGATGCCGCGGATGTAGTGGTTGCAGGTTTGCAGGCTCGCCCCGCCCGCTTTCATCGCCCCGATAGCCGCCATGACCGCCGCGTCGGTCAGGTCCGCGAAGCGTTCGGCCTTGCAGTCATCCACCAGCTTGCCCACCCGCGCACAGACCAATTCGACGTGCTTGGCCGTGTTCTGCTTGTCGGTCAGGTACTGCCGGAACTCTGCCAAGTGCTCCCCGAGGGGCCGCCGGGCTTCCTTGGCGTAACGTTCGGCCTTAGCGTCGATGATGCCGGCTTGGCATAGGGCCGCTTGATTCTCCAACTGCCCCGCGATGCGTTCGGCCGTCGCAAGGTCGGTTGTTTTGCTGTTCACTTCCTGCCGTATGCCGTCCGCGTCATAATAGGAAATCAGGTAGCTACCGCTCTCGACCACCACCTTGTCGCAGTCCGCGTTCACCAGCGCTTTGCGGGTCCGCCCTTTCTTGTCCACCCACTTGGCCCAGCGTTCGACAATGGTCTTGAGCTGGGGGTCCTTGAGCAGTTCCGCCGCCGTCGCCTTGCGGCGCCGCTCGCTGATTTCCGCCCCGCTCGGGATGGGATAGCTCCGGGTTCGTCGATAAATGCTTGCCATCGTTCGCCTGCCCTCCTTAGTTGCAGCCAGCGCAGAACCGCCGCCGCCAATTATGTCCCATGTCCATAACTGGCAGCACCGCATCCGGCCACGCCTTGTCCATAATACTCATGACACGACGCCCAGAAATCCGTGTTTTGACCGTTTGGAGCCTGTTCGCCAAAGACTCGACCACGGCCCATAGGCGAGGATGGTCCAACGCTTCGTCCGTCCAAGATGCCATCTGCCTAAGAAGACGCCAGGCGTGACTACCGTTGCCACACAGGGCCTTCGAAGCACAAACAGCACGGTGGAGGTCGTGGTCATCGAAACACTCCCATCCGCTCTCTTCCAAGATGACCTTGAACCAATTGCTCCCCAAGTCGTGGTCGACTCGGCTTTGAGCGGCGTAGCCTGCCAAATCGTGAATGAGCCATTGCTTGGCCTGCAAGATCGTCATCTTCCTTGTCGCGGCGTCCGTTTGGTCGAAGCATTGGACCGTTGCCGGAATGTTCCGCCTCCTGGCCTGGACGAATGCCCAAGCGCCGTAGTAGCCCTGCATATCGATGAACGCGATATTGGAGCTTTCGCCGAACATCCAGTGAATGGTGGCATGTCCCGCTTCGTGGTACGCATATCGACGTCTCGCCTGGACGTCAGCCTGCTTCCGCTGCCCGAGGGTCTGCTTCATCAGTCACCTGCCTTTCTGGTCCGAGGGCGTGTTCCCGCGGTCGTTCGTTCGAGTCCGCCGCCCGCCACTGTTCTATACCGACAGAGCCGGGGGGCGACGAAAAATTATCGCCATTTTCGCAACTCGTCCGCCGGTTTCGCCGCCGTTTCATCCGGTCCGCCGGTTCCGCAGTGCCTGTTGACCTCACGTCCAGGCACGCCACGGTCCACGTCACCGACCAGCGTTAGGCGTTCGGCCGTGCCGCGCCGAGTATCAGTTCTGCTTACTCCAGCATCCGAAACACCGCCCCGAGGGCCGGCCTGGTTGCCCGGGCACAACGGAATGCCCGCAGTCCCGGCAAACCATCACGGGGTCCGCTATGATCTCCGACGGCACGACCGAATCCCGCGTCACCGCGACCGTCACAGTCTGGGGTAGCACAGCCACCTCCCCCATCACGAAGTACCGCTCGCGCAGTTCAGCCGCTCGCTGTCGCAACTGGATGGCCCGCGTCCGAGGTTCGCACCGTTCGCAGTGCCAGCCGCCCGCCAGATCCTCCCAACGTTCCAGACGACCGCAGGCTGGGCAGGGCTCGGGCAGGAAGGTGGTATCCAGTCCGGCCACGTCACACCGCACCAGTCCGCCAGTTCCTGAGACTTCCCAGGCCAGCCGTTCGCAGTCGACGCACCACAGGCCGCCCGTTCCATCCAGCAGCCACGGGCTGGAGCACCACGGACACCATATCGCCATTTTGCTGTCGATCTTCGGGTCATGTCCAGCATCGCCGTAGTCACCGCCGGCACGGTCCGCCCCGCAGGGGTCGCCGCCGGGGGCGACCTGTAGCTGGGTACCCTTACCGGCCTTCACCGAGGGGCCGACAGCGCCACGATGGTGGTCTTGGTCAGCGAGAACACCACTTATGGGACCGCCGGCCAGAACGACCAGCAGTTGGGCTTTGGCATCCCGCAGCCGCTGCAGCAGTTCGTCCGTCAGCTCGCCGACCGGGGCATCGATGTCCAGCTGATCGCCGCGGGCCTGCAGCTCGATCTGCCGGGCGTGGCATTCCGCCAGTAACGCATAAACAGAATTAGTTGCGTCCCCGCTTTGCCCGGTTGCGTCCCCCATCGTCCCCGCAGACCCCGGAAAACACCGCGTGGGGACGTTGGGGACGCTGGGGACGCAAGATTTCCCTTCTGCTCTAATGCCGGGGGTGGGTATGTGGGTCATATCGTCACCTTGCACCTTTCACTCCGCTCAAGATCAAGAATAGAGTTTTGCGTCCCCTGCGTCCCCAGCGTCCCCAGCCCGTGTTTTTCCGCCTCAACTCGATGTGCGGTTTGCGTCCCCGTTGCGTCCCCACCTGGCTGTTTTGCGTCCCCACTGCGAAAAATCTCGATAGTTCGGCACTTGGCCTTGCCCCGACCGTCGTGTCGGAATTCGATTTGCGCCCCCGCTGCCCGCAGATTCGGGGCCAGTCGCCTCAACAGGCCGGACAAGGGCCGGGCCGTCTTGGGCCAACTCTTGGCATGCTTCTCTTGATCCGTCGCCAGCGTTTCGAGTTTCGCGTGGAGGTCGCTCGGCGTTCCGGCCCAGCCGCCGGTCTCCGCCAAGTCCAGGACGTACTTGGCGACCGGGCTGGATTCGAGGGCCGTTTCGTTTGCCACCTGCCGGTTCTCGAGATAGGCCGCCATGAACTCGCCCGAGCGGAGGCCAAACCCGCTTTCGGCCGCTGTTGCCCAAAGGGCAAAGTCCGCCATCCGGGGCAAACGCTCCAGGTGCGTCGTGGGCCGGTTGCGAATCGCGACAGACACTGCATCCAGCACCGCACCGAGGATCTGGGGGGCCGCCGCGTCAAAGGCTCGACAGAACTCGGATTCGGATACTCGCCGTTCCTCGGTGATTCGTGGCAACAGATTGATCACGGTCCGGTCAATCAGGTCGCTTCGCGTGGCCAGTTCTTCAATGCCGGTCAAGAGGATCGGCCGCTTGGCATAGAAGATGGTCTCCTCGTCGTCGCTGTACAGTGTCCGCGTCGCAAACCCGCCGCCGGTTGACAGCCGACAGAAGGCGTCGGACAGCCAGGGCTCGATGTGGGAGAGGTTGTCGTAGGCCAAGACCCAACAGTTCGACGCCGCGATCATCAGGTCCCGAGGCTCCCGGGGCTCCGATCGTAGGCCGCCGCTGTTGGGGTCGATGATCTTCTGCACGACTAACCCCGTCGAAGTCTTGGCTGAGCCTTGCTCCCCATGCAGGGCAAGAATCGGATAGGGACCAGCTGGGTTCAACGAAGCCGCCAGCCATCCGACAAGGAGCGGCCAACCGTCCGGAGCAACATTGACATACCGCCGCAGCTCGTTGATATCGCCGCCAGGCCGGGGCGTGGGCAGGGGCATCATGGATTTGGAACGTCGGAATCGAACCGGGCAGTCGCTCGATTCGATGACTCGCCAACCATCCGCGTCGATTTCTACCGCCTCCCAATTACCGTTGGCCAGATCGAGATACACCCGACCATCGTGGCCGGCAACGCGGACAAAAACCGGCCACTCTTGGCCAGCAAATGCTGCCTGCCCTTCGATGACGTTCAAGGCGTCATGCAGGGCCTGCGAACCTGGTGCCTTGCCAAAAGACAAGTAGAACTCTCGAGCCAACCAGCGGCGGAATGGCTTGCTTCGGACGGGCCAGTGGGCGACCGGGCCGCCATTTCCGTGGTCGTCGTCGGGTTTGTCGTCGGGGGCGTCCTCCGTGGCCTTGTCGCCCGCGCCGTTGTCGTCCGTGCCGGCATCCAAGTGGACCGATGCGTAGGCATCGCCGTCCCCCGGGGTGTGCCACAGATTGGCACCCTCGGCCAGTTCGACCAGCAAGGTGGCCTGGGATTTCTTCTCATCGCCGCCGAGCGTTGGAGCGATAAGTGGTTCATCGGCCTCAGTCGCCGCTGCGACCTCCTCGACCGCTGCCGCGGCCTCCGGGCCGTTCAAGATCTCGATCTCTGCCGCTCGCCCCGCCGCGAGAACGTCGTCAATGCCTTTGCCGGCGTCCGCCGGCCAACGCTCCAGCTCGACCGCGTACCCAAGGGTCGCGAGTTTATTGACGCATTCAGCCAGCCGTCGAGCCACGTTTCGGTTCGTCCCAACATCTGCGTCGAATGCAATCCGAACCGTCTTGGCTTCGAGGGCCTGCAAAATGGGGACCACCCGCCGCCATGAATCGACACCGGGGAAAGACACCGTCGGGATACCTGACAGCCGATAGGCGATGTCGGCTTTCAGTTCCCCCTCTGTGATTCTGCAAAGTCCCACTGGACCCTGGATGCCGAACGGAACATGGGCAGGGCTGCCGGGGCTGGGCCCGTCCGGATTCCGCTTCGTGCGGCTCGATAGCCACAGGTAGCGGGGGCCGCCGTCGCCTGCGTCATCCCGTCGAACCTTCAACGCGATGATTCGTCCCGCCAAGTCCAGAACCGGGATGAGTAGACCGGGTGCCGCGTGGATTTCCGTACAGCGAGGGCCAAATCCCGGGATGCGGACAAAGGTCGCGTTTCCCAGTTCATAGAACAGCCGCATCGCGACCAGCATCTGGTCCGACCGGTCCTGAGGCCAAGTCCGATAGTCGGCGGCGTCGATCTGGGCGTCGAGCAAGCCGCGGCGGTGCAGGTCCTGTCGATGCTCGGGGGACAAGACCAAAACAGCCAGCAGCCTCCGATAAGCCGCGTCTCGCTGCTCGGCCGCTTCGCGCGCCAGTTCTCCAGGGTTGTCGCCGGCCTGGACATCGACTACCGCGTCCGTCAGCTTGTGGGAATCCTGTGCGGGCCGGCCACTGACGGCACAGTCGCCCGAGGGCTTGCCCGCGGCCGGCCGACCGTGTCGTCTGGGCCGACCGTTCGGCTTCGGCTCGTCAGCGACCAGCTTGTGGACGTAGTATTGCCCGCCGTCGCGGTACGTACCGCATTTGACCGCGCCCGCCCGTTCGTGCCTGCAGTTCACAACGCGACCGTCGGGGGAAACCCGGCACCACTTCTTGGCGCCGCAGACTGGGCAGGGATTTGCCTGGCTTGCTTCCTTCCATCTTGCGCCGCGCTCCATCGCCGTCTGTATCATCGCCAGTCGCCCCCCTTCCCAGCGACTCGGGGACAACCGGCCGCAATCCAGGCCAAGATGTCGGCGCGTCGGTATCGGACGGCCGGGCGGAGCCCAAGTCCGATCTTCAGAGGGGCTGGGGCGAGTCCGCTTCGCGACCATGCCCAAAACGTCCTTTCACCGCACCCGGCAAGAGCCGCCGCCTGCTTGGTCGTCAGGAGTTCGGGGGCGATGCCGTCGGCCGTAGCGGAACTGGGCGTCGCTGGGGTGGGGGAACTACGCATCGGCCACCTCCTGGCCCCGCCGGGCGGTGCGTTGTTGGTCACTCGGGACGGACGACGTCTGCAGTTTCAAGTGCTTCCGTTCCGCCGCCTCTTGCGCCCGGCGGAGCTTTGCCGCCGCCCTCGCCAACTCCCGATAGGCCGCGATTTCCGCAGCCGTCAGCCTACGCTTGGTCATACCTGATGTTCTCCGGATAGGTCGGGTCCGTTATTCGCCACAACCTATCCGGCGATAGGGGGTGCCTGCGCGCAAAACACCCCCCTGAAACATGCCGCCGACACGGAAAAACACCGGACCAAATGCGGAAAAAGAAAATCCGGGAAGAGCCCCCGTAACTACCCCCGGCGGTCATCGTCGTACGACAGGCATTCCTGTCCGCGACGGTCCAACGGCAGTGGCTGAGCTTTGTGTTTCACGACCTGTCGTCCAAGTTTGCTCAACGCACCCTCATAGCGTTCTTGGAGCGTCTTTCGATCAATGCCAAGCCGCCGGGCAGCTTCCGCCAGATTCCCTTTGCACTCGCCCACAATCTGAACCGCTTCCGTCTGTTTGGCGGTCAGCGGACGTGGTGCCGCACCCGTCTCGCGCCGGCGCCGCTTGCGTCGCTGACGCTTGGTGCCCGGGGTTTCCGCCTCGTGGGCCGTGTCCGCGGGCTGCGATTGCAGCGTTCGTTCGAGCACGGGGAGGTAATCGAGCAGCAAGATGATCGCGTCTACTTCATTCTCCGCCGTCCATCGCCGTGGATTCCATCCCGCGTCCAGGATCCGCTTAAGGTGCTGGGCATCCTTCGGCCGCCCCTCCTCCAGCAACCGCAAACGGAGTTCATCCGCCGCCTGCCGCCATTTGCAGGCGGCTGCCCCAAAGACATCGCAGGGCTCGTCGGCTTCCTCAGCTGTGTGTGTTTCCTCTCCGGGGTAATCCGCCGGTCCCTGCCAGAAGAATGCAAGGCCGCTGTCCGCGGCGGCCCTCGCTCGGTCGATATCCTTGGCGAGTCGTAGGAAGATCGCTGTTGAATTCATTGGGCATGTCGTTCAGAGAACTGGGCCATTCCCAGCCGGCTGCGGGAGCGGTCGGCCGGGCAGGCGTTTTGTCTGTGTTCTTGTTGGACCAAATGCCGCCAGAGTGCGCCGCTGCCGTGACACCTTTGGTCAATGTGCCGTGGAAGAACTGAATTGGATCCTGCCGATGCCAGGCCAGCCTGGGGAAACGTCCCTCCCCATGTAGGCACCGAAGCGGCGAAGGACGGGCCAAAAATGTCGCCCCCCTCGGGAAAATGGACCGCGTTGGACAGGTCCGGCACCGCTGGGTGGAACCGTAAGAAACGCAGACAAGCCAGTTTCGAGTCGACGCAAGGCCAGCATCTTCCTGCGGGACGACGAAAAGCTCAACGGTCGCTGGCACTCGCGCCCCCTAGCAGGTTCCCATCGAGATCATGGACGCGGAAAGGTTGTGGAAAATTTTCCACAAGCTATTAGGCGTGGCAAGGAACGCGATGCTGCCGACAAGGTCATGGTCGTACTTGGGCAAGACTCTGAATTCCCCACGAAGGTGCGTTCAACCACGGTCCGCTAACGGTCGGCTTCAATCTACGACGTATCGCTCTGGGCCAGAGACAAACGTGGCCGCCGACTGTAACGCTCGCAGCGTTACAACGGCGTTACTGAATCGCTACGTGGGCAAGCCTGGATTCGCGGAAGCCTGCGTTTCCGTGGGCCGGCTGACGTTCATCGCCGAAGGCGAGTCCCTTCCGAAATTCGAGCGGCACTGCGGGCAGACTGCCAAGCGCCGAGCGCTCACGTACAACCGCGTACGACAAAGTCGCGAGTTGAAAGACGAATTGAAACGCTCGTGTAACGCTACCGGCGTTTCAGAAACGCCAGAATCGCGTTACCAGAATAAGAATAAGAATAAGAGTACAGAAATAGAAGAGACAGAGAGCAGAGATCAAGAATCAGGGGGCAAGCCCCCTGAACCCCCCCCTCGTGCAAACGCGCGCCCAAACTTGCCGGCAAACGGATCGAGGAGGCAGAGCACGATGCAATCAGCGATGCTTGACCAGCAGATGCCGGCCGCGGGCCTACCCGATCTCCTTGGCGACGCGTTCGGCCAGTTTCAGGTCCCGCTCGACGTAGACCAGCTGGGCAACTTTGGCCGTGTGCTGCAACGAGGCGGCCTCGGCCATCGCGCCGAACTTCGCGGAAACCTCCGTTGCGCGGGTGTGCCGGATCTGGTTGGGGTTCCACCGGGCGATGCCGATCCGGTCGCAGATGACGTGGATGGCGTCGCGGTAGTGGTTCCGACTGACCGGCCGCCCGCTCCTGGTGCGGAACACATACGGGCTGTCGCCGCGGCGGTGGGCCTCCCACATTTCCAGCAGCTGCTGCGCCCGGGGGCCGATGACGTACAGCTTGCTCTTGCCCCGGTGCTTGGTCTTGTGCTTGCCCGGCCGCCAGTGCCAGCGGCTCGA
>CAIYOB010001007.1 GCA_903927685.1 uncultured Planctomycetaceae bacterium
CTCACGAAATAACTTCCCCATTTCGGCTCAGTTCGCTTAACGCCGAGCCGGCAGGCGACGGCGGATCAGCCGGATGCGGCCACCCAGGCCGTCGCCTGCCGGCTGGCGTTCAACGAGGACGCTATTTCGTGAACGATGCTACGGGGCGCCTCCCCATGTTTCACCGGATTCTGCGCTTGTCGCGGCGGGCAAGTAAGCAGTGCCACACGCAGCGTCACGCCCGTTCGTCGTGTTCCGTGTGGCACGGCTTACTCACACACCGCCACACACGGCGACCTTGGAAAGGGACGGTCACCGGCGTGCGAGTCAGCCGTGCTGGGTTCGCGGGGCTTGGCCGAGCAGCCTGTACGCCCGTTCCACGCGGTCTGAGTCGCTTCCGACGAACGTGACCTTGATCTCCTCCCTCCAGCGGCCGTGATCGCAGCCAGCGATGATGCTGCAGCGTCTCCGCCCCCCGCGGCCGCAAGCGGCGTCCTGAACCCGGAGGGTTCCCAGAAGGTAGCCGGTGGTCGAGCGCAGCGACACCACCGGACTCCGTGGCCCCCAACAGCTTCCGCACGCCGGAGGCGTGCCAGACGAACAACGTCCGGCGCGTGCTCGTCGCAGGTGCGGGCCGAACTCCTCGGCCCCGTGTCCCGTCTTCTGCCCCCCCGTGGTTGACCGCCTGCACTCCCGGGCTGGGACCAATGCCCTCAGCCGACTTCAGTCGGCTCCAGGTTTGCCACCAGCTTCAGCTGGTGGGCGGCCCTGCCGGGAGTCCTCCGTTAGCCGGCTTCAGCCGGACTTCACCAGGTCTTCAGACATTCGCCTGCCCTGGTCTGCGGTTTGGTTGAAACCTCGGATCGAGAAGCCCGGCTGAAGCCGGCTCGTTGGTTGGGGGGGCAGCCCGCGGTCCACCAGCTGAAGCTGGTGGCAGACCGGGTGTCGGCTGAAGCCGACAAGTTCGGGGCAAGCAAACGGGACAGGTCTAATTGTTTGCACTAAATCGGACCTGTTCTGTCTTCTGCCCGCCACTCTTTCTGCCGTCAAGCCGTGACTTCACTGCCCGCACACGATCATGCCAGGCTTTCAACTTCGGGCTTTCGAGGGCACGAAGTTCTTTTTTTCGTTTCCTCTAGTCTTCCTCCCTCGAAGAGTAGAATGGCGTGATACAGACGATTGGCGGGCTGCTGCGATGTTGATTTCGGCATCAAAGAAAACGCCCGCAAGAGATCCCCGTCGGTGCGCCACGCATCCAGAACTGGGAGGCAGGTCTTGCAGACGGCATCAATGAACGACTTTCGAATTGTCTCGGTCTCGGAATCGCTCATGCCGTCAGTCAGGCACCACCACAGGTCTGTGGCCTCGGTCGCGAAACAAGCCAAAATCTGCCCAATCCTAACTGCGGGACAGCATTCCTCGATTGAAAGGGTTATAGATAGAAGACGAGGTGAGAGATTGGGGGGGCCGGCGAATCGCCGGTGGCGTCCTGGTCGAACCGCTCACGTCGCCCGGCCCGGGCGATACCCCGGGCCCGGCTTGCGGCGCGATTCTTTGCGCGTGCCCTTTTTCTTTTTCTCGTCGGCGGGCGGAGGGACGTCATCGCCGCGAAAGCGCCGGTTGGCGTCGGCGCGGCGGGCCTCGATCGCCTCGCGCGGCGGCTGGGCCGGAATCAGGCAGTCGCAGCCGTTGCCGATCAAGTCCTGGCGTCCCGCTTGACGCAGCGCCTCGCGGACCTCGAAGTAATTCTCCGGCTTGAAGAACTGCATCAGAGCCCGCTGCGCCTTGCGGTCCCGCAAGGCTCGGGCGACGTGCACGGGCTGTTTGGTGAAGGGATCCAGGCCCGTGTAGTACATGGCCGTCGCCACGTCGAACGGAGCCGGAATGAAGTCCTGGACTTGGTCCGGCCGGTAACCGTGGCGTTTCAGGAACACCGCCAGATCGATCATCGCGTCCAGGTTGCTGCCGGGATGGCTGGCGATGAAGTACGGCACCAGGTACTGCTTCTTGCCCGCCTGGGCCGACTCGGCGTTGAACACCTCGGTGAATTTCTCAAAATCATCGATGCCGGGTTTGCGCATTTTGTTCAGCACGTCCGGGTCCGTGTGTTCGGGGGCAACCTTCAGCCGTCCGCCGACGTGGTGTCGGACCAGTTCCCGCATGTACTCGGGCGACCGCCGCGCCAGGTCCATCCGGATCCCGCTGGCCACTAGCACCTTCTTGATCCCCGGCGTCTGCCGCGCTGCACGCATCAGGTCGAGCAGCGGGCCATGATCGGTTCCCAGCAGCCGGCAAATGGTCGGATGCACGCACGACTGCCGCCGGCACACGGCCTCGACTTCCGGACGCGTGCACTGCATTTGGTACATATTGGCAGTCGGACCGCCCAGATCGCTGACGACGCCGGTAAAGTCCTCGGCCTTGGTCATCTCGCGGACCTCGGCCAGCACGGATTCCTTGCTCCGCGACTGGATGATCCGCCCCTGGTGGGCGGTGATCGAACAGAACGTACAGCCGCCGAAGCAGCCGCGCATGATCGTGACCGAATCCTTGATCATCGCATAGGCCGGGATCGGTTCGGTGTACGTCGGGTGGGGCCGGCGGGTATACGGCAAGCCGTAGATTTTGTCCATCGCCGCCTGCGACACGGGCAGGGCCGGTGGGTTCACCACCACCGCCTGCCGATCGTGCCACTGGACCAAGCGCCGGGCGTTGTACGGATTCGTCTCGTTGTGGATCAGCCTGGTGGCTTCGGCAAACGCCGGCTTGTCGTCTCGGACCTGTTCGAAGCTCGGCAGCACCAGCGAGTCGGCGGGAGGCGACTCGGAGGCTCCCATTGCATACGCCACGCCGCGCAGGTCGCGGAGGTCTCGCACGCCTTGCCCGGCGGCCAAGCGGCGGGCGATCTCGATGATCGTCTCCTCGCCCATCCCATAGGCCACCAGGTCCGCGCGGCAATCCAGCAGGATCGAGCGGCGCACCTTGTCGCTCCAGTAGTCGTAGTGCGCCAACCTGCGCAGGGACGCCTCGACGCCGCCCGCAATGATCGGCACGCCCTTGTACGCTTCCCGGGCCCGCTGGCAGTAGGCCAGCGTGGCCCGATCGGGCCGCAAGCCGATCCGGCCGCCCGGCGAGTATGCGTCGCTGTTGCGGACCTTGCGGTTGGCCGTGTAGTGGTTGATCATCGAGTCCATGTTGCCGGCGCTGATCGCAAAGAACAGCCGCGGCCGGCCGAACTGGCGCCAGGCGTCGCAAGTCCGCCAGTCCGGCTGGCTGACCAGGCCCACGCGAAAACCGGCCGCTTCGAGCACGCGGCTCAAGATGGCCATCGCAAAGCTGGGGTGGTCGATGTACGCATCGCCCGTGACGAACACGACATCGACTTCGTCCCAGCCGCGGGCGCGCATTTCCTGGGCCGTCAGCGGCAGCGGCTGCGCTGACGAACCGCCCAGGTCCAGCGACGACAAGGCGTCCGCCCTCGGGCACGGGCTGGGGTCGTTTAGGATCGGCAAGTTCATAAGCGAGGGCACGCGCACGGGTTAGTCGTTTCGGGTCGGCGACGCCGCCGGCGGCGTCGCCGAGATTATAGGAGCGCGAGGCCCGCGCGGCGAGCGTGCCACGGGACGCCGAATGACCCGCCGGGCAAGCCGGCGGGATTCGGCGACGGCAGGGTCACCGCTCAAGGATGGTGTCGAGGAGCGAATCCAGATCGGCGCCCAGCAGGTCGTCGACCGCCGCCCGGCTGTCGTCCTCCACGGCCTCTGGGAGGCTGAACTCCCCGACGGCCGAGATTGTCTGCGGTCCGATGGGCATCGCGGCCGGCCAACTCGGCGTGTCACTTGCAGGGTCCCAGCCAGGCGTGACTGCCGTGGAATTCTGGGTGGTATTGGACGCGTCGAGAACGGTCATCGCCGCCGCAGGAAGAGGAACGACTTCGCTGCCGCCGTCGCCGCTCGCCTCGCCTTCGCCTTCGGCATGCCGGTTCATACAGTTGATGACGGCCAGCACGTCGCGCGCATCCTCGACTCCGTCGCCCGTGACATCCCAGTAGGACGGAGGGAATTCGGCCTGGACAGACGGCACGGGCAGGACGCGTGGTTGATGCGTGTTCAGGTGGTTGACTAGCAGCAGTGCGTCGTAGGCCCCCACTTCGTGGTCCGCGTTCACGTCCGCTGCTCGGACAGGATTCCGCCAGGGACGGTCGGCCAAGTCGATCACTGCCACCAGCACGCGGGCCACCGGCGACCACTCGCCGCCGGCACTCTGCAGCCGATAGCGGAACTCGTCGGGGCCCATGTGACCGAGCTGGGGCGAATAGGTGACGAGCCCGGTGAAAGCGTCGACCCGGACGGTGCCGGCGCCGGGCGGAGTGACGACCTCGATTCCGACTGGATTCCACGCGAGACTTCCGGAGTCGTTCTGGAGCACGTCGATCACCACGGCAGTGTCTTTCTCGGCCAGCGCGCGATCATCCCGCGCCACCGGCGGCCCCGGCTCGGCATAGGGCTCGACAAAGTCAGCCTTGACGTTCACCGTCCCCACCAAGACGTCGCCGAGCTGCATGGGACTGGCCAGCTCGCCGCCTGCGGCCGTCAAGTCGTACGTGCCGCTGGGCACCTGCAGCGCATATCCGCCGCTGGGCCCGGTCGTGGTCGAGTAGGTGGCGCCGGTGGTCCGCGAGGTCGCGGTGATGGTGACGCCGTCCAAGCCCTCGCCGACCGTAAAGAACTCGTCCGCCACGAACTGATCGGAGAACGCCACGCCGGTCAGAAAGGGACTGCCCAGTCGCGTCGCGAAGACCTCGGTGACGTTCACGCCCCACGAGTCCCGCGCGCGCACGCCGACGCCGATTTCCCGGTAGCTGGTGCTGAGCAGATTGAGCCGGTGTCCCGCACTGCCGAACAGCACATCGTGCGCATCGGACGCGGACAGATGGAGCGCAATGTTCTCGGCCCATGCCCGGGCCGGATAGCCGACGGCAGCGATCCGGTCTCCCGGGGTCTTGCCGCTGGGGTTCACGTGGTCGAAGAAGTCCCGATCGATCATGTCCTGGCTATGCGCGCCCGCGGCATTGATCAGCAACTGGTTCGGCGCCAGCGGAGGCTTGGGGGCCGCCGAGATCGTCCCGGGGTTCAAGCCATCGTTCAAGCCGACTCCCAGCCGAACCGCTTCGGCCGCCGGATCGGCGCGCGCCCGGTTCATCAGTTCGAGCAGCAACTGCTCGTCGTCCGACATTGCAATTGCGGCGAGGAGACAGCGCGGCTCGAGACGTTCGAGAGTCGGCTTTCGGCAGATGGGGAGCAATTGAGACAGGGAGGCGATAGACGGTGTGCGCGGCATGGCGTATCCCGTGGGTAAGGGTGAAAGAAAGATAGAAAGAATGAATGCCAGGATTGACTGCGCGATTGAGACGAAGGCTGGAAAAAAGAAGTGGGAGGATTCTAGATCGAAAAGCCCCCCGTCGCAAATGCCAATATGCCCCGCAAGAAGGATTCAGGCCCACATACAGAGATCTTCATGTCCACTTATCCGTGCTGGAGTTTTACGAAAGAAGTGACTGAGCAACATGGTTGCGTCGCAGAATAGCGGGGCTGTGGGGGTGCGGACAATCGGCAAATACCCCGACAAGCTGCCGGGAAAAAGTCTGTTCCCGACGGGGACAAATCCTGAGCGGAGCTGTCCGCTTCGGACGGGACATGGAGGGCGGGACCAGGCGGCTTGGGGGCGCCGTGAGCGGCATCAAGGCCGATTTCTCAGCTGGACTCGCGCCGGATGGTGTCGCGCCGGGTGGCCTGCCGAACAAGTTGCCCACGGATGGCAAGGCCGGCCCCCTTCGCAAACTTCGCCACGGCTCATTGCGCCCTGGGAAGGGCGATCTCGACCGCGTCGCCCACCAGGACGACCTCGCGCCCGGTGAACCGCACGACGAGCAGCCAGTGCCGCAGATCGCGAGCCAAGTCGGCGTCGTCCGCTCGGCAGCTGGCGATGCCGTACCAAGTGCCCAGGGTCAGCTGGTCCGCGCCGCCCGGTGACGAGCCGAGACGATCGAGCAGATCCATGAGCCGGGTAGCGACAAACGCCGGGTCCAGCGCGTCGATGGCCCGCGCAGCCGTGCCGACGGTGACCGGATCGGGATCGCCCAACGTCTTGAACAGGTCGGGCAGAGCGTCTCGACCGGCGTCTCCCATCGCACGCAGGCAGTCAGCCGCGGCTGTGCGAGCGAACGGTGTGCCCTCGGCCAGCAGGCGACGCACTTCGAGCAAAGCGGGTGCGCTGGCGGGACCGATCCGCGTCAGTGCTGCCAGGATTCGCAGTTGGGCAAGCTCACCGGCGGTGGGCAAGTGTTGAACCAGCGCCGGAACCGCTTCTGCTGCCCGCGCGGCCAGGGCGCTGGAGACAGAAGCGACCTCTTCGCCAAATGCGTCGCGGCTCGTCAGCACGTGGACCAGATCCGCCACGGGAACGGCAGCCTGCTGCTGGGCGACGGCGGCTGACGTCAGGCCGGTGACAAGACCCGCGGCGGCCAAGGCGATGGACAGGCAGAGGACGAGTTGGTGAAACATGATCAAACCCTCCTCCAAAGTACGAAACGGGGACGCAAACCACCGAAGAGCACACGGAACTGTTGAGGCCGGCGAGTTGACAGTACGCCCCACGATGGTCGTCCATCAAGCTGCCTGCCGATGGCTGTTCACTCCGACGATTGTCGCCCCCCAAAACGTGAAAAGCAATCGCCCGCACGCGATCCCCTCGAAAGAACAGGGCACTGGGCACGGCTCTTGTCCCTACCCACGTCTTCAGGTCCAACCTGCTCGGCCCCCTGCCGCCTTGTGCGGCAGGTGCCAGAGTCTTGTGGACGAGAAAGGCGAAACGCGAACAGCCCCGCCCCCTGCCAGCTTGCTGGCAGGAGCGCAAGCCTTGTCGCCGCAGACCGGAGACTTATTCACCGGCCGCACAAGGCGGCAGGGGCCTGAGCAGGAACTCGACATGTCCAACGACCCTCGTGAACCCGACGAGACGATTCCGCCAACGGACGACGGTGGTGCAGAACCGGCAGACGGTACTGCTCCGAAGCCTGGCCGTCCTTCGCCGCAGGAGCCGGCCCGCCCATCGCACATCGGGCGCTACCGCGTCGAGCGCCTGCTGGGCAAAGGCGGGTTCGGCTTGGTCTACCTGGCGCACGACGAGCAACTGCGGCGGCAGGTTGCCATCAAGGTGCCGCACCGGGAATTGACAGCACAGCCGGCCGATGTCGAAGCGTACCTGGACGAAGCCCGGATGCTGGCGCACCTAGACGACCCGCACAAGCAGGGGCTGGTCCACCGAGACATCAAACCGGGCGATGCACCTTCCCAGCGGAGACGAGGGACGAACTGCTGCAATTCATCGCCACGCAGGAGCCGAAGCTGACGTGCCAGATCGACGACCGGATTCCGAAAGAACTGAAGCGGATCTGCCTGAAGGCGTTTTCCCGGCGAGCGTCCGATCGCTACACGCTCGCGGAGCGAGCGGCCACGGTAGTGCATCTCTGCTCCGAAGCCGCCGACCGCGGAGCGGTCCCAGAGGGTAGCCGGTGGTCAAGCGCAGCGCCGACCACCGGTACGCCGAGATGACGAGTTCGTGCATCCCGGAGGGATGCCAGAGGCCACACGCATACGCCGGATGCCGTTCCTGGCACGCCTCCGGCGTGCGGAAACCGTGCTGGGCCGCCGTGTCCGGTGGTATCGCTGCGCTCAACCACCGGCTAATGTCTGGGAACCCTCCGGGTTCACTCGCCGAACTGGACCGGGCCGGCACGCTGAAGCGTGATGCTGATTCCTCAGTTCAGGATTTCGGCCCGGGACCTTTTCCCAGATGTCCCCCGGCCACCGGACGATCCGCGCGGCGTTGTCCTGTCGGCGGTCAGCTGAGCAGCAACTGCAGATCCTCGGCGGTCAGGCTGCCGATCACGTTGTTGTCGGCCGAGACGATGGCATCGGCCAGCTCACGCTTCTCTCGCTGCAGCTCGATGATCTTCTCCTCGACCGTATCGCGGCAGATCAGCCGATAGGCGAACACATGCCGGTCCTGGCCCAGGCGGTGAGCGCGGTCGACCGCTTGTGCCTCGACGGCCGGGTTCCACCACGGGTCGAGGATGTACACATAGTCGGCCGCGGTCAGGTTCAGGCCGTGCCCGCCGGCCTTCAGGCTGATCAGGAACACGGGGCAGGCCGTGTCTTGCTGGAAGCGTTTGACCCGGTCGCCGCGATCGCGGGTTTGGCCGTCCAGGTACTCGTACACGATGCCCTGCTGGTC
>CAIYOB010001008.1 GCA_903927685.1 uncultured Planctomycetaceae bacterium
GCCATCAACGGCCAGGTTATCGGCCGTTTCGTTCGCACCGGTCCGCCGGTCAGCGAGAAACGCGAATGGTGGGTGACCCGTTGCTATCCGATCCCCCCAGGCGTGCTCAAGAACGGCCCAATCGAGATCCGCTTCACCGAACCCGGCATCGCGATCGGCGCGGTCGCCTTGTCCGCCGAACGGATCCCGGACAGCGATGGCGGCGGCACCGACCCTTGAGGCGACCGACTGGAAGGCTTTGCACGCAGGGCCGCGCCGGTCACGGTGTGGCACGGCTCACTCGCACACCGTCGAAAAGCCCGGCCTTGGCAATTGGCGATTCCGGTGTGCGAGTCAGCCGTGCGGGTGGCGCGGGTGGCAAATTCCAGAACCCGCAACCCGGTCGACCGTCGGCAGCGCATCCGCACTGCTGACTCGCCCGCCGGCAAACGTGGTTCGTTGGATTTCGGCCGTCCGCCGGCGGGCGAGTAAGCATCGTTCGAGAAACAAGTGTCGTCTTTCGCTCCGCGAAAGAACGTCCTTTCGCGGAGCGAAAGGCGACAATCTGACAGTTATTTCTCGAACGGTGCTAAGCAGTGCCACACGCCGGGTCACGCCCTTGGTTCCTTTTTCGTTCGGGGCGTGTCAGAATGTCACTGGTCACTCGAGCCTCTCGCGTTTCTTTTGACGCGGTGAGTTCGAGGGCTCCAACCCGGTCGAACAAGGGAGGCGATGCGATGATTCCGCAAGGTATTTCAGCGAAAATGTCGCTGGCGATCCTGGCGAGCGTTGGCTTTGCGATGCTGGTCCACTTTGGGTTCAGCGCCGATAACAGCCCCCGGTTATCGCCAGCGGCGGGAGGGGAGACGACGAACGCGGAAGCGCAGATCTGGGCCTTGGAACAGGCGTACTGGGAGTTCAACCGGGATGCCAAGCACGACGAGATCATTGGCACCTGGCATGAGCAGTTTCTCGGCTGGCCTGCTGGCGAGCCGAGCCCCATCGATAAGGACAGCGGGACCCGCTACGTTCGCCGGAACTACGCCGAGCCGGCCTCGTATGCCTTCGAGATTCAACGGGCCGGAATCCGGATTGTGGGAAATGTGGCGGTCAACCACTATGCGGTCCGCCTGACGGAGAAGGACGGAAGGCAGCGGTCCCTGCGGATCACCCACACCTTGCTCCGCGACAACGACGGCTGGAAAATCCTGGGCGGGATGAGCGCAAGCCAGTAACCTGCGAGGTCCCCCGCCGATCCCCGTTGCCACGGGCGGCCAAGTTGCGCCGGGCTTGTGGTTCACCATACGGTGCCGGTCAGGTTCGCGTCCGTGTCGTTTCGTCGCGTTTTCTGCGACTTCATTCCGGGCGGCCGGGGCGGAGTCTTGGAGTTGCCGAATCCGGGCCTGGTCGGCGATCGTCCGCAGGCGAGGATTCGCCCGCCGCGCGGGTCAGGCGGGCGCCCGCCCAGTCGGCGTGATCGCTGTTGATGCCGTCGCCGCCGTCGGTCACGACGAGTTTCAGTTGCCGTGCGCCGCGGATCTCGACGTCAATCTTCTGCGCCTTCTCGCCCGCCTTGATGACGCCGCTATCGAATCGCTTCTCGCCGTCGGTGTACACCTGGAACGTTACGCTCCCCACCGCTGGAGTCTCGTCGTCGATGCCGGCCTCGCACTGGAACCGCGCGTAACGGCGGCCGAGTTGTTCCAGGTTGTACACGATTTCGCTGGTGGCATGCGTGCCCAGCCCGTGGGCGTAGTCCGTGCCATCGAGCTTGAGCGGATGGCCGTCCACGCTGCGGTCCTTGCCCACGCCGCGGTACCCGCTCGTGGCCGATTCCCAAGGCAGCTGACTCAGATAAACCAGATCGGGCGGGAGCGTCGTGACGGCCCTGACGGTCTCGCTGGCGGCGGAGGTGTTCCCGGCGGCGTCCCACGCCTTGACGGAGAACAGGTATTCCGCGTTCGGGGTCAGGGCGGCGACGCGGAACGAGGGCGTCCGGCAACTTCCCACGGCCAGCGAACCGGAATAGACGTCGTAGCCCGCCGCGCCGACGTTGTCGCTGGCCGGGTCCCA
>CAIYOB010001009.1 GCA_903927685.1 uncultured Planctomycetaceae bacterium
GTAGTTTTCGACAAAGCGAACCGAAAAACAAGGTGGGTTTGCCGATTGTCCCACGAATTCGCACGGTGCGAACGGCGTGCGAACCTGCCCTGTTAATTTCTTGGCATGGCGAAGCAACATTGGGACGCACTGTCGGCGACGGGGCAAGAAGGGCGCAAGCCCACTCAGCCGTCGTCCGCTAGCGCATCCCAATTACCCTTCGAGACAGACCTGCTTTCGCCAGCCCAAGCTGGCTGTCGTCTGGGCATTTCCGTGACCACGCTCTACGACTGGCTCGGCATGTCGGACAAGGGGCTGCTCGTTATCCGCGGACAGTCTGTGACCATCGACTACTTCCAGGGTGGGCCGCAGGGGCAGGGGCGAATTCGAATCGAGGCAGCCGAGGTGGAGCGGGTTCGAGAGCTGATGCGGGTCCGTCCGCAGCACCTGAAACCGGTCCGTCAGCGTATTCCTCGCCAGAGCTTCCCAGGCATCACGGTGCCGTTGGGCCGCCCAGACAACCACCGGTAGGTCGCACGCTGACCACCATCTAATGGGGCGGTATCAACCGGGGGCAGAGCGTCCCTGCAACAGGGCGTCAGGCGGGTGGCGTCGGTAAACGAGCGGGCCGTGCCAACAGGAGTTGCTTCTTCCGCCGCACCCAGATCGCTCAGACCGCTCGCCGCCAGGAGCTAATCCTTTGCACTCATGTTAATATGCCACGTTTTTGCTGGATATTTAGCGCGCAACGGCTTTCAGTGCACCCAGATGATCCCCGTCGCTATCTCGACGCAGAATGTCCTGGAGCGATTGTCCAGTCGCGAGCGGCCAGCCGGTCTGATGGAAACGTGGAGCCGGAGCCTGAAATGATAACTCTCCCCCTCATAGTATTATGACGCGGAAAAGCCATAGATTTAGTGGGTTTTTGGGGTAAGCTATTGGCACAAGGTCTCCGTGTCGCGGTCTGCTGGCCCCTTCCCCTTCGACACTGGGTTGCCAGCGATGAAAAAGAAGAGGCGATGCTGGTGGGGTGCATTGCTGGGCGTGGTAGATGGCTGCTCCACCACGCTGGGTTCCGCACAACCAGGATATCGCAAATGCCGGACGCAAGAACGGAGCGCCTGTTTCGTCTTGTCGTCAGCCGGCTGCGGCCCTTGCACGTTGGCGATGCCTGCCCGTGTTCCTTGGTGTGACGCGATCTGGTGCCGTAGCGGTCTCGTTCCTGCCATTCTCGCCACTTGTCTGTTCGGCGGTTGATGCCATGGTTGGCTTCAGACCAAGGCCAATCGCTGTCCATAGCGGGTCCTGATAATGCTGACCCCATTCCCGACCGTAGTGGTCGAAGGCAACCTTGGGCGTATCGCCGATCAACTCGGCCAAGGTCTCGATGGAGCAGCCTTGACCGCCGTTCCAATAGCCAGACAACATCCGATGAGCGAACGTGTGGCGACAGCTGTAGCAGGAGTAGCGCCGCTTCACTGGGTCGCGATCCCAGCCTAGCTTCCGTTTCAGCGCCAGAAAACGGCCCACCCCGGTCGGCTTCTTCCAAGCCCTGCCCTTGGTGTTGCGAAAGAGCGGAGTCCCTGAACCTCGGGACGCTGTCTCCATCAGCCGCCTGGTCAGGTCTGCCACCTCCGGCCGAACTGGGATCTTCCGTGTCTTCTTGGTCTTCGACGAGTACACCCGCCACATCATGCCGCGGTCAGTCTCCACAACATCATCGGCCGTGAGTCGAGCCAATTCGCAGAAGGGTCGCAGACCGGTGTGGATCGCCGCAAACACGAAGTCTCGAAAAGGCTCGTCTGCCGCCTGGTAAACGGACTTCTCGTCGTCTGCGCCAAGCGAGTGAAGTCGAGGCCGCGGCGGTGGCTTCTTCAGACCCTTCAACGAATTGGGGACGTCGTACATTTCGCGCGCGTAATGGAATGCCGCCAGCACCGCGCCGATTGCGTTCCGGTGCGTGGCTGGCGACCGCCATGTCTCGTGACTCTCGACCCAATGCCGAACGTGCCCCTTCCGAAGTTGTGTGACTGGCAACGCTCCGCAGTATTCGCACAGATCGTTGAGGTGCCGTACGATCTCTGCGCAGTAGTCCTTGCTGGCGGTGCCGCTGGCCGCCCGTTGTTGGCAATGCTGGATGTACTCCGAGCAGACCCTGGCCACCAACCATTGCCCCTGCTCCGCGGGCTCTGCTGTAGGGCGCCACTTGCCTTGCACCTTGACCCGTGCCAATGCCAGTTCGGCCGCCTTTCGGTTGTCCTTCCCGCGGATTCGGTTGCCATCTTCGTCCAGTAGGGCAACGCGTTTCGTGGTGCCCGGCGGCGTGAAGTACCAGCAGTCCGTTTGTTTCCAGTGCCACGCCGCCCCACGCGGCCGACGTTTTCGACGTTCTGTCGCCATGCAACCTACCCTCATGCCTTCGAGATCAACGCCGCGATGTGGTTTGACGTCGCTTCGCCGCCGCCCCGCCGCCTGCAGCCTTCTGTTTGGATTTGCCCGACGTTCGCGACTTTTCCTGCGCGGGCGACGTCGCCTCACGATCGGCCGATTCGGTTCGCTGCTGCGGCTTGCAGCCAATCGCCGCCCACAACGGATCCTGGTAGTGTTGGCCCCATTCCTTGCCATAGTGGTCAAAAGCCACCTTCGGCGTGTCGCCAATCAACTCTGCCAAGGTCTCGATCGAACAGCCGACACCGCCCGTCCAGTAGCCGGATAGCATCCGATGGGCGAACGTGTGCCGACACGTGTAGCAGGAGTACTTCGACTTCACTGGGTCCGTGTCCCAGCCGAGCTTCTTCTTGAGCGTCAGGAACCGGACTACTCCAGTCATTCTCTTCCAAGGTTTGCCCTTGGTGTTGCGGAAGAGCGGCAGGCCCGCCCCACGCGGCGCCGTCTTCATCAGCCTGCGCGTCAACTCCGCCACCTCCAGCCGAACCGGGATCTTCCGTGTCTTCTTGGTCTTCGTGGAATACACCCGCCACATCATGCCCCGTGGGCCCTCCTCGACGTCATCCGCGGTCATGCGTGCAAGTTCACAGAACGGCCGCAAGCCAGTGTGGACCGCCGCGAAGAGGAAATCGTGGAAGCATTGCTCCGTCGCTCCGTACAGTTCCGTCTCCTCTTCCGGACTGAACGAGTGCAGACGCGGCTTAGACGGCGGCTTCTTCAGGCCTTTGAGCGGGTTGGCGACGTCGTACATCTCCTCGGCTTGGTTAAAGGCCGCCAGGACAATGGCGACAACACTTCGGTGGGTTGCCGACGATCGCCACGAGGCGTGACTCTCCATCCACGTCTTGATGTGCCCCTTCTTCAGTTCCGCGACGGGTAGGGCACCGCAGTACTGACACAGGTCATTCAAGAAGCTCACCGTGTTGTCGCGGTGTCCCTTGCTGACCGTTCCATTAGCAACGCCGCGTTCACAGTACTGGATGTACTCCGAGCAGACCCTGGCCACCACCCACGGCTCGCGGCTCGCGCCGCCTGCCGATTCCGAATCCCCCGCCAGCTTGATCCGTGCCAGCGCCATGTCGGCAGCTTCCTTGTTCTCCGGTCCTCGGATTCGCTGGCCATCTTCGTCGAACAGAGCCACGCGTTTCTTTGTGCCCGGCAGCGTGTAGTACCAGCAGTCCGTCTGTTCCCAGCGCCAGGCCGACCCGTGCGCCTGTCGTCGTTGTTTCCGAGTCCTGCCCATAATCTGCTTGCCTCCTATGAAGCCAGCCTTCTCCTGTAAAGTTGACGGTCGCAGTGCAGCGCGAGATACTGGTGCCACCGTGTTTCTGTATCTTGCTCCGCCGCCGAAGCGTCGTCCGAACGGCGCGATCGGCTGTGGAAGCAACCGTGACGACCGATCCTCAGCCCTTACGTGATTGAGGCACCCCCATGACGTTCCGTCCTTCCGCCGCTCGACTCGCGTCCAATCGCGATTTACCCCGTCAATTGCTACATCAAATAACTACACTAACTCTTACCATCGTCACCCTTGGTTTGTCAATATCCTCGGAAGAATACGGCTTCTGTGCCACTTCTCGGAGTGTACCAAACATCGTACTAATACTTGCCGATGA
>CAIYOB010001010.1 GCA_903927685.1 uncultured Planctomycetaceae bacterium
GAAATCCAAGGCTACGACGAGCTGATCAAGGCATTGGACCGCATCGACAAGACGCTGAGTGAAAAAGTCAAGCGGAAGATGGTCAAGGCGGCCGCCGAAATCGTCGCCCATCGTGCTCGGCAGTTATGCCCACGCTCGACCAAGACGGGGACCAGTAAAGGTTGGTCGGCTAAGTATTTTGCTGAGCGTGCTGCCGCTAAGCCACTTGCTGACACCATCGGGATTGAGGTCAGAGACTACGGCGTCCGAGCGTTAGCCGTGGTCGGTCCGCAGTACCCGGCTGGAGCTTTAGCACATCTGGTCGAGTTTGCAGACGCAGACGCTTACGACCGTGTGATGTGGGGTCGCCGCACGGACCGGAAAGCCAAGCCTCGTCCCTTCCTGCGTCCGGCCTTCGACGAGACGCAGGCCGAGCAGCTGGCGGCAATGGAAGCCGTCGTTGCCCAGGCGGTTCGGGAATTTGGAAGTTAAAGCAGGAATCCCAGCAGCAAGCCAATCAGGCCCACAAGCAGGGCGATCCAGAGGCAGTGGGCGAACACGTACAGCAGCACGATCCCGAGGTATCCAAGGCGGTGGAACCAGTCCTGCCACGTGGCGTGGACCGACTCGGGCGGGAACACGTAGGTCAAGCCGTGAGGACTGCTTCCCCAGCCGGGATGAGGTTGACCGACGACCAGAGGTTCTGGTGACGAGGATGACATGAAACGCTTCCTCAGCAAGATGGAATCGCTACTTCCAGTATAGATTCGGCGTCCGATGGGCACAATTGGCACTCTATCCGCGAGAATTTTGGCCGATGTAGACGGCGTCAAACGCGGTATGGGTTTGACACGCGACGAGGCCAAGCTGACGCGCCAAGCGTTCTTGGACATGGCGTCGGACACCGCGAAGCTGGATATGGCGTTGAAAACGCTGGAATCCGCTCGGGCCAAGGGTGCCCCGTTCCTGCAGGACGAGGCCGCCTACGCGGAGGCAGTCCAGCGTGTTCGCGACGAGTTGGACCCGACCGTATTGGCCGAGCGGGCACGCGTGGCGCCGATCAAGGCGACCGCCGACGCGTTGCGGGACCAGGTGGCAACTCATGGCCTCAACTCCCAGGCGTTGGAGCTGTACCGGCTGAAGCAACAAGGGGCCACCGATGCCGAGCTGGCCGAGATCGCTGCCTTGCAGGCAAAACTGAGCGTCATGCAGCAGGCAGCTGCCGACCAGAAGTCGCTGCAAGACGCGACGGTCAAACTGACAAGCAGCCTGCAGGAGCAAATCGCGACGCATGGCATGTCGGCAGACGAAATCCAACGTTGGAAGCTGGCCCAGCAGGGAGCGGACAAAGCGACGCTGGAGAACGTCACGGCGTTGCAGAAACAGCTGGCAGCGTTGAAAAACAACGGCCAAGCCGAGCAGCAGGCCGCGGCGGCGGCAAAAGCGAAAGCGGCGGTCGATGCGACGGCCGCCAAGGTGACGGCGTCCTTGCGTACCGAACTGGATGACTATCGGGACGCGGTTGCGGACGCCAAACTGGCCCTGGATGCGGGCGCCATTTCCCAGGACAAGTTCGACGCGTACATCACGAAACTGTCAGGTCATTTGCCCGAGGCCCGGTCGCGGCTGGATCGCTGGAATGCGGCGGTTGACCGTGCTGCCAGTATGCGTCAGGGCATGCAGAGCCCGTTTGCCGCCGCCGGCGAACGCTGGACAGAAGTCGCCAATTTGCGCCGCTCCAACCTGTTAAGCGGCGGGGAAGCGTTCCGCGGCCAGATCGGTGCTGCCGGCGAAGCCCTGGGGCAGTTTGGCATCCCCGGTGTGTCGGCCTTGGGGAGTTCGCTGGCCAGCGTGCATCCCGAGATCCTCGACCCGCTGGATTTCCTGGCCGAGTTCACTCAGCATATTCCACCCCAGGGCGCGCACCTGATTCGTTATTACGGCTGGTACTCGAACAAGA
>CAIYOB010001011.1 GCA_903927685.1 uncultured Planctomycetaceae bacterium
AGACGGTTGGTAGGGGCATGATAGTGCTTAGTGCTTGGTGCTTGGTGCTTGGTGCTTAGTGCTTGGTGCTTAGTGCTTGGTGCTTGGTGCTTAGTGCGTCGTGCGTCGTGCTTAGTGCGTCGTGCTTAGTGCGTCGTGCGTCGCGCTTGGCCAAGACACGAACCACGAACGAAGACCCACGAACAACGAACGCTCCAGGCTCCGTGCTCTCCGCGCGCCGCTGGCTTCGCACCAAGCACTAAGCACTAAGCACTAAGCACCAAGCACTAAGCACTAAGCACTAAGCACCAAGCACCAAGCACGACGAACCTTATGTCTTCCTTGTTTCACTCGCTGTCGAGTCGTTTGGTCCGCTCGCGGCTGGCGTGGGCCTTGGTCGCGCTGGCGATGGCGGGGGCAGCTCATGCGGCGATCTTTCGCGGCTTGGCTCGCTGGCTGATCGTCGACCAGCCGCTGCCGGCGGCGGCGACCCATGTGCTGCTGGCCGGCGGTGACCGCCAGTTTGATCGCGCGGCGGAACTGCTGGCCGCCGGCCGCTGCTCGCGCGTGCTGATCCAGGCGGGCCCGCCGGATCGGCTGGCCTACCTGGGCATCCTGCCCAGCTGGCTGGAACTGTGCCGCCGGGAACTGGGAAAACGGGGCGTGCGGGACGAGCAGCTGCTGGTCCGGGAGATTACGGGACAGCGGTCGTGGGACGCCGAGCGGGCGCTGGACCGCTGGCTGGCCGAGCATCCCGACGCACGCGTGGTGGTGCTGGTCGACCGCTTTCACAGCGGAGCATTGGACTACGTCTACCGGCAAATCCTCGCGCCGGAGCATCGCAACCGCGTGGCCATCCAGGCTTTGCCCGACCGCCGCTACGATGAAACGAATTGGTGGCGAAGCCGGACGGGGAGCAAAACGGTCTTTTTTGCGCTATTGGAACACGCCTTCCTGCGACTGCAGGGCGAGGAAACGTATCCGCCGTACGACCCAGATCCGGAGACGTACGAGCGGCGCGTGGTGCGGGGGGAAATCGCCATTCCACCGGGATGCACGCACCCGTTGGAGGGAATTCAGCAACATTGACACCGGCGACACGCAATTCCATAATCTAAGAAGTTTCAGCACTGCAGTAGCAAGTTGTTTTGCGGAATTCAGCATGTCGCAAGCATCGACCATTGAAGATCGCTTGGCCCTCGTCGAAAAGGACGTGACCGAGTTGAAGTCGGAGTTCAGCCGTCTTGGTTCGAATCGAGACCGCGTCGAACCGAGAACGGTTACCCGCAACGACGCTCCGGCGTTGACGGAGACGACGCCTCTAGCGGACCTTGGGACCTTGATCGCGCAAACACCCTGCATATGCGGGGGCAGGCCAAGGCTCGCTGGAACTGGGGTTTCCATTCGTCGGATCGTGGGCTGGTACAAACTCGGCTGGCCTGCCGAGGAGATCGCCGATCGGATCGGCCACATTTCGTTGGCTCAGGTTCATGCGGCACTGGCGTACTACCACGGGAACCAGCAGGCGATGGAGGCCGATATGGCTGCGGAAGAAGCCGAAGCGAAAAGACTCGAGCGGGAACACCGTGAAGCGCGGACGACAGCGTGACGATACGCCTGTACCTCGACGAAGATGCAATGGACGGGGACTTGGTGCGGACGCTTCGTGCACGCGGCGTGGATGTCGAACCTGCGAACGAGGTCGGCATGGTTGAACGGGAGGACGCCGAACATTTGGCTTATGCCACCGCGCAGGGCCGCGTCATCTTCAGCTTTAACGTCGGCGATTTCTGTCGGCTTCACGCCCAGTTTCAGGCCAAGCAGCAGTCCCATGCGGGCATCGTTGTGTCCGGGCAACAGCGATATCGCGTTGGCGACCAAATGCGCCGACTTCTCGCCTTGATCGCGAACAGAACAGCGGACGAAATGTGTAACCAATTGGAGTTTCTCAGCGATTGGGTCTGATCCGAGTTCGCCGACGTTGGATTCTGTGCCTGTTGGGCGTCCTCGCGACGGCCGTTGGGGCGTGGGTCGGCCGCGCGCCGCTGCTGACGGCGGCCGGCCAATGGCTGGACTGTGGCGATCGGCTGCAGCGAGTGGACTACTTGCTGATCATGCCGGGCGACCAGACGACGCGGCCCTTTGCCGCCGCGGCGCTGGTTCGCCACGAACTGGCCGGAGCGGTGCTGATCCCGCGGAATGTGACCAGTCCGCAGGTCGAGGACGGGATCGCGCCGCCCACGCACGAGATCATCCGCCGCGTGCTGACGCTGCGCGGGGTGGCTGAGCCGCGGATTGTGGTGCTGGACCACCGGGGCACGAACAGTTCGTGGGACGACTTGCAAGCCCTGGCCGATTTTCTGGTGGACCATCCGGGAGCCACGGCCGCGGTGCTGACCAACGACTATCACACTCGCCGCACGCGGTGGATCGTGCGCCGCGTCCTGGGACGGTCGACCGGAGTGCTCGTCTTCGGCGTGCCGGCGGAAGGGTTCGGGCCGCACGATTGGTGGCACTGCCGAAGCGGCGTCCATCTGTACGTGGGCGAGTACGCCAAGCTGGCCGTGTACCTGCTGCTGTACGGCGGTCCCCTGGTCTGGACGGCGCTGGCCGTGGCGGGCTTGGCCGTTACGGTGCCTGTTCTATACCGCACGCGGTTGAGGATGGCGCATTCGCCGATCCTCGTTTAACCGCGACCCAACGGGGAGCGAGCCGGCACCGCGCTCCCCGTCGGGTCGCGGTTAAACGAGCCAACGGCAGCCGTGCGGCGTATCGAACCACCGCACCCGCTCTTGCCTCCTGGCCACTGCCTCCCTGTCTCCTTTCCCCCGCGGGAAAACTCACGCTCTGGCGAGCGTTGCTACCGGTTGCGCCGGCGACGGCGGGTCCACCATGCCGTCCCGGCCACGGCTACGGCAAGGCCCAAGCCGAGGCTGGCTGGCTCGGGAACCGCCGATACGGTTAGTTCGCCCGACATGGCGTAGAGACGGCGTGGCGTGGCGACGTCGTTGCGCCCGATATCGGAGATCCACTTGTTCGTCGCGACCGACGCGTCACCAATCCGTACATCGACGGATCCCAACGGCCCCGAGGCGGTTCCCGACGTGCTTGTTCCCGTCCACACGTAGACTCCGTCATCGGACGTGAGCGTGTTCCCATCCTGCGTCACATTGACCGGGACGTCGATCGTGCCATCCCACAAGTCGTTGTAATCGTCGGCGACGCGGCCGTAACCCTGGGCTGCGGTGCCCGACAATCGATAAATCGGCACGCCCGTCCCATTTGTTTCGGTGTTCGATTTTGCCGACACGGTCGCCGTCGAGGCGATCGCGGTCCATGTCGTGCCTAGGGCCTTGAGTTGGACATTCGAATTCGCGACCGTGGTCACGAAGGTATTGTAATCCGCGATATTCCCGCTGGTGGCGGCCATGGTCCCGGCTTGCTGCACATTGTTCACATCGCGGTACGGCCCCGTCACAAACACCAGCCGGTATTTGCTGCCGGGAGCCAGGTTCGGCGGGACGATTACCTGCGCCCACGCCGCGGACGCCGGCAGCCAGATCGCGAGGAGCAGCCCGACCACCGGAAACGACACGGCCGCTGGCCGGATGAAACTCCGGCGAGTCGCTGGCGGCAACCATGCGTCTTGCCCGCGGGGCGAGGTCGGTCGGAACACTCGGTGGATTACTCCTAAAGCACCTGAAGCCTGCAGGTTAACCAGAATCTAGCAATGTCTTCGGAAATTGCAACCGTGCCAAGCCGACTCGGTGTCATCCGACTCGGCGTGACGATATGATTGGCGGGCACCCTCGACGCTTGTTCGTGGCATCATGACCTGAACGACTCGCCGACAAGCGGCGAGGATGCTGAGGTGTCGCGAGAATCGTGTCGAAGTGCCTGATTTTCATGTAGCCATCACGCTCCGCGGCTGTGACTTTTTCGTAGGACGGCCTTTCCAGGCCGTCCGGTCGGCCCGGAAGGGCCGACCTACAGATAAGTCGCTGCCCCAGGGCGAAAAAAGTCACAGTCTCTCCGCGTGATGGCATGTCGTCACGGCGGAGCGTGACGACTACAATCGTGGGACGGTCACTTCTCGAACGGTGTTGACCGTTACTGACGGTTCAGAAAGAAGGGTTTTCTGTTGTCGGTGGACCCTTGTGCGACCGAGATCGAGCAGACTGCGGGGCGGCGGCGAGCGGCGAGGTTGGGCGAGCGGTGTTTCTGGGCCGTGACGCTCAGTTCGTATGCGGCGCTGCTGCTGGTCTGGTG
>CAIYOB010001012.1 GCA_903927685.1 uncultured Planctomycetaceae bacterium
CCCGGCCGACACGCGGTGGGAATACACGTACCATCAGCGGCTGTTCGCCTATACGGTCCCGACCGTCGCCGAGCCGATCGATCAGATCGAGGACATGTGCCAGCAGTTGGCCAAGACGGGGTACACGCGGCGGGCCCAGGCGGTGACGTGGAAAGTCTGGGAAGACCGCCGCTGTTACGACCCGGCCTGCCTGCAGAGCCTGTGGTGCCGGCTGACCGAGGAGGCGGGCGGTGCGGTGTTGAGCATGAACGTCCGCTTTCGCAGCAACGACGCCTACAAAGCGGCCTTTATGAACCTGTTTGCGCTGACCCAGTTGCAGACCCGGATCGCGGCCCGGATCAGCGAACTGTCAGGCCGGCCGGTCCAGCTCGGCCGCTACTGCCACATGGCCGACAGCTACCACGTCTACGGCTCGAATATGGAAGAATTCCGCTCGCGGTTCCTGGCTGCCCAGACGAGCCGCACGTTCGCGGGCCGGACGATGCGATACGCGGACGTCAGCGACTTGATGGAGCAGGCTCGTCCCGGTATCCTGGCCAAGGCACAGAGCATGGGCCGGTGACCGGGAGCGGCCAAAACGAAGGGGCAGCCGATGTCGCAGACGCCTCCAATCTCCGCCTCGTCCGGCCGCGGTTACCCGCTCAGCGCCCTGTTTCTGCTCGTCACCGCCTGTGGCGTCGTTTTGGCGATGGTGACGCCGATCTTTCGCGGCCCGCAGACGGCCGGCTTGACGGAGCTGCTGGTCGCGTCGCTGGTCGGCGGCGGCGTGTTAAGCCTCGTGGGGCTGCTGCTGGGCTTGTTCCACTACTCGCGCTGGCGCGGCGTGCTGGCGGGGATGCTGCTCGGCGGAGTGCTGGGCGTGCTGCTGGGGCCGCTGATCTTTGCCGCACCGGCCGGTCTGCCGCTGGTGTTGCTCAGCTCCCTCGGTGGCGCCGGGGTCATCCTCGGCGTGGCCGCCGTGGCGCGCTTGACCGCCGCGCCGGCTCAGCGCGCAGGGCAGCCGATCCCCGTCGCGGAAACCGCTCCCGTCCGCGGGACGGAAACGCCGCGGCCGCCAGCGTGACTCAAGGGAGAGAACGCGACCAAGGCGCGGACAGCGGCAGGGCGTCATTCTGTCAGCAGCGGCCGAGCGCGCCGGTCTCAAGTGCGTTGTCCAAGTTAAGAATTGGGGTTGGGTGGCTGGGGTCGAGCCACGAGGGACGAGTGGCGAGCCCCCAGTTCTTGCCACTGGGGGCTCGCTGCACTCGACCCCAGGCACCCCAATACTTGCCCTGGACAACGCACCAGGGGGAATAGCCGAGCCGGGCTTCGGGCGTTAGATTATGGTCCCTGCAGCTCGAAAGAAATGGGATATCGCGACCGTTGTTTACTGCTCGCCCTGGAAACTGCTCGTATGGAACATCCCCACGAAAACAAGGCTGAAACGCCGTCCTACACCCGACTTCTGGTGGCCATCGGAATCCTGGCCGCCCTGTACGTGGCCGCCCTGGCGCTAGGGCTGCCACAGCGAGGCACGGCTGCCGTCGTCGCGGCCAGCGGCGAGCATGGCTCGACACAGGCCGAGCCCGACCAGGCGGCAGAGCCCAAGCACACCGACGAGGCGGAGCACGGGGCCGCGGCGGAACACGGGACCGGTCATGGGCCGCTCGCCCCCCCGCCGCTGGTGATGATCGTGCCGTTCGTGCTGCTGCTGGGAGCGATCGCCGTCTGCCCGCTGGTGCCCGGCGTGGCGCACTGGTGGGAGCACAACCGGAACAAGTTCGCCATCGCCAGCGGCTTGGCGATCCTGACCCTGCTGTACTACCTCTTCTTGCACGAGCACGCTGTGGCGGGGCATTTTCCGGCGCATCATGCCGTCGCGCACGCGGCCGACGGGCCGAATCTGGCGGCGACGTGGGCCGTGTTCGCCAACGCGATGCTGTCCGAGTTCATCCCGTTCATCGTGCTGCTGTTCAGTCTGTACAGCATCAGCGGCGGGATTCGCC
>CAIYOB010001013.1 GCA_903927685.1 uncultured Planctomycetaceae bacterium
GACTGTGGACCGTGAGCGGCTTGCGTACGACGGCGGCCGGCGTGCTTTACACGGTCACGGTGGACACGACGGACCTGCCCGTGGGCCTGACGGTCAACTCGGTGGACCCGGACGGCGGGAACAACAGCACGTCGAATGTCACGTTGACCGACGCAAACGGCACGAGCTTGGACCAGGACTTCGGGTACGTGGGCACGGGGTCGATCGGCGACCTGGTGTGGATGGACTTGAACAACAACGGGACGCAGGACGGTTACGAACCGGGGATTCCCGGCGTGACCTTGACCCTGACCTGGGCCGGTGCGGACGGGAACCTGCTGACACCCGGAGACAATGAGACGTACACGGCGACAACGGATGCCAACGGGAACTACAACTTCCCGCAACTGCCGGCCGGAAACTTCCAGGTGGATGTGGTGACCGCGACGCTGCCGGCGGGTTTGTCGCTGACGACGGCTAACAATCCATACTTTGCGAATCTGCCCGCGGATACAGTCCTGGATAACGTCGATTTCGGTTTCCGAGGGCCGGGCCGGATCGATGGGGTCGTCTTCCGCGACAGCAATCAAAATGGGCTGCCCGACTCTGGCGAGCGAATTGCGAACGCGGTGGTCAACGTGACGGCGGACATTGACGGAGATGGCACCGCGGAGGTCATCACGCTGACGACGGATAGCCAGGGGAACTATTCGCTGCCGGGTCTGCCCGTGGACAACGGTGCCGGTGGGGGAATCGGCTATTCGATCGTGGTCGATCCGGCCAGCCTGCCGCCGGGCCTGATGGTCGTCGTCGATCCGGATGCGGTGCTGGACGCTGCCACGCAGAGGACTCTGACTAACCTCCAGCCCACGGCGTCGAATGTCGACTTCGGTTTCCTGGGTAGCGCGAGCATTGCCGGCACGGTGTTTGCCGATTACGACCGCAATACCCTGATCGGGGCGAGCGAACCGGGCATCGCAAATGTCAGCATTACGTTGATAGGAACCGATGTGACAGGTGCTTCCGTGTTGCGGAACCTGCGCACGAACACCAGCGGCAACTTCATCTTTGACGATCTGCTGCCGGGCACGTACACGTTGTTAGAAGTCCAGCCCGAGGGATACGGCGACTGGTTCGACCGCGCCGGCACCAATGGCGGCACCGTTCTTAATGATGTGATCCGCGACATCGTCCTGGCATCGGGCGATCACGCTCAAGGCTACACGTTTGGCGAACTGGACCCGCTGCACTATTCCAAACGCGATTTCCTGTCGGCGCCTTACTATTCGAATCCTTCCAATCAGTTTGACGTCAATGCCGACGGTGCAGACACACCGCTGGACGCGCTGGTGCTGATTAATGCTCTCAATGAGATTGCCGCTCCGTCCGAGGATAGCAGCGACGAGTCACAGTACGGGGCCTACTACCTGGATGTCAGCGGCGACAGTCAACTCACGCCGCTGGATGTGCTGTTCGTCATCAACCGCCTGAATCAGATCATCAACTCGGGCAACGGCGAGGGTGAGGGCGAGGGGAACCTGGCGATGATCGCAAGGGGCACGTCCATGCCGGTTGCCGCTCCCGCGGCGCCCGTCAGACCCGTCGATTATCAGGCGGCAGCCGAGATCTTCCGGAGTCCTGCGGCTGTCGTTGACCACTCGCCGGATGACGCTGAAGCGGAAGTGGAATTCGTCCAGGCACGGGCGGCCAGCCAAGGATCGGACGACCTGTTCGGCGACGCAGAGTCGCTCGAGGAACTGCTCGGATGCGGTCCCGCGGACAGTGCTTTTTGAGAAAGACCGGCCCGTAAAACACGCACGGCGTAACAGGTTTGTTACGCCGTGCCATGTTTTGGTCCGGGTTCCGGGCGAGGTTCAGAAGTCGACCTGCAGGCCGCCCGACAGCCCCTGAGCCCAGAAAGTGCTCGTTGCGCCGGGGAAATTGGGGGCCAGCGGTCCGGTGACCGGAGTGATCTCGTCCGGCAGCAGGTCCGGATTGACATAGGGATCGATTTGATCGCCCGGCCGCATCACGTTGGTCCACACGATGAGGCTGTATCCGAGCGTGGTCTTGATGTGCGGCGCCAGTTGATAGCCGAGGGTAAGCCCGATTTCGGGAACCAGGCTGATCGAGTCTTCCGTGTAGACTCCGATGTTCGATCGCTGGGCCAGCAGCCCTCCCCCCGTATAGACGTTCGGGCCCGGCGGCACGCTCACGGTGGAGGTGACCGACTGACCCGTCAGGGTATTCGTAAGCGTCGTCCGGCCATCGATCGCGACGCGGCTGCGGGTGGCACCCAGCCCGAGCTTGCCGAGCAAATCGAGCGTCCAGCGCTGCCGGTGTCCTGTCAGCACGAAGCCCAGGTCCGCACCGTTGAATTGGTTGTCCGCTCCGAAATCGTCCAGAATATCGAACGCGGCGTACGGCCGGTTGGGATCAAGCGACGTAAGGTGCTCGCGAATGGTCAAGCCTTCATTCAGACTGAGATAGCGGTAGCCGGCCAGCCAGTCCACGCACCAGCCGTTGCCGCAGGCGTCCTCATCGCCGCACCAGCAGCGCCGATACCGCAGCCCCGCTCCGGAAAAGTCGCTGCTCGCATCGACGGTCACCATCCCGCAGAGCGCACCGCTACCGGCAAAAGGTACTCCCACCGGGGGCAGATAGTTGACCAGTTCCGTCGTGGGCTGGCCGGTTTGGGCATTAATGAAGGGACGCGCCGTCGTTCGATTGGGGTCGCCACCATCCATGAATGAGTCGCTCGAGTTGGCCAGTGCAAAGTACTCGCCCTCGATCGCCGAAATGTGACAGGGGTCCAGCCAGAACCCCGCTCGCAGTCGGCCGCCTTGCCGGATGTTGTCCAATACGTCGTCGCCTCCATAGAGGACTTCGCCACCCTGTCCCAGGATTGCCGGGTTGCCTCGGGCGGCGGTGCTGACCAGCGGCGGCGTGCTCATCGCCCGTGTCCACCAAGCCAGATATTCCGCACTGACCCAGAGCCGGCTGCAGCTCCCCTCGCCGGCAGTCTTGCATGCCGGAGCCGTTTCTCCCCACGCACTCTTCTGCCCAACGGTTTCCGCAGGCAGCATTGGCTCAGCGACTGGCGGTCCAGCGACTGGCGTCATGAGCGTTTGTTCATCGAATACTGCCGGTAATCGCACCGGGGCGGCGGCTGGGTAGGTATACTCCGCAGCGCAAACTGCGGCTGAACCAACCCCCAAAGCGATGGCTGCCGCGAACAGCCGGGAAATTGAGTTTGCAATCATCACGTTTACCCCCTAGCCAACAGCGAGCGCCCGGGCACCTTGGCCGCCGCCGCCTAACGTCATCACGAAAGGGAATTTACCCAACCGGACGTCAGGGGATTTCAATCTCGGACACGAAGACCAGACGCACCGTCGCAGGCGTTAAAGCCCATACGATGTAGCTGTTACGACGTTATCGGCTGGTCAATCAGGGATAATGCGGATTTCCAAATTCCTCGGCAGGTCCCGCATTACCGGTAATGTCTCGCTTTGGTTCTCCCGACTTGCACGCCGGACGGAAATGGTTGACTTGCAGGTACTTGCGCCCTAGATTCGCGGTTGTCCGAACAGCGTCTCAGGCTGCCGAAGTGGCTGCATTGACCCGTCGCGGCTCGGTTGGCATTGTCGTCAGCCGGCAGTCAGCAATCTTGGCGAAACGCAGCGGAAAGATAACCAGTCACATTACCGGCAGCTGTTCCCAGGGATAGATCACTACCTGGGCCGCAAAATTCTTGAACGTGAACGAAATCGTCTTTCCGCCGTAACCGTCCGACGGATTGCCGATCAGTCCCGCGCGTGC
>CAIYOB010001014.1 GCA_903927685.1 uncultured Planctomycetaceae bacterium
GATCGTCTTGCGGACGGCTTGGTGTGCGCCCGACGAACCGAACAACACGCCGTCCGGCACGATGCAGGCACACCGGCCGCCGGGTTTCAGTTGCTGCAGGAACAGGGCCAGAAACAGCAGCTCCGTCTTCTTCGTCTTGACGATCTGCAATAAGTCCTTGGCCACCTCGTCATAGTTCAGCGAGCCCTTGAACGGCGGGTTGGCCAGGATCACGGTGTACCGGCCGCGATTGGCGGCGTTGTCCTGGGACAGCGAATCGATGCCGTCGATGGTTGGGCTCTCGATGCCGTGCAGCATCAGGTTCATGGCCCCGATCCGCAGCATCGAGGCGTCGAAGTCCGCGCCGTGGAACATGCCGTTCAGGAAGTGCTCCCGCTGGCGTTTGTTATGAAACAGCTTCGGGTGCTGCTTGCGCAGGTACTCGCCGGCCGCCACCAGGAACCCAAACGTCCCGCCCGCCGGGTCGCCGATCACGTCGTCCGGCTGCGGGGCGACCAATTCGACCATCATCTTGATGATGTGCCGGGGCGAGCGGAACTGGCCGTTGACGCCGGCCTGGGCGATCTTCGACAGCAGGTACTCGTACAAGTCGCCCTTGGTGTCCCGGTCCTCCATCGGGATGTCGCTGATCATCGTCACCGCCCGTTCCATCAGCGACGGCGTGGGGATGATGAACACGGCGTCCTTCATGAACCGGCTGTACGCGCTCTGGCTGTCGTCGTGCAGGTTCTTGATGAACGCAAACACCTCGTCCCGGAAGTTGGTGTACATCTTCTGGGATTCGTAGTCCTTGAACCGCGACCAGCGCAGATGCTCCTGTTTCTTCGTGAAAATCGGGTTCTGGATCGGCTGCCCCAGCAGATTCGCCTGCGCCTCGCGCGCCGTGTGGATCTCGTCCAGCCGCCGGGCGAACAGCAGGTACGTGATCTGCTCGATGACCGACAGCGGGTTCGACACCCCGCCCGACCAGAACGCGTCCCAGACGCGATCCACCTGCGACTTGATAGCTCCCGTGATCAATCGTCGATCCTTTCCCCTGCCGCCATGCCGGCCCCCGCCTTGGCGGATCTGTCCGTTCGCCACGACTCCATTTCATGCCGCACGGATTAGAGTCCAGACGCCCGCCGACTTCAAGTGTCGGTCGCCGCCGTCGGTCCCGGCTTGACGGCGGTCTGCTCCGATGCACTCGGCGGAGTCCGCGGCCCGACTCCAGTGCTGATGACCCCGCCGCCAGTCGGTCGTGTCATCCGTCTGTAGTTCTGTCGTACCGAGACCTTGTCAATCCGCCGTTGGATGACCCATCGCCGCAAGGCTGTTGTGTGCCTACGGACGTTGAGCGTCGCACGGCTCAAACGGGTCCTTACACACTCGGATGGTCTTGATTTCTCGATTGTTTTTGATGTCCCACTCTCGCCAGGAATAGACATACTGTATTGTGCCTGCACTGTCGGGAGCCTCAGCCTCGGCAACCTTGATAATCGCAGTAGCGGCGACGGCGTCGAAACTGTGAATGGAGCTAAACCATCGACGACGAGCAGTGCCGCGTTGAAAATCCGCCTGTGTGATTGTTACGATATCAGACCAAGAACCGTTCTGAAGGCGCTGCCAGACAAGTGAATGGGAGTCGTAGCTCTTCTGACCGGGGCGCGAGAACGACACGGTCTCCCAATCCCGGCGGATTAGGCGATCAGTTCCACCAGCAGATGGAACGGATTCCACCGTTTGGAGCGTCGTGCGATCACAGCCTGCCGTGAGCGCAAGCAACGTCAGTGCTGCAGCGATCCTAGTCTGGCCGTGTACTGGCATAGGGAAGTGTTACGACAGAACGCCCATGTTCAATCGGCGGCGGCCCAAGACGTTGACCGTGAGACTTGGCAAGGCCCACCGCTCGATGGCAACATTTCGTCGCCACGGTTCGTCCCCGGGCGGTCTGACCGTAGGCGACCATCGCCCCTCCGACCGACGGTCATCTTACCGCATCGCTCGGCGGGCGGCAATCTTTCTTGTGGGCGATCGACAGGCAAATAGTCTACCCAGATTGATCTCCCCCAGAATGGCAGAGCAGAGGCAACCATGATTCTACCCTCCCATGATTTTGTCTTTCGCGCGCATCGGTTCTCTCGGAAAGACGTTGCAGGGATGGCTGCGCCACGGATTCCGCGTCTCCGTCGTCGGCTCGCCTTCCGGTCTCTCAAGTTATTTCTGCCAGGTCGCTTACTCCGCCGCCCGCCGGAGGATCGCCAATTCGTCGCGGAGCCGGGCGGCTTCGGCCTCGATCGCCTGCCGAGCCGCGGCCTCGCGATCGGCGCGTTCGGCTTCGCGGCCGGGCGGCCTCCTCGCTCCGCCGGGCGCCTGCCTCCCGCAGCAGTTGCTTGTTGCGCGTCAGCAGCCGCTCGCCCGTGCCCCAACGCACGAAATCCAGATGGCCATCGGCGATCCGCAAACGCAATTCCAGTTCCCGGGTGTCCAGCGCGCCCTCCGCGTCCGGTTCCATGCGCTGGTACTTGTCGCCGGCCAGCCGATAGCCCTGCAACGGCGGGTCCAAGTACTCGCCACGCGGGTCGGACAAGAAATACTCCTTGACGCCCAGGTTGAGTTGTGATGAACGTGAAGCGATGCTTCGTGGTGCTGACGAATGCCGGATCAGGATGGCGGGGCATTTGTCTCGCTTGGTCACGGCCGTTCGATGAGCGGAGCAGTAGCCACGCGGGGGCGGATCGGCAGGTTCTCGATGCCCGGAAAATCCGGATCCCCGAGCGCGCGGAGTTCCTCCTCGCCCAGGAACGGACAGCAGGCATCGACCCAGGCGATCAAGCGGTGCAGGCTCAGCGGATCGGCTTTCACACCGTAGTGCTTGCCGCTCGCCGCCAAGTCGACCAGCCGGCTGTTGCCGGCCAAGTACTGCCGGGGACGCAACGTGCGCAGCGCGGCGGGGTCGTTTTGGCCGTAACCGCTCTCGACCGGAATGGCGCCCGCAATGCCGTACCCGGGCCGACCGCCGGGGATCGGATTGCCCCAGCCCGCCTCGCCGACCAGCGTGAGGTAGGGTTCTTTGAACACATTGTGCCCGGTCCGCAGGGCGAGGTTCGGTTCGGCCAGGCCGGGTTCCTGGCCCTGATGGCAGCCGACGCAGTAGCGGTCCAGGACCGGTTGGACGAAACGTTCGTAACTGATGCTCGCGTCGCCCCAGGGCGGCGGAGACAGTTCCGTGGGTGGACGCTGCAGCGCCACCCCGCTCTGCCGGGGCGGCGTTGTGCTGTGCCCTTCGTGACAGCCCACGCACCCCCGCTGCTCGCCGGGCATCAGACCGCTGAAGCTCCGCATCGTGTGCAGGCAGCGGCGGTCCGCGTCCAACAGTTGAAAGAACACCGCGCGGCCGGCGGGCGCCCGGAAGTAGACCGAACCATCCGCCTCGACCGGGACCTCGGATAGAATCCGCTTGACGCCCTCCTCCTGCACGATCGACACGGGCGGGCCGGAATGGCGATACGTCTTGTTCCAGGTCGAATACGTTTTGTAATCCAGTTGAAACGTCCGCAAATAGCGGACCGAACCGCGCGGCAGTTCGGGGACGCCTTCGTACACGTCGGCACTGTAGAACGTGCCCGGCTCGACCGGCCGGCGGCTCGAACCGGTGCCGGGCCACGCCACGCGGTCGGGCTGCTGCGGAGGCGCCGGCCGCGGCTTGACGGGCAGCGCGTGCCAGATATTGTGAACGCCCTCGTAGATCAAGTCGCGGTTGCCGTGCACGTCCATCAAGTACAAGCGGAACCGCTGGTCGAGTCCGCGGGCCGAAACCAGGAAATCCTGCTCGCTCAGCGGCCAAGCCGTTTTGTAGCCCGTGAAGCGGCCCGCGGCGTGGTAGTCCGCCGACTCGGGCCGGTCCTCCGGCGGAGGACTGACTTCCGGCCACCGCAACTCGGCGGTGACTTTCGTCAAGCCGTGCGGCCAGTCGCGGCCGCGGTCCGGGTCGATGATCCCGATCGAGCCCGACCACCAATCATGATGCCCCACGCCGGAGAACATCACGCGGCGGCTGCCGGGAATCGGCCGGGGCTCGGACAGATGATCGGGCCAGACGGACTGGTTCCCCCAGAAATGCGCCGTTCCGGTGCCGTCCTGGTTGGTCGTCCACAGCTTCTGCAGCCGCCACAGCGGTTTGTCCGAGTACTCCCAGCGGGAATAGATCACGCGGCCGTCGTTTAGCAGGGCGGGGACGAAATCCGGCTCGCCGTTGTAGCTGGTCAAGTACACATTCGCCCCGTCGGCGTCACAGCGGGCCAGGATGTAGCTGTAGATGAACGGCCCGCAGCGGACGTGCGAGTTGCCCCGCGTCGTCGTGAACAGGATGTGGCCGTCGGGCAGGTAGAGCGGGTCGATATCGTCGTAGTCGCTGTCCGTCAGTTGCCGGAGGCCCGGGCCGTCCAGGTCCATTTCGTACAGGTGGAAGCTCTTCTCATCGTGGGGCTTGTAGCAGTACAGCACCCGCCGGGCGTCGAACGAGAGATCGGGCCGCCAGAAGCTGCCGGGCCTGTCCGGCGCCAGTTGCCGGACCTCGCCGCCGGGATGCAGGCCGTCGAGCAGCAGCAGTCGGCCGCCGGGGACCGCGGTGATGCCCATGCGGTGGATCGCTTCATGTTCCGGGTTGATGGGACCTTGCGGCAACGGCTGGTCGATGAACAGCAACCGCGTGAAGTCCAGAACGGGGTTCTTGAACAGGATGCTGCGTTTGACTCGCCGTACCGAGAAATACAGTTCCTTCACCGCCGCTGGTTCCGCAGCGTACGCCGCGACCGGATCGTCCTGTACGTCCGTCCCCAGGCCGGCGATCTTGCCCCACGGGCCTCCGCCCCAGGGCGCCGCCACGGTGGCAGCTTTCCACGCCGAGTCGTCGAACGCGGGGGCTTCCCAGTGCGGATGCAGCTCTTTTTCAGCCCGCCAGCCGCTGTCGGAGACGCGGATCACCCGTTGGCCATCGGCACAGCGGACCGCCAGGCGGACGATCAGGCCGGCGGGATTTTTGCTGGGCGCCGGACGATTCTCCGCCCGCACGGCGAGCACGTTGTCGCCGACCTTGATCCGCGGACCGACCGCAAACACGGCGGCCCGTGTCCAAGTCTCGTGAAGGCCGACTCGCTGGCCGTTCAGGAACACCTCGCAGGCGTCGTCCGCCGCGACTCGCAACTCGGCGTCTTGCACGTCGGCCGGCACGGCGAAGCGGCCGCGGAAGAACCGTGCCGCAGCCGGTGCGTCTTGCGTGGCGTTTCCCTCGGGATACCAAATCCAACTCGGCGGAGTGTCGGCCGTCGGCGGCGGGGCCGCCTGAGGCGTTGCTCGCAGTTCGCCCAGGCGTTGTTCCAACGCATCCAGTGCTCGCAATTCGCCCGCGAGCTCGGGTCCCGGCGACTGGCTGACAAGCCGCTGTGCCAGTTCGCGCGCCCAGCGGATCTCCAGGGCTGCCCGCTCCAGGAGCGGTTCGCCTTGAGCCTGAAACAGCCAGTCTCGCTGCAGCGTTCGTTCCGTCTCGCCGACGGTCAGGGTCCGCGTGGGGGGCGTTTCGGGACGGCCGGGCTCCGACGGTTGCGCCGACGCGGGGCCGGCCGGCAATACGGCCAGCAGCGCAAACAGCCAGGATAGTCTGGGCCGATAGCATGTCGAAAGCATGAAGTTCCTCCCCAAGACAACTTCTGCGAGACGAAAGCTCTTACGCCGGATCCGTGGTCGATGTTAGCATCGTGGCATCGTTCACGAAATAGAATCCTCGTTTAACGCTGTCCTCGTTTAACGCCAAGCCGGCAGGCGACGGGTGGGGTGGCCGCATCCCGCTGATCCGCCGTCGCCTGCCGGCTCGGCGTTAAACGAACTGAGCCGAAACTGGGAAGTTCTTTCGTGAGCGTTGCTGGCGGGATCACGAGTTCCTCACGAGCGCAGCCCGGCAGCGCGGAGGCGTTCGTTCGCCCAAGCTTGCTGTTCGGGCGCGAGTCGGACGGGCGGCTCGCCGGAATGGTCGGTTGCGCGATCGTAACTGTACCATTCATAGATCGTCTGGAGGGCCTCCTGGATGTCGAGCAGGACGTCTCCGTCGTCCGGCAACAGGGGGACGGGAACGCGGGGCAAGGGCTGCTCCAATGGAGTCGGCCAGACCTCGACTCGCGGCCGCCGATTGGCGCGGCTGAGGAACACGAAGTAGGGCACGGACGGCAGGGTACCGGCCAACGGAAAGCGTTCGCCGACTCGCAACAGGTCGATTTCGAGGTAGTGGACATCGCTGGCGAGGATCTCTTGCCGCTTCTTGCGATATTCCTCGACACCCGGCCCTCGCTTGTTGGTGGGCGAGAGCACTTCGATCATCGTCACCAGTCGCCGTTGCTCCGCATCGCGAATCTCGACGTACGGATTGGGGACACTTTCCGGAACCAGGGCATCCAGAACCAAGGGAGCCGCGACCGCCGTGCCCGTCTGAGGCCTCCGCTCTCCGTCCGAGCCGTACACGCCAACGTCTGGAATCCGCGTTCGGTACCGAGTTTCCATGGGGTCCGGGACGGTCAAGACAATCCGTTCCTGGGGAAGGGCGAAGTATTTCGGACGCAGTTGGGGGGCCAGTTGGCGCGCGATTTCGTTCACCAGACTGGTGTGAACCGTTGTCCATAGTGGCCCCTCAAGATACGGGTCCATCCCCGGAAAAGGATTAGGCATCGCTGGGTCTCCATCACTCGTTTCGTGTTCCCAGTATACCAGACGGCAGGCTCTCGTGCGCTGGCGCCGCAAAGTGCCAGGGTGGCTGGGGTCGAGTGCAGCGAGCCCCCAGAGGCGGAGGCTGGGGGCTCGCCACTCATACTTCGTGGCTCGACCCCAGGCACCCGACTCCAATTCCCAGACGTGGCCACGGACTATTTCGATTCCCCGGTCGTATGTTCGAGCCAGGCGGCGATGTTCCGCCGGTCTTCCTCGTCGTAGCGTTGACGTTTGGCCGCATAGCGTTCGTGTTTCGCCCGCTCCTCGTCCGTCCAGGTATTGGCTTCGACATAGTCGCCGCAGAAGGGGACGCCCAAGTCGAGCCAGGCGGCCAGCTTGTCCAACTCCTCCCGCGCCAGCCGGATGTCCTCGTGGCCGTCTTCCAGCAGCTGGATCAAGCGGCTGCGATTGGCGCCGGCGGAGTACGGCGGGAGCATGGGCGGGGCAGATTGGGAGCTGACCCAATTGACCAGCGGATGGTCTGCGTCGCCACGCCACAGCCCCTCGCCGGCCTTGTCTTCGCGGGCATGCGTCAAGGCCAAGTACGATTCGCTCCAGCATCGCCGGGCCTCGACGTCCTTCACGGGACGCGCGGCCAGGGCGTACGGGACGTCCGCTCGGCCGTCGTGACAGCGGACGCAGTGCCGGTCGAGAATCGGCTGGACTTCCTGGGTAAAGCTGAATCCGCGCGACGGTCCGTAGAAGGGCCGCAAGGTCTCCGCCCGCTGCTGTAAGGCTTTCGTCAATGGAAGCGAGGCCACGGGGCCGCTGTTCTTGTGCTCGTGGCAGCCCACGCACGAAGCGTTCTCGCCCGGCTGGAGCGTGGTCCAGCTGCGCATCGTCTGGACCATGCGGCCCTGGTCGTCCAACAACTGGAAATAGAACGGCGTCCGCGCGGGGACTTGGACGAACGCCGATCCGTCGTCATGGACCGTGGCGTCGCCCAGGATCCACTTCGGGTCCCACGCTCCGTTGCCGACCGCGACGGGGGTGCTGATCAAGGCCCCGCCGCCCGGACCGCCGTTGCGATTCGAGCCGATGCCTGCGATGCGGAACTCCAAGGCCACGACGCGCAGGGTCTTGATCGTGCCTCGGTCGACACCCGCCAGGCCGGGGCCGGTGTACACATCCTGGACGTAGACCGTCCCCGTGTTCTGGCCGTAGTCGACCAGGCTGGGACGCAACCGGCGCGTCTCGCGCGCCCGCACGGGGACGCTCTGGCTGCAGGGCAGACGCGGATCGTCGGCCAGCCGCTCGCGGGCCCCGCGGCTGGTCATCCAGTAGACGCCGAACCGAGGCCCAAACGCTCCTTCGGGCCAACGCCAGCCGACGGGGTGCCAGGTCACCAGGTATTCGGTTTCGCTGAGTGGATAGGGATACTGAAACAACTCGCCTTTCTGCCCATAGGCGTCGACCTTGACGGCCGGCGTGTCGCGGACGGGGGCGATCAATTGTACCCCGGTGTTCTCCTGACGGCCTTTAGCCGGATCGATCAGGATCAACTTGCCCGTCTGCCGCGAATGGTGGCCCGTGGCGATGGCCACGGCTTTCTGCGTCCCCGGCACGCCGCGGGCATGCAGAATTGTGGTCGGGAACCACGAGTTGCCGCCGTAGAAGTCGGCCTGGTTCGTGCCGTCCGGATTCATCTGCAGCAGCGGCTGCGGATAGATCTGGCCGCGGTCGTTGTACTCCCACCGCGTGTACAGGATCCGGCCGTCGTCGGTGACCGTCGGGTAGTTGTCGTGCACCTGGTCAAACGTCAGCCGCCGCAGGAAGCCGCCGTTCGCGTCGCAGCGGTACAGATTACTGACCTCGGTCCACCAGCAATCGACGATCTGCACGCAACGGGTCGAATTGAAGATGATGTCGCCGTCCGGCAAGTAGGCGGCTTCATAGTCGGCGACGCCCAGGCCATCGGTCAGCTGCCGGATCGCCCGAGACTCCAGGTCCAACTCGTACAGATGATAATCGTCCTGCCGGTCGGACTTTTTCCAGGCGAACAACACGCGGCGGCCGTCGAAGGAGACGTCCGGATCGCGGATCACCCCGTTCGGATCGTCGACCAGCGTCTCGACACGCAACTGGTCGCCGTCCCAACTGGCCAAACAGAGCGCCGCCCCGGGAACGAAGTGGCGTTCGGCTTGTGCATCGGATTGGCCCTCGGTATACGCGTAGTGCGAGCCGCCCAGCGTGTAGTGCTTGGTGAACACGAACTGGGGAACGCGAGCGGGCAGTGACCGCAGACGTTCCAGGCGGCGCAGGCGGCACGCCTCGGCGTACAGGTTCAGCCAAGCGGGATCGTCGGGGGATGTGGCGGCCTGAGTCAACGCCTCGAGCCCCGCTGCCAAGGCTTGGCCCGCCGGCCCGGCTTCGTCCAGCACGCGGCGGATCATCTGCTGCTCGGCCGACGCGTCGCGGCGGGCCTCAAAGTACCAGCCGAATTCGCGGCGGGCGTCAGAATCATCCGCGGCGGTCCGCAGTGGACTGTCCTGCAGCAGCCAGTCGGTTTCCGGCCAATCGGTCCAGAACCGGCGATACAGATCTTCCCAGACCGCCGCCCAATTGGTCTCGTCGGCGGGCAGCTTGAGGTTCTGCGCTTGCAGCCGGGCTACGTTCTGACGCGTGGCCGTCATGCTCTCGGCCCACGTTGCACGTCGGTCGTACAGCGTGTTCGGCTCGGCCGCTTGAGCAGCCGAAGCGATCAGCCACGCCAGCAGGGCAAATCGTTCCATCATCAGGCAGGCTCCTCGTGGGGTGGGGCTCAGGCTGGAGGACGCCGGGGCGAGGCAGGCTCGTTCCCCGACTCGGAATTAGCATGACCGCTGGAACGTGTGAAAGCAAGAGCAGGATCGATGCCGCCGGATTGACGCCGACTCCGGATGGAAAACCTCGCGCAGCAAGGGTAGAACTTAGCTTCGCTGGAAAGCCCACAACGCCTCAAGGAACACCGCTATGATTCGACGACGCCTGGACTGGTCCTGCCGCTTGAGCGGGTGCGCGCTGCTCGGGATTCTGTTCGCCCACGCGGCGCTGGCCCAGGACGCAGCCCTCCGCCCCCAGCTGCTGGTCTCGCTGCCGGACACCTGTCCCACGCCCGATGGGATGGCGATTGACGCCGACGGGAACCTGGTCGTGGCTTGCCCGAACTTTGCCGACGCCACGCGGCCGGGCTGCCTGATCCGCATCAACCGCCAGCGCCGTGTGACCCCGTGGGTTCAAGTGCCGCCGCTGGCCGAAACGGGGCACGCGTATCCGATGGGCATCGCCTTTGGCCCCGACGGCGATCTGTTCGTCTGTGACAACCAGAACTGGCCGACCGGCAATGGCCCCGACGGCCAGCAGAATCAAGGCCGGTTGCTGCGGCTGCGGATCCGCGACGGGCGGATCGAACGCACCACCGTCGTGGCCCAGCAGATCAGCCACCCCAACGGCGTGCGGGTGCGCGGGGACTACGTCTACATTACGGTCAGCATGCTGCCCAAGATCCGCCGGGAGGACGGTCTGCTGGTCAGCGCCGTGTATCGTTTCCGCCTGGATGACCAGCAGGTGTCCTTGACGAACACGCGGAGCGATCCGAACTTGCTGGTCGCCTTTGTGACGTTGAATCGGGACTGCCAGTACGGCGCCGACGGCTTGGTGTTCGACAGCCAAGGCAACCTGCTGGTGGGCAACTTTGGCGACGGGGCCCTGCACAAGGTCACGTTCGATTCGCAAGGCCGCGTCACGGGCAGCACGGTTTTCGCCAAGACCGACTTCGCCACACCCCTGTCCGACCCGGACTTTTCGAGCACGATGGTTCGCGCCAAGATGCGGACGACCGACGGGATCTGTATCGACGGCCAGGACAACGTCTATGTCGCGGACTTCTCGAACAACGCCGTCTGCAAGGTCGATCCGCAGGGACGAATCACGGTCCTGGCGCAGAGCCCCGACGGGGACGGCGGCGACGGCGGGCTGGATCAGCCCGGCGAGCCGCTGTTGTGGGACGGCAAGCTGGTTGTGACCTGTTTCGATATGGTCACGGGACCGGACAAAGTGAACACGAAACACGACCCGCCTTCCACGCTGTCCTATTTGGAGTGGAAGCCCTAGCCCGAAGCGCAAGCGAGAGGGGGATTGCCCTAGATGACGACTTACCTGTTGGCGCACGACTTGGGAACATCCGGCAACAAGGCCACGCTGTTCACGGCCGATGGCCAGTTGGTGGCCAGCCGCACCAGCAGCTATCCGACGCGGTACTTTCACGGCAACTGGGCCGAGCAGGAGCCGGAGGACTGGTGGCGGGCCGTCTGCAGCACGAGTCGGGAACTGGTCGCGGACATCGATCCGGGCCGGATCGCCTGCGTCGCCTTGAGCGGCCAGATGATGGGCTGTACCCCTGTCGATGCCCGCGGGCGTGCCCTGCGACCCAGCATCATCTATTGCGACCAGCGGGCGGACGAACAGGCTCAGCAGATCCTCCAGCGCATCCCCATGACCGACTTCTACCGGATCGTCGGCCACCGCGTCAGCGCCAGCTACTCGCTGGAAAAGCTGATGTGGGTCCGCGAGCACGAGCCGGATATCTTTCGGCAGACCGACAAGACGCTGTGCGCCAAGGACTATATCAATCTGCGGCTGACCGGCGAAGTGGCCACGGATTACAGCGACGCGTCCGGCATGAACGCCTTTGACTTGAACCGCTTCTGCTGGTCCGACGAGGTCCTGGAATTGGCCGAACTGAAGCCGAGCCTGTTCCCGCCCGTGCGTCCGTCAACGGACATCCTGGGCACGCTCACGGCCGAGGCGGCCGCGGCCACGGGCCTGTGCGCCGGCACCCCGGTCGCCGTAGGCGGCGGCGACGGCAGTTGCGCCGGCGTCGGCGTGGGCTGCGTCAAGCCGGGCTCGGCCTACAACTATCTGGGCTCGTCCAGCTGGATCGCGCTGACCGTGGACAAGCCGATTGTGGATCCCCAGATGCGCACGATGAACTGGGCGCATTGTGTCCCGGGGTACTTGCATCCGTCGGGCACGATGCAGGCCGCGGGCTCCAGCTATCACTGGCTGAAGGAAACCGTTTGCACGCTGGAACAGCAGCAGGCCCGCGAGACGAATGGGGATGTGTACGAATTGATTAACCAGCAGATTGAGCGCTCGCCGCCCGGCGCCGGCGGCTTGCTCTTCCTGCCGTACATGCTGGGCGAACGCACCCCGCGGTGGAACCCCAAGGCCAAGGGCGCGTTCATCGGATTAAGCCTGGCCACGCGCCGCGAGGACCTGTTGCGGGCTGTGCTGGAAGGGATCACGCTGAACCTGGGGATCATCGTCAGCATCTTTCGCCAGCATGTGCCGATCGACGCGGTAACCGTGATCGGCGGCGGAGCCAAGGGCGCCGTGTGGCGGCAGATCCTGGCCGATATCTACGGCTGCCCGATCCAGAAGCTGAACTTCCTGGAGGAGGCGACGTCGATGGGCGCGGCCGTGATCGGCGGGGTCGCGGCCGGCGTGTTCGACGGGTTTGACGTCATCGACCGGTTCGTGCGTGTGGACGACGTGGTCCAGCCGAATCCGGCCAACCAGGCTGTTTACCAGCGGCTGCTGCCGATCTTCGACCGCTGCTATCAAGGGCTGGTGGACGTGTACGAGGATCTGGCCCAATTGACCTAGGAGAGCGAGAACATGCGTGCTGTCGCGGTGGTGGAACCTGGAAAACTGGACGTGGTCGAACTGGAAACGCCGGCGCCCGGACCGTACCAGGCGCTGGTCAAGACCGACCTGGCCGCGTTGTGCAACGCGACCGACGGCAAACTGATTGCCGGACATTTTCCCGGCGTCGACCGGTATCCGCTGATCCTGGGGCACGAAAGCACCGGGATCGTCGCCGCGGTGGGCGATCGGGTGCGCACGTTTCATCCCGGCGATCGCGTCATCGGCGGCCTGAACTTCTCGTTCTCGGATTCACGCTACGCCAGCGGTTGGGGCGGATTCTGCGACTGGACGCTGGTCAACGATCACGACGCCATGCTGGCCGACGGCGTGGCCGACGCTGAGCATGGCTGGTTCGAGGTCTATGAGATCCAGCGCCCGGTGGCGGCCGCCGTGTCGGCGGCGGAAGCGGTGCTGATGTGCACGTGGCGTGAAGTGCTCGGCGGCTTCGGCGACTTTGCGCTGGCCGCCGGCCAGGATCTGCTTGTATTCGGCGCTGGGCCGGTCGGGCTGAGCTTCGTCAAGTTCGCCCGCCTGCTCGGCTTGGGCTGGGTCGGCTCGGTGGATCCGGTCCCGAGCAAACGCCGGCGGGCTTTGGCTCTGGGCGCGGACGCCGTGTTCGGACCGGACGATCCGGCGCTGGCCAAGCTGGTCGCGGCTCGGGGCAAGCCACTGGATACCGTCGTCGACGCCGTGGGCCATCCGGCATGCATCAACGCGGGACTGCCGTTGCTGAAACTGGGCGGCACCTTGGGGGTCTACGGCGTGCTGGCCGAGCCGCAGTTGCTGTTGAACAAGGCGGCGGGTCCGTACAATTTCAACTTGTGCATCCACCAGTGGCCCACACGGTGGCGCGAACGGCTGGCACAAGCGGCGTTGGAGCAGCACCTGCGGGACGGTGTCCTGACGGCCGCCGAGTTTGTCAC
>CAIYOB010001015.1 GCA_903927685.1 uncultured Planctomycetaceae bacterium
ATGATCCGATGGGCAAGCTGCTCGCTGGGCTCAAGGCCGAGGGGCTGGACGACAACACGCTGGTCATCTTTCTCGGCGACAACGGCACCGGCGGCGATGGCAAAGGCACGGTCAGCGAACTGGGTGCCGCGTGCCGTGCATCATCCGCGGCCCCGGCGTCAAGCGGGGCGTCGTATCTCGAAGTCCAGGCCGCTCGCGCGAGCTTCGCCGACATCCTCGCCAAACTGCCCGAGCCCAAGCCCCGCGACGGCCTGACGCCAAGATCGCAGAAGCAGAGCAAGGCGGAGCGGAAGCAGAAGAAAGAGGGGGGCTCGGCAGGAAACGCCGTTCCCCAGTCCTCCCCGGACCGCGTGGCCCGCTTCGGCCAATGCGACAAGAACGACGATGGGCTCCTGAGCCAGGAGGAGTTCATGAGCACGCTCGCGGGCAGTGACCAAGCCGCCGGCGAGGTCCGATTCAAGAAGCTGGACACCAATCGCGACGGCCAGCTCACGAAGGACGAGTTTCTGGGCGCGACCGGGACGACGAAGTGAGACCGTCGGCACGAACCTGTCAAGGAGAACTGATGAAAGCGTTACTCAACATCATCCTCACCGCCCTGCTGATCACCCCGCGGGCCGCGCTGCACGCCCAGCCTCCGCAGAGAGAATCTCCCGGCAGCGGCTTCGCCACCGCCTCCCGCTTGGAGGAGTTCCTGGGCGAGCCGGCGTTTGTTCCCATGCAGTCACTGTGGAAAGGCCGAGGCGGCTGGGGCGGGGTCCTTTCGGCCCGGGATGGCACCGTGGTGGCATTTCAGTCGCCCGGCGGCGGCAACTGCCGGCGCAGCCGTGACGGCGGCCGAACCTGGGACGCCGACCTTGAAATCGCCCCCGACGCCAAAGGGGGAAACGCGATCGTGGACGAAACAAAGGGCGAGATCCTCTACGTGAATCCGGGAGCCGGCTGGCTGTTCCGCAGCCGCGATCACGGCGCAAGCTGGGTACGGGAGGACATCCAGGTCCGTCCCGACGGGTTCGGGCTGATTCCGAAAACCGAGGGCGTGGCGGCCATGCAATGCGGTATCACGCTGGCCTTCGGCGAGCATCCGGGCCGGCTGATCATGCCGGCCCGGATCATGGGCCCGGACAATTCGAACGACGTCGCGTGGCGTCCCTATCATTACAGCACCGCGATCTATAGCGACGACGGTGGCGCGGTCTGGCAGACCAGTCACCCCTTCCCGGTGTTCGGCACCGGCGAGGCAACGCTGGCCGAGCTTTCTGACGGCAGCATCCTCTATAATTCCCGCGAACACATGAGCCGGGGCAACCGCTATTTCGCCTGGAGCCATGACGGTGGCAGTCTGTGGACCAGCCCGACCGAGAGCTCCGACCTGCCGGACGGAGCGCGGGGAACTTCCTACGGCTGCATGGGCGGCATGCTCCGCCTGCCCGTGGCGGGACGCGATGTTCTCCTCTATAGCAATCTGGACACCGAGGCGGGCGAGATGCCCGCCCGGACCGGCGCGTCGACCAGCAAGGGGCGGGAGAAGATCACCGTCTGGGCCAGCTTCGACGGCGGACGCACGTGGCCGGTCAAACGTCTGGTGTATGACGGTCCCAGCGCCTACTCCAATCTGGGCGTGGGACGCACCGGGACTTCCAGCCAAGGCAGGATCTATCTGCTGTTCGAAGGCGGACCGACCGGATGCTACGAAGCCGTCCAGGTGGTTTCCTTCAACCTGAGCTGGCTGCTGAACGGCCGTGATGCGGCCGAGTTCCTCGGCAACCGGTGATTGGATCAATCCCGGCCGACTGCGCTCCTGATGAAACGTGATTGACCATCACGGCCGCCCACCGATGAGATAGTACATCGTCGTCGGCCCGAGCTTGATCTGCTGGGCGGTGCCGGCTTTCTCGGCGGGGTAGCCGCTGAAATCCAGCGCGGTCACGGTCAGCTGGGCAGCGTCGCGGCGATTGAATTTCACCTCGCCGCTGAACTCCTTGACGAGCCACGGGTCTTGGCCGATGCTCTTGATTCGCCTGACGCTTTCCGAAACCGGCTCCGTCTGGAAGTTCGTGGCTTTCTCCTCCGACATGACTTGCAGCAGGATTCGCTGCGACGCGGCCAGCGGCTGGCCGTCCAAGCTGACGGCGATGATGTGACCCAGGGGCATGTCGGACACGATCGCGACGTCGGCCAGATTTGTGCTGCCGGCTTCGTGCAGCGCGCCACTGACGCCTTGGGCGGCGGGGGCGTTGATGGTCAAGATGCCTCGGCCGTAGTCCAGTCGCAGCTGGCCGGTGGAACTGGTGACGGTCTGCCCGCGGCGGTCGATGTAGGGGCTCAGGTCCTTCAACACGGGCGGGCCGCCTTGCTCGGTAAACCGGACGTTGGTCCGCCCGGCGAAATGGACCAGCGGGTCGATCACGTTGCCCGGTTTGATGTCGGTGCCGCGCGGGACGTCTTTCAGCCGCAGTTCGTCGAAGGCGGCGTCCTGCGGCAGGGGCGTGCCCTGCAGGTCCAGCAGATCATCGAGCTTGAGGTTCAGGTCGGCCAGCGTGTCCCCGTAAGGCACCAGTCCCTTGCGGTAGATCAGCGCGGCGGCGGGGAACTGGCCCAGCATGGCGGGCGTCATCACCGTCCAGGGCTGCATGAAGAAGCCGGGCTTGACCGTCCACGTCGAACTGTCCAGGGCAAAATGGACGATGGCATCGGTGTCCTGCAGGGCCCCGTATGCAGCGTAGAACAGCGGCGCTTCGGAACGGTAACGATTGGGCCGGCAGAACGTCGTCTCGGAAATCATGGACGGCTTGTCGTCGTAGCTGGGATCCATCGCCGGGTGGACAAACGACTTGGGCTTGCCCGGTTCCTCCGGTTCGAACCGCAGCGCGCTGCGGTCGCTGTACGTGTGCCCGTCGCGGATCGACCACTCGGACGACTCGCCCCGCAAGTTGCAGCCGAAGTAGCCGTGCCGGTCGATAAAGTCGCCCACGGTGTAGCTGTATTTCTCCAGCGGCCCAAACACCTGCGGGCTGGCCGTGGTCCAGTTCGAGGCCGTGATCACGCCTTTGAATCCCGACTCGCGCAAGAATTGCTGTGTCTCCTGGTAGAACCGCCGCTGGCTGTCCAACAGGAACCGGGCCGTGTCTTTGTCGCGCGGGTGCTTTTCGTTGAACATGTTCCACAGCGGGCGGAAGCTCAACCGGCCCTCGGCGGGCGCGTCCCGCGGTGTCTTCAGACTGTTCCATTTCTGCAGGGCTGCGTCCAGCGATCCGTATCGAGCCAGCGCCCAATCGCCGAACTGTTTCTCGAGGATACGAAGTTCCGCGTCGGGGATGTTGTCCGGCGAGAAGGTCCAGAAGAAATAGGAGTCCTCGTTGATCATCTCGCAGCCCGCGACGGCCGGGTCGGCGATCAGCGGCTTGCCGGTCGTAGGGCTGGGCGTCAGCAGCAGGGCCTTCCACCAACTGCGATACTTCTCCTGAAAATCCCGGTTGAAGTACAGGGCGGCGAACGGGTGCTGTTGGCCGTCATAGCCGGGCAGCCAAGGCGTGCCGGGTTTGGGTGCGATCCAGAGGGGAAAGTAGATCGAAAAGTGGCTGTAAATGCCCTCGGCCTTCATGCACTCGACCACGTCGATCGCGTGCTGGACGGAATCCATTTCCACGTTGCCATTCGCGTCGAAGTATCCGCCATGAATCCGCACCAGATTGACGCCGTACTTGGCCAGCAGTCGCGCCAAGCTGCGCATCGATTCGCGGTCCTTCAGGTCGTGCGGCGGCCCGTTGACGGCCCAGAACCGGAGCGGCCGGCCGGTGTCGCCGTGGACAAAATGCGTGCCTTTGACGGCGATGAAGCCGTGCTCGCCGGCGAATTTCTCGTTCAGCGACCGCAGGTCAAAGCCGCTGTTCTCGCGAAACGGGTCGGGCTTGGACGTAAACGGAAACCAGCCTTGGTTTTCGGCCGCGATCCGCTCCGCCGCTTGGGCCAGTTGATCCGGCTTGAGAATCCCTTGAGGCTGGAACGGCTCGTTCGTCAGGACAAAGCAGTCCAGGGAGCCGTGATTGCTGTTCTGGCTGTCCATCCGGAAGCGGATGCTGTTGGCGCCCCGCCGCAGCGTCACCTGGCCGACCTTGATCCAGGCCACGAACCGCAAGTCGGGCTTGTTGTCCGCCGCAATGTTCACGTTGCCCAACTGCGTCTTGCCGAAGTCGATTTCGGTCCAGGCTCCGCTGTTCAGCCGGAACGATAACCGCGCCTGGACGGGATTGGCCCGGACCCAGAACTCGTAATCGCCGGCCTCGGTAGCCGCGATGCGGTACTCGGCTTCGCCGGCCTTGTCCTGGTTGAAGTTGCTGATGAAGTCGCCGCCCGACAGCTGCTCGCGTTTCACCTGGTCGTACCACCACGGATGCCGGTTCATGGTCGACTCGGCCGGCTTTTCGCCCTCGATCCAAATCCAAGCGGCGGATGCGGGCCAGGGCAAGGCCACCAGCCCGAACAGAACGCCGGCCAAGATGGTGTTACGAAAACCACGGAATCGCCGGACCAGTGCAGAAGTCAGGTTCATATCAACTCCTCGATGTCAGCCTTGTGATGGCAGGCAATTTGGCCTGGCCGCGGGAGGCTGGGACGGCGAAGTGCCGATGCCTACCAGATCTTGTCGGGTAAAATGCTATTCCGTCTCGGACGGTTTGGCAAACGGTCCTGTGTGAAAAGCGGCTCAGCGGTAGGCCCGCACGCCGAACCAGCGGAGGATGGGCGAGCGGCGGGGGCTGGCGGCGGACAAGTCTTCGGCGTTCAGCGCCAGGGCGACGTCGATGTTCTCCCAGACGACCAACTGGCCGCCGATCCGCATCACGGCTTGAATGCCGCCGTCCTGCGAGATGGCGAAGCCCAGGGAGCCGGGATGTTCATAACAGTACCGCATGATAGCCCGGTGCTGGGTGCCGAATTGGGTGACCTCCACGCGCCGCAGCCGCGCAGGCTTGGCGTCGGCGTCGCCGGCCATGAACACTTCGCCCAGGTTGCTGTCGGTGGGGGCAATTAAACGGAGGGCAACCAGACGGGACAGGTCTAATCTAAATAGGGAAGGCTGACTGGCATGCGGCGGACGAGTCAGCGGCCAGGGTCGCGTGGGAGGGACAAGGGAATGGGAGCACCGATGCGTGCGGGGCTCGGCAGCTCCGGATTCCTGCTGCCCCATTCCCTTGCCCACCATTCCCTAGCCTAAGTATTTCCCTCACGCTCGGCAGTTCCTGATCCCCTGCTGCTGAAGGCATTTCTGAAGTGTGGCGATCTGCACCAGGGCTTCGCCCGCGTCCGCTGCCCGGACTGCCACCAGGCTTGGTCCTTGGTCCATTGTTCTTGGTCCTCGGCAACGGACAATTGACCACCGCGGACGCCGAGTTCCTGGAACTGCCCGAACTGGACCTGTATCGCATCTACGTCACACGGGATCCAATGGCTGATTGGCATAAGCGATTACGTGCAACCCGGCGATCCGAATCTTGAGTGGATCAACGAGGGCCCGTGCTTCCGGAGATGCCGGGTCGGAGAAGCCTTCGAGATACTCCCCAAGTGCTACGACCGGCAACCATAATTCGGTGTGGCGGTGGGATTCGAGGAATTCCCTTGCTCCGCGTCCTTGCCCTCGCCCGCGGCGTTCGTTTTACAGGTCGATTAGGATCGTGGTGTCTAACGCGGCACGGTCCATGCGTTCTCCGGAGTCGCGTCTTCCTGTTGGGCGGCTTCCAGGCGCTGAATCACTGCATCATCCGCAAGCGGCGCGGTCTCCAAGGCTTCAAGCAGCGCAGCACCTGTGGACGGCAATTCATCCCAGCTTGCGCCTCGGATGACCTGAGAGAAAGATTCATCCGGCCGAATCCGAGCGTGTCGTAGCCGACCATACGCATCCAGGTCAACGGAAATCGTCTTCGTCGTCATCCCTTAACCTTTACCCGTCCGCCAAACGACTGTCAAGCAGCACGTCCAAACGCCGGCTTTGCATGTCCAAAGCCCGAATTTGTACGCCACGTTTTCCGCGCTGCGCAAGGTGCATCTGGAGCTGGAGCAGCGCAAGGAAGATGTGCTTGGCTGTCTCCGCTTCATTGCGTCCCGGCCGTGCGCGGACGGCGTCGTGCTGCTGGACCAGCTGATCGTCTGGGAGAACATCGACGTGGCCTTGGCCGTGAATGCCGAGGATTACTCGGCCAACAGCCCCCGCCGCTCACCCATTCTCCGCTGGTTCGGCGTGCGGGCCTATCGGTGAGCCGTCGGCGCAGAGGGCGATTCCGGCCAGCACCAATTCCGAGACGACCCGGGCCTGCGGCAGGAACGCGGCCAGACGCGCGGCGTCTCCACCGGCGACGAAGACCTGCGGGGTGGACCTTAGTTGGTCCGACATGCGCCGCACCAACTCGCCCACCGCCCCGACCTGGCCCCAGAACAGGCCGCTGCGGATGGCCGCCAGCGTCGACTTGCCGACCACGGGCGGCGGCTCGGCGGCGGGATCGTAGTCGACTTGAGGCAACTGGTCCGTTCCGTCCGCGAGGGCCTTGGCGACCAAGCGGAACCCGGGCAGGATGACGCCGCCTTCGAACGCCCCGTCCGCTGACACCAGATCGACGGTGATCGCCGTGCCGGCGTCAACCACGACGGCAGGGCGTTCCGGCGCACGGAGGCGATTCACCGCCACCGCGGCCAGCAGCCGGTCCGTGCCGACTCGCTCGGGCTGCTCGACGTGAATCGCCACCGGCAGATCGGAGTTTCTGAGCAGCCGATAGGTGTCCGCCGGGCGATGCTCCCGGACCCAAGCGGCCAACCGCTGCTCGGCCTGGCGATGCACGGTCGCCGCGTGCCACGCCAGCGGCCGGTCGGGTAGGATGTCCGCCAGCCGCTCAAAGCTCGCTTCCCCGGTCGGCAGTCTCCAGATCTGTGTCGGCTGGGGAAGGCACACGCCGCGGGAAGCAAAAATCCCGAGCTTGATCTGTTGATTACCGATGTCGACGGCGAGAAGACGCCCGGCGTCCGCGGTGCTCACTTCTTCTTTTTCTTCTCTTGTTCTTCGTCCGGCTTGCGGCCGAAGAATTGCATCAAGTCGGAGAACGAGCGCATCGGCTCCTTGCCCTGGGCCATGGCGTCCGTGATCGGCGTGACCGGCTTCGGTTTGGTCGAGCGCACCTCGGTCACCCGGGGCGGTCGGTCCCCGCCGCGCTGGCCCTGCGGCTGGCGGCCTTCGGGACGTCGGCCCTGCGCCGGACGACCACCCCGGCCTTCGCTTCGACCGCCACCGCGTCCCTCGCCACGCCCTTCACCACGGCCCTCGGGTCGGCCTTCCTGCCGACTGGGCGGCGGCGTCCGTTCTTTACGTTCCTGTTGCGGTCGTTCCGTGCCCGGCTTGATGGCGGTCAGCGAAACACGGCGGCGCTGCCGATCGACGTCGACCACCCACACGTTCAGGATATCGCCGACACTGACGACCTCGTGCGGGTCCTTGACAAACCGATCCGCCAAACGGCTGATGTGAATCAGGCCGCTGTCCTGCAAACCGATGTCCACAAAGGCCCCGAAATCGACGACATTCAGCACGGTCCCTGTCAATTCCATGCCGGGCTGGAGATGTTCGAGCCTCATGACCTCGCGGCGGAAGGCCGGTTGCGGCAGGTCTTCGCGCGGGTCGCGGCCGGGGCGCGTCAGCGAGGTCAGGATGTCACGCAACAACAGATCGCCTACGCCCAGCTCACGCGCCAGTTGGCCCGCATCCGCCCGGGCCGCCCGCTGAGCCAGTCCGGGACGCCCGTCCGCCGCGGGGGCGGTTTCACCGACTGCCGGGGCGGGCGGTTCGGCCACAACGACCTCGCTGGCGGGAGGCGGCGGGGCCTCCTCTGCGGACACGGTTGATTCCGGCGAGGCCGCGTCCGGTTCGGCGGACGGCGGCGGGGCAGCCTCCGCCTGGGCAGCGGTCTCAGCCCCGGGTTCGACGCCCGGCTCAACCGCGGTCGGACTGGAAGGCTCGACCGCGGGCAGCGCGGGAACCGGCTCCCCAGCCGCTTCGGCAATCGGTTCCGGGGTCAGTTCGGGAGCGGCCGGGACCGGCTCGACTTCACCAGCAGGTTCCGTCATACCGGCCGGCTCGGCGGCTCCGGCCTCGAGCGGCACTTCCGCCGCCTCCGGAGCAGGCGCCGGCTGGACCACACCCGCCCCGAATTCCGGCCGCGGCACCTCGGCAATCTTGCCCCGGCTTGACAATTGGTCGGCCAAGTCGGCTTCGCTGCCACCTAATTGCGTGATCACCCGGCGGGCGATTTCGTAACTTTCCGGATGGATCCAGGTCGCATCCAGCGGGGTGTCGCCGCCGATGATCTTCAGGAAACCGGCGGCCTGGACGAACGCGGCGTCGCCAAAGCCCGGCACGTTGCGGAACTGGTCGCGACTGCGGAACGGACCATGCTTCTGGCGGTACTCGTAAATTCGCCGCGCCGTCAACTGATTCAAGCCGGACACGTAGCGTAACAAGGCCGGACTGGCAGTATTGACATCGACCCCGACGAAATTCACACAGGACTCGACGACGGCGTCCAGCGATTCTTCCAAGTGCTTCGACTTGACATCGTGTTGGTACAGCCCGACGCCGATATTGGCCGGATTGATCTTGACCAACTCGGACAGCGGATCCTGCAGGCGGCGGCCGATGGATACGGCGCTGCGCAGCACCGGATCGAAACGCGGCAGTTCTTCGCGGCCGATGGAACTGGTCGAGTACACGCTCGCTCCCGCTTCGTTGACAATCGCGTAGCGAACGTCCGAGTCCTTCAGTTCGTGTGCGATCACGTCGGCGATCAGCCGTTCGGTCTCGCGGCAAGCCGTGCCGTTGCCGATGGCGATCACCGGAATATGGTACATCTGCACCATTTCGACCACCTGCTGGCGGCCGCGGCGGACGATGTCGTCCTTGCCGATGACATGGATCACGGTGTGCCCAAGCACATTGCCGAACTCGTCCAGGGCGGCCAGCTTGCAGCCGCTGCGGAAGCCCGGGTCGATGGCCAGCACACGGCGGTCGCGGACGGGCGGCTGCAACAGGAGTTGCCGGAGATTGCGGGCAAAAACCTGGACGGCGTGCAACTCGGCCCATTCCGTCAGCTCGCGCCGGACCTCACGTTCCAAACTCGGCATGATCAAGCGGCTCAACGCGTCCCGCAGACAATCCCGTAGGAATTCGGCGTGCGGGTGATCCGGCCGGATCAAACGCTGCTCGGCCCGTTGGTACAGGGCCCCCATCTCGGCTTCGATCTTGACCCGAAGGATCTTCGATCGTTCGCCACGATTGATGGCCAGCGCCCGGTGGGGCGGGATCTTGACCAACGATTCCTGAAAGCGGAAGTAGTCCTTGAACGACTCAATCTTCTTTTCGCGTTTGCGCTGCTTGGCTTCCTTCCGGCTCTTGGCGGCCAACTGCTTGATCGTCAGCTTGGCCTCGACCCGGGCTGCCAGCGGCGGCGGCGACGGGGCTCGTTTGGCGCCCGCAGGAGCGACCTTGGCGACGGGCGCCGCGGTCTCCGGCTGCAGCGAGGCGTCCAGCGCGACGCCCTCCGGGCACGCCGGGACCGGCGCCGCGGCCGGATCGGCAGCAGCCGGTTGCAGCTCACCCAGCTGCGAAACGCCCGTCTCGGACGGGATCGCCTCCGCGGTGTCCGCGGTCAGTGCATCGCCGGTCTCGGCGACGGCGAGCGGCTCGGAAACCACCGGCATCTCGGCGGCCGGGAGTTCGTTCGAGGCCAGGGCAACCGTCTGCAACTGGTCGTCGGGCTGTACTTCCGGGGCCGGTGGCGGTTCGGC